>JAYBEF010000050.1:0-7742 GCA_037277825.1 Collinsella sp.
CGCTGCTGGGCGGCGCGGCCGGCTTCGTCCCACTTAAAGACGCCGGCGTTGTCGAGCACGTGGCCAAACACCACGCCGACCTCCTCGTGCAGGATGTCGATGGCGTTTTCGGCCGTAAGCTCGTCGGCGCGGCGGGCAAAGACGTCCTCGGCCCATGCGGCGTGGCTACGGCATAGATCATCGCCCTCGAGCGCACCGGCAAGGTCGTAGCTGGCATCGGCCTTGGCCGCTAGCAAGTGCTCGCGGACAGCGCCGAGCTCGGGAACCAGGCGCGGCGGAAGAATGGCCAGGCCCATGACCTCGATCAGGCCGATGTTCTCCTTCTTAATATGGTGGTACTCGGCATGCGGGTGGAAAACGCCCAGCGGATGCTCGCCGGTCGTGATGTTGCAGCGAAGCGCCAGGTAGGCCTCGTAGATCTCGCCGCCGGCGTTGCCGCGGGAGTCGACGCGGCGGATGACGGGCGTCACGGTGTTGTGCGCTACGCCGTCGGCTGTGTGCGCGATGACGCCCACCGACTCATCGGTCCACTCGCGCCAAGCGAGGATGATCTTCTCGGCGGCGTCGAGCAGCTGGGCGCGGTCGTGCGAGCGCAGTCGCAGCACCGAAAGCGGCCACTGCAACACGGTACCGCTGACTTGGTCAAAGCCAGGCACGCTAAACTGCGAGACCTCGGTGGCATGCATCATTGGGAACTCGTGCGCGCCGCCCTGGAAGTGGTCGTGCGACAGAATCGAGCCGCCTACGATGGGCAGGTCGGCGTTGGAGCCAATAAAGTAGTGCGGGAACAGGTCGACAAAGTCGAGCAGGCAGGTCAGCCCCTTGCGGTCGACGTGCATCGGACGATGCTCAGAGCTCATGGCAATGCAGTGCTCGTTAAAGTACGCATACGGGCTGTACTGGAAGCCCCAGCGCTCGCCGTTGAGCTGAATGGGGATAACGCGCAGATTCTGGCGGGCGGGGTGAGCGCCGCCGTCGGCTGCGGCAGAGCGTCCGGGATAGCCCTCGTTTTCGATGCAGAGCTGGCAGGCGGGATACTTATCTCCCGTGTTCTTTGCAACGCCGGCCGCGGCAATGTCACGCGGGTCCTTCTCGGGCTTCGACAGGTTGATAGTGATCTCGAGGTCGCCCCAGTTGGTGGAGGTGCTCCATTTGATGTTGCGCGCGATGGCGGCGCGGCGCACGTAGCCGGCGTCGCAGCACAGGCCGTAGAACCAGTCGGTCGCGGCGCGGGGCTCGTCGACGCCCATGCGGCCGTTGAATTCCTCGTTTACAATCGAAGGCCTCGGCATCAGCACGCCCATGATGCGCATGGCGATGCGGTCGCGGCCCGATGCCGTGTCCTCGGCGGCACCGTTGGCGACGGCGGCCTCGGAAAGCGCGGCAAGCGTGCCCTCCAGGTCAAAATCGGGGAGCGTATCGGGGTGCAAGAGCGAGAGCTTCTCGTTCTGCAACGCCCAGGTCATGTCGAGCGCGGGGCCCGTGGCGCCGATGCACTCCAGAATGGTGTTGTAGGCCCAGATGCGGTCGTCCTGTCCGATCATCGATCGGTGGATAGCATACTCAGTCAGGCCCTGCGCAGCCTCGCGCACATCAGTCATTACAGCCATGCCGCGTAAGCCCCCTTGTCAGAGATAGCGTAATGACGGGCAGAGCCCTCGCCCAGCCAGCCGTTCATCTTGGCGATGAAGGTGTCGACCAGGTCGAGCGGCACGAAGGCCTGGATGGTGCCACCAAAGCCGCCACCGTGGATACGGACGGCGCCTCGGCCGTCGAGGACATGCTCGGCCAGTGCCAAGGCGTACATGGAAGGCTGCTCGGAGCCCAGCTTGGCAACGACATTCTGCAGGTACATGGCAGAGCTGGCGCCGGACTCGCGCGTCAGGACCAGGAACTGGTCGATGTCGCCGGCGTTCAGGGCAGCCCAGCGCTTGTCGACTAGGCCGTTTTCGTACCAGTAGTGAACGGCGCGCAGGCAGGCACGGTCGCCCAGCTTGGCGCGCAGCTCGGGGAGTTTGGCGTCAAAGTCCGCCACGTTTACCTCGCACAGACGCGCCTTGCCAAACTCGGCGGCGACGTCCTGCATCTCGCGCGGAACGGCGGCGTAGTCGTCGGTAGCTGCCACATGGTCGGCACCGACCTTAACGAGCACGAGCGCATAGCCGTGATCCTCAAAGTTGAGTTCGAGCTTCTGGGTCTTGGGCTGGGCCTGATCCTCAAAGTCCATGTAGGCGAGTCCGCCCAAGCAAACGGCGGCCTGATCCATCAGACCGCAGGGCTTGCCGTAGTAGTTGTTCTCGGTGCGCTGGCTCATCTGCGCAAGCGCGACGGGCTCAATGGCGGGCGCGCCCCAGAGCGTCTCCATGGCGCGGCCGTACGCGGCCTCGACGGCAGCGGAGCTGGAAAGGCCGCCGCCCGAGGGGACGGAGCAGGTGAAGGCGAAATCGAAGCCGTGGGGCTCAACGCCAAGGGCTGCAATCTCGTGGGCCATGCCGCGGACGAGGCTCGCGGACGTGCCCTTCTCGGACTCCTGAACGTCTAGCGTGTCGAGCGCGATCTCAAAGGTGGGATAGCCCTCGTCGGCAACGCGAACCTTGTTGGAATCGGTTGCCACGGCGATGCCGTCGACAGCGACATCGAGCGAGCCGGCGATGACGTGGCCGCCCTCGTGGTCGGTGTGGTTGCCGCTGATCTCGGAGCGGCCGGGCGCGTGTACATAGAGCACCTGGCGATCGCCGATGGGGCCAAACTCCTCCTCAAACAGCTTGGTGAGTGTGGCGAGTGTCTTTTCGTCGGGGGTGGTCATGGGAGTCCTTTCCTTGGCGCGCCCGGGTGGGTTTTGCGTCGTTATGAGTACGTTAACAACTTGAAGCGGCATGAACCAAGTGTTCACGATACCGCACGTTACGGGCTATGTTAACGTACTCATAACACATCGCTTGTCACTTTTTGAGAATCTGGTAATCGGTAGAAATTCAGCCGTGAACGGTACTGCCGTATGGACTTATAAAGCAGAAGAGATGCAGATAGAAAAAGTAGAGTACGTTAACATGCGTCCGACGATAGCGGGCCTCGGCGCGGGATGTATTTCTGCCCGGGCCGGCATTCACGCTATTCAAATCTCGCAAGGGTGAAGGTGATCCTGTGGCAAGGCGCCCGTCCAACGATACAGGTACGCGTCCGGTCTCCATGGCCGACGTCGCCCGCGCTGCTGGCGTTTCGCAGCAGACGGTTTCGCGCGTTGCCAATGGCTTGCCTAACGTCAACGAACAGACGCGCCAGCGCGTGCAGGCCGCTATGCAAGAGCTCGGCTTTCGTCCGAGTTATGCCGGTCGCTCGCTGCGCGACGGCCGTTACCATTCGGTCGGCCTGTGCGTCAACGATGTCACCAAGTTTGGCAACCTGTCGATGATCGATGGCATCGCCAGCGCTGCTCGCGAGCATAATTGCGCCATCACGCTGGTCGAGATGTCCAAGACCGAGGAATTCTCGCTTGCCGAGGCCACACGTCGTATGGCCGCATTGCCGGTGGACGGCATCATCATCGGCATGAGTCGCATGGCGCCCGATTTTGAGACGTTCGATCCGTTGCCGGGCATTGGCACGGTCATCGTTACCATGTACGCGCATCCGCGCGTGACCACGGTCGATTCCGACCATTACGGCTGCTCGCTCTTGCTTATGGATCACCTGTTTGAGCTGGGGCACGAGCAGATTCGCTATATTGGCGGCCCGTCGTTCTCGGTCGACGAGCAATTTCGTCGAGCCGGTTGGCAGGATGCGCTCGAGCGTAAACACATCGAGCCGGCAGAGCCGCTCGAGGGCGACTGGTCTGCCAACAGCGGCTACGAGGCCGGCAGGTACCTGGCCGAGCACGATCGCACCATGACGGCGATCTATGCGGCAAACGATCAGATGGCAAATGGCGCGATTGCAGCGCTGCGCGATAGCGGTCTGCGCGTGCCCGAGGACGTGAGCGTGGTGGGCGTCGACGATTCGCTCGATGATTTTGTGGCACACAACGAGCTCACGACCGTGCGATTCGATCTACATCAGCGCGGACGCGAGGTGTTTGAGCATGCGGTTCCCGAGGCGGGTACGGCGGGCAAAACCGTTGCCATCCGTATTCCCGGCCAGCTCATTATTCGACATAGCACGGCGATACCGCACGCATAGTTTGTGCAGGTCAACGGCGGTATATTCCACCTCAATAACAATCGATAAGGATGCTGGCAGATAGCCGTGTCTATGAAGACGAGTGTTATGATAGACGGGTTCTTTTGTCTATCTAGGAGGCTTTGCCTGATGGAGATCACCAAGGATATCCGCTACATTGGCGTCAACGATCACGACATTGACCTGTTCGAGGGCCAGTACGACGTGTCCGAGAACGGTATGGCATACAACAGCTACGTTATCTTGGGCGATAAAATCGCTGTCGCCGATTCGGTCGACGCTGGCTTTGTCGACGAGTGGCTCGGCAACCTCGAGGCCGCGCTCGATGGCCGTACGCCCGACTACCTGGTTGTTCATCACATGGAGCCCGATCACTCCGCCGGTATCGCCGCCTTTATGGAGCGCTATCCCCAGGCACAGATTGTGGCCAGCGTGGGTGCTTTCCGCATGATGGTCAACTACTTTGGCACCGACTACCCCGAGCGCAAAATGGTCGTCAAAGAGGGCGACGTGCTCGATCTGGGCGGTCACAGCCTAACGTTTGTCGGCGCTCCCAACGTTCACTGGCCCGAGGTGATTTTCTCCTACGAGTCCACCGACAAGGTACTCTTTAGTGCCGACGGCTTTGGCAAGTTCGGTGCTAACGACATCGAGGACCCGGAAGGCTGGGCTTGCGAAGCGCGCCGCTACTACTTTGGCATCGTCGGTAAGTTCGGCAAGTTC
Organism: Collinsella sp.; assembly: GCA_037277825.1. GTDB lineage: Bacteria > Actinomycetota > Coriobacteriia > Coriobacteriales > Coriobacteriaceae > Collinsella. The sequence goes on from JAYBEF010000050.1 coordinate 4,900, forward strand.
GTGCAGGCCGTGCTCAAGAAGGCCGCCGGCCTGGACATCCAGATCATCTGCCCGCTCCATGGTCCTGTTCTTACCGAGAATCTGGGCTACTACCTCGACACCTACAACACCTGGTCGAGCTATCAGCCCGAGGACGAGGGCATCACGATTGCCTATGCGAGCGTGTACGGCCATCTGAAGGCTGCCGTTGAGGAGCTCGCATCTGCTCTCGAGGCCCGCGGCCAGAAGGTCTCCGTCTTTGACCTGGCTCGCGACGACATGGCCGAGGCCGTTGAGGATGCGTTCCGCTATGACCGTCTGGTGCTTGCCTCCATCACCTATCAGGGCGAGATCTTCCCGTTCATGAGCACCTTTATCCACACGCTTGCCGGGCACGCCTATCAGAACCGTACCGTGGCGCTTGTCGAGGCCGGTTCCTGGGCGCCTGCAGCTGCCAAGGTTATGACCAAGGAGCTCGAGGGCATGAAGGACATCACCCTGGCGCAGAACAAGGTGACTGTGCTGGGCTCGCTCAACGACGCCTCGCGCGCTCAGATCGAGGCCCTCGCCGACGAGCTTTCCAAGTAGCGACACGTTCACTTTTGACGCTCAGCCATCACAACCACCACAAAGGGGACAGGCACCTTTGTGGTGGTTTTTGTTTAAGCGCCGGCGATGACGAGATTTGGGCGGGCGTCGTCGGCGGTCTCGGCGATTGAGGTGGCGACGGCGCCATCGGGATCACGGTCCATCACGATGGTGTCGACATCGGTCAGCTTGGCAAAGCGGTACATGCCGCGTCCGTTAACCTTGCTGGCGTCCATGAGGGCGACGCTTTGACGGGCGGTACCGACCATAGCCGCTTTGGTTTCGGCCATCTGCGGAAAGTCGGTCGTAAAGCCGCAGCTGGGGACAAAGGCACCGGGGCACATGACGGCCAGATCGGCATGGACCATTTGGAGCGCCTGCATAGTGAGCGGTCCGTACAAATAACGATGGCCTTTGCGCAGTGCCCCGCCCAACATGACGACATCGACCGAGGGCATGCTCTCGTCGATGTAATCGGCAATGGTAATGTCGGCCGTGATGACGGTGATGCCATCGCGCTGGGCGAGGAGCCGGACGAACTCGAGCGCCGTGGTGCCCGAGTCGACGAGCAGCGTGTCGCCGTCATTGACGAGCTCGATGGCGCTTTGCGCGATGGCCTGCTTGGCGGCGACGTTGACATTGATGCGGCGATCCTGGGTGGATACGGTCAGTCGCTTCTGGAGCGACACAGCGCCACCATGCGTGCGGCGCAGCTTGCCGGACTCGGCGAGCGCGTCTAGGTCGGCACGGGCGGTAACGGAGGACACGCCAAAGGTCTGGGCGATTTCTGCCACCTGCACCGAGGCGTTATGTTCGAGCATCTCCATGATGGCAGCGCGACGCTCATCGGCGAAGGCTCGGGTTGTTGCATGGGCCATAGCTGCTCCATCCTCAACTTAAATTTGCAGGAATTGTGTTGACTCTATTTTCGTTCATTTTCTTTTTAAGTAAGAAAACGCCTTTCGATTACTTATCTTTTCTATAAAAGAAAGATGATTCGCTTGAAAACTGCAATGTCGTATAGACGGATCCGGCGCGAATCCCTTCCGTTTGCTTTTCAAAAACGAGTGTCTTGACCTGTGTGCCGGTGATATCTCATACGTGCGACGCTGTCGATTTTCATACAATGGGCGCAGCAAAACGCAAGGTGAAACGCCTTGTGAACGACTACGCCCGATGTCCAGATGCGGGCGAGGGAGAGGAGCAAACGCTCATGGCACTTGTTACCACCGAAAAGATGCTCAAGGACGCTCAGGCCGGCCACTACGCCGTCGGCGCGTTCAACGTCGAGAACCTCGAGTTTGTTATGGCCGTTCTGGCTGCTGCCGAGGAGACCAAGTCCCCCGTCATCATGCAGACCACCCCGGGCACCATCAAGACCGCTGGTCTGGACTACTTCTACGGCATGGTCAAGGCTGCCGCCGAGCGCGCTTCCGTGCCCGTCGCTCTGCACCTCGATCACGGCGATGGCTATGACCGCTGCATGCAGGCTTTCCGCACTGGCTATACCTCTGTCATGATCGACGGTTCGCACGAGTCCTTCGAGGACAACATCGCTCTGACCAAGTCCGTCGCCGACGCTGGCCGCGCCATGGGCGTGCCCGTCGAGGCCGAGCTCGGTAAGGTTGGCGGCAAGGAGGACGACGGTCCCGCGGTTGAGGGCGAGAGCCCCTACACCGATCCTGCCGAGGCTAAGGAGTTCGTCGAGCGCACTGGCTGCACCTCCCTCGCTATTGGCGTTGGCACCAGCCACGGTGTGTACACGAGCGATCCGCACATCGAGCAGTCCGTGGTCAAGGCCATCCGCGACGCCGTTGACGTGCCGCTGGTTCTGCATGGCACCTCCGGTGTGCCCGATGAGCAGGTCGCCGAGGCCGTGAAGAACGGCATCTGCAAGGTCAACTACGCCACCGAGCTGCGTCAGGCCTACACCAAGGGCTTCATGGCCTACATGGCCGAGAACCCTGCCTGCTTCGATCCCAAGAAGCCGGCCAAGGAGGGTATGCGTGAGATCACCGAGCTGGTTAAGATCCGCATGACCAACCTCAACTCCGTGGGCAAAGCAGAGTAACAGCAAGGGTACTCTGATCCCACAGGACGGTTTGGGCGGGTCCCGTACTTAGTTTCCAAAACGTCCTCGCGCATGAAGGCCCCCGTTGTCTCGCTTCTTCGAAGCGTTGACAACGGGGGCCTTCGCGCTGCGGAATGATTTTGGAAACTAAGTACGGGACCCGCCCAAACCGTCCTGCTCAATCGCCCTTGTGGCGTTAGTGTCG
>JAYBEF010000051.1:0-8364 GCA_037277825.1 Collinsella sp.
CCGTACATGTACGGATGAATATGGGAGGTGTTCGGATGAAGTTGATATTCAAGGGTAAGATCACTTGATACACCACAGCGAGGAAGGTTATTGCATTTCCCTGTCTTTCGTGGTAAAATGTAGTTGTAAACCACCAGAGAAACCAATCTAATTTTATCGTTGATAGCCATTTCCTTGATAGCCAAATGATAGCAAAAGTTCGGCAAGCCCATAGGATAAGGATAATAGGTATCAGGAAAAATCAAATGATATCAAATCCCCCAAACAAAAGCGTTTAGAATTAAGTTTCATTTTGCGAGTGGGAGTAGGCTGATAGGGTTCTGACCTGCACTTTTGAGTGCCGTACTGTGCCGCTGAGTTTCGTTTCGTACGAGAGTCACGGCAAAGCCACCAGCGACATTGGTGAGTAAACTCAATTATCGAGCCTCCGTTCCCATGTTGGAATGGAGGCTTTTTCTTTGCCTTTTTACTCCCTTTCATCTGCGATTTCGCCATTTACTCCCCGTGTTTCAAGACGACAAGGCATGGGGCGGTACTCGGAGGAATGGGAGTAAGGATTCATTCCAGCGGCGGACGAGATGGCGACTCGCATCGCCGACATGCTCATGCACATGGGCGGCGACTAGACAGGGCGATCCCTGCAACGGGCATTATTATCCGGGAAGCGTTTGGTTGCGAGGCACGCTGGTGTGAGGGCCTGAGTCGTCAGGCCCTCACAGGGGGACCGCGATGGTGGCCACCGCGCCGCCCGAGGGGCTGTTGGCGAGCGAGACGGAGCCCCCGCGCAGGTTCTCGCGCGCGGTGAGGTTGGGGTAGAGCGGCGCCTCCTCGATGAGGCTGCCGATTGCGTAGAGGTCCTCGCGGCGCCAGGCGTGCCCGGCAAAGAGGATCTCCCCGGCCGTCGGCCGCAGCATCCCGCAGATCATCTTGAGCGTTGTCGACTTGCCGGCGCCGTTGGGGCCGAGCAGCCCGTACACCTCGCCCTCGCGGATATGAAGGCTCACGTCGGCCACGGCATCCTGCGCCTGGTCGCCGCGGCCGAAGCGCTTGGTGAGCCCGCGCGTCTCGAGCATGTAACCCATGGGTTCGTCCTTTCTCTTCCGGGCGCGCGGGCCGAGTCGCCGTGCCCGCGCGCCTTACCTTTCGGGTTCACCATCCATGGTGGGACGCGTTTCTAACGAAGCCGTAACGGCCGTTGGGCTCTTTTGGCGCCAGCCCTTCTCGACCCGTACGCCACTCATGGTGTGTTTATCTCGATAACAAGGACGGAGGTGCCCGTGGCACGCAATAAGTACCTGGAGGAGACGGTCGAGAAGATCAGGGGTGACGGCCCGGCGAGTGTTATTTTGCGAGCTAGGCGCATCGAAAGCGACCTTTCGTGGTATAAATTACTTGCCGGAAGCCGCGGCTTTCAGAGTACGGCTTACGTGTACGTTTAACCTCCGTGGGCGACGGGGTGCCGCAAGGCGTAGAATATCGCCCACCTGTAGGGGCCTGCAGCGATGCGGGCCCCGCTTCGTATGAAGGGGGCGTAACCGATGAAGATCGTATCCATCTCCCAGGACTTCTTCGATCTCGTCGAGGGCGACCGCGAGCTCATGCTTAAGCACAATCGTCCCTGCATCGTGGTGGTGAGGCTGCGTTTCCGCGGGAAGCGCAGGGACTTTGCCGTGCCGCTGCGTTCCAACATCGCCCCTAACGTGCCCAAAGACCAGTACTTTGCGTTGCCACCCCGCCCCACGACGCGCCCCGGCTGCCGCCACGGCATCCACTACATCAAGATGTTTCCTATAACCAAGTCCTACCAGCGCCGCTTCAGGACCGAGGGCTCGGCCTACTACGAGACGCTCCAGCGCATCATCGACGGCAACACCAGGCGCATTGTCTCCGAGTGCCAGGCATACCTCGACCGCTACGAGCGCGAGGGAAGGCCTCGCTTTGCCGTCGACATCGACCGCATCGTGGGGCTGCTGGAAGGCGAGAAGTAGGGCACCTTGGCTCAGTCTCGAGCCATGCGGAGTCGCTCCGCATTTTTGAACGCCGCGTGTGCGTCCCAAATACTTGAGAAACAAGCTGTGAAGTGCGGTAGCGCGCCCGTGCCCGTGCATAGCCGTCACCATCAGCGTCTACGCGGCGTCGGCTTCAAGTGGAACTGACGCCGCTGCTGTATATGGTTTGCCTTGTTGCGAATGGCGATCAATGCCCGCGATGCTTCTGCTTGCGCTTCAGTCTTCTCTGTTCGTAGCGCGCATCAGCCTCTTCCACGCGGCGTCGGCTTCTTGCATGAGCTGACTCCTGCTTCATCGCTTCTCTCTGTGCCGCGAGCGCCTGTTGTGCCTTGGTGCTCACCGCGGGCCGTTTAAGGGCTTTCGCTGCCTCGCGAGCGCGCCGCTTGGGGTTCTTCGCGGGCTTGCTCGCCTCGGTCGAATCGTGATCGAAGAACGAGAGCTTCGCCCATTTGTTGACGACGAATCGCAGGATCTCCTCAGTGGACGGTTCTGCGCCGAAGACGATGCGGGCGACGCCGTATCTGCCGTCCTCGACATGCTCCGCCAGCCCGACCCAAAATTGGCCGTCGTGATATGACGATGAGCAGCAAGTCGCTGATAGCCGCCCTGCGAAGCTAGTTGCCTTGTTCGCAGTCGGGCCGCAGGCCGCACCTACGCTCGAGCTCTGCCATGAGGGCATCGTTGTCGGTCACCGAGACGATGGCGTCGCCGTCGTAGGGCGCCTTGATATAGACGCGGTCGAGCGAGTTGGCCGTCCCCGCCCAGAGCGTCCTGGTGCGCCGGACGCCCCGCACGTGGGCGTAGGGTATCACCGAACGCATCCCAGCGTACACGACGACGAGGCGGTCGCCGTAGAGCTCGAGGCGGTTGCTGCGGACGGGAAGGGCGGCCAGGGCCACGAGGGCCGGGACGGGCAGCAGCGCGAGCCAGCCCCATAGGAGCGCGGGACTCGAGCTCAGGAAACACGCGATACACGCCGCGGATAAACCTCCCGCCACAATCACCATGGCCGCTATGAACCACGGGTCTGTCCTGCCGGGAAACACCCGCTCCGGCCGCTCGCTCCTCTCACCCATTACGGCCTCCCTCCCGACGCCCTCCCTGGCGGAGCGTGGGGCCGGAGAGTGCCTTGAACCCGTCGCCGACCATCTCGCTCCCCGTTCCGTGGGCCATCTGTAGTGGTGTGTACCCCCGACTGTTCGACGGATGTCGTATTATTAGACTTTTTTCGAACTTTTTTAAGACGTGCACGGCAAGATCGAGCAGATTGTCCGCGCGAGAGGCTTCCCGCCGCAGCGCCCGGTCTCGGGTTCGATGCATCGACGTCCGTCTCAGGTGGTGTCTCCGCTGCGCGGCATTGCAGGGGGCAAAGTCGAGATGCCATGGGGCGCGCCGAGGCTTTGCCCGCGGGGCGAAGATTCTAGGGGTCCGACGTGGCCTGGAGGGGAGACGGACATGCAAGCGCTTATGACCGAGGAGCTGGCCGAGTGTCTGCCGTCGCTGTACGCGACCGAGGGAGGGACGCTCGCCCTCGACCTCGCAAGCCCGGAAGGCGAGGGCTACCTTGACCTTTGGTGCTCGCTCACCATCAACCTCTCGGGCGGCCCCTTCGCCTCCACGTGGCGCATTCACGCTTGTGCCCGGCATCATGGGCATGGGCGTCGCTAAGTCGCCCACTGTGGCGCAAGCCCCTGTCGGCTCAACGTTCGACGAGATAAACCGCATGTTCTCAAAGCTCGGCTTTATCGATTACAATTCACGCCTCGCGCAAGGGCCGTTCTACTCCCCAAACCTAATCTGCCTGTCGCACGTCTCGAGGCGACGGGGCGGCGCCTTCTCGCGTGAGTCGATTCCCGTTTTACTGATGCGTCCCAACATGCCCTTACGCATGTTGGGACGCCGCTTTCGAAACTTCAAAACCATTCGATTTCCGAAACTGAGTGGGAATAAGTTATCGGTACGCTTTTTTATAAAATGTAAAAAAGCACCCCCATAACTGATGAAATGGACGCTGAGAAAAAGGGGTGCATCTTGCGTATATACCGACGTGAAGATCTACCTCTATCTTGCATCGCGCGGGTACGAGCTTTCTGTGGGCCGTATTGGGAAGCTCGAGTGTGACTTCATCGCTCGTAGGCGCAATGCTTACGCCTATATCCAGGTCTCTATGTCGATTGCCGACAGAGGCGTCGAGGAGCGCGAGTACAGGCCGTTCGGCCACATCAGGGATGGGTATCCGCGTTACTTGTTCACGCTTGATCCTCTATTGCAGGAGAGGGGTGGCGTCAGGCACCTTAACATGGCGTCGTTTATGCAAGATGGCGGTGATCTTATTTGAGTGGTGGCCAGATTCCTTTGCTTCCTAGTGCGCAAACAGCGCGGTATCAAATGATGATCATTGCCTCACGTAGAATCGACAGATTGAGAACTTGTTTTGATGTTGACAGGCTTTTGGCCAGTGGCTCCTATTGTCGAGTGGGAGTAGCTGAAACGAGGCGATTGAATAACTCCATACGTTTTGGTTAAAACAAACTAATATGCCGCGCGCCTGCGGCATGAAGGAGGGAGATTCTTATGAATATCGTTGTGTTGAGCGGCAGCCCGCGTAAGGGCGCCAATACCGACACCATGGTCGAGGCGTTTGCCGAGACCGCGCGCGAGGCCGGCCATACGGTCGAGGTCGTCCGCGTTGCCAGCAAAAAGATCGCTGGTTGTCTGGGATGCCAGTACTGCTTTACCCATGAGGGCACTTGCGTGCAGAAGGATGACATGGCCAACGTGATCGAGTCGCTGAAAGGCGCCGATATGGTTGTCTTCGCTTCGCCTATCTACTGGTTTGATATCACCGCGCAGGAGAAGGCCGCCATCGACCGCCTGTACGCCTTCGGTGCTACGGGCTTCCCGTTCACCAAGACGGCCCTTTTGCTCGATAGCCACAGCGAGGGCGTCTATGATGCGGCGATCGCTATGTACAAGTCGACCTGCGCGTACTGCAAGTGGGAGGACCAGGGCATTGTCACCATCAGCGGTATGACCGAGCGCGACAGCATGGCCTCCTCGCCCAAGTTGGAAGAGGTGCGAGAGCTCGCTCGCAAGCTCGCCTAAGGACAAGAAGAACGCATGGCAATCGGTGTTGGTGGAAAATGCTTGCTATCCTTACCAAGAGGAATGCTGATTACCATGCGTTGATGCTTCCGCGGACAATTCCGGCGTGCTAAAACGCCTTCTCGTTCAAGAATTCCCTGAACGCGGGAATGTCAAAGCCAACGAGACCACGCCCGCGCTCTCCAATGACGCCGTCCTCCAGGAGGCGGCGTTTGTATTGGCTTGCGTAGTTGCTGGCGACGCCCATGCGTTTGGCTACCTCCGAGACCCTGCTGGGGCCAGAATCGGGCAGCATCGCGAGTAAAAACTCAATGTCTTTATCGGAAAGCTCTCGATAGGTCGTTTCGAGAGAAGCCCGACGTCATGCTTCTCGAGTTGCCTGAAGACGCCATTCATGCCCGTGCGCCAGTTACCCTGAGTCTCCTGAGCATATGTCCAATCGATGCCGACTGACTCAATCTGAACGCCGCTTATGCACGCGCGAGACTATGAGAGGCGGCTATCTGCCGCTTCTTTGGTTCGCTCGATAATATCTTCGAGCATGCCTGGCATGGCGGAGACATTTGCTGCGATCCATGGTGGCCCCTTTGCAGGTTTTGCTAGTTTTTGCAACTTTTGCTAATTTTTGCAAGTTTTGCTAACGGTTTAACATGTCTTGTGCCGCGGGATTGCAGGAGTGAAAAACGGGGATTCCTATTATTCCGACTACGTTGCAACGAGCGGGGCCCGGAGCGCGATGTTGCTGCGCTCCGGGCCCCGCTGCATTGTAAAACCATGACGGTTTGGCTGCCGTCGTCCTAGTCAAACAAACTCGGCATGTCGTTTTCTTTCATGAGGGCACCGGCGGAGGGCAGACTCTGCGCGGTGAACTTCTCGGCCGAGACGCCGGCGCCAAGGATCTCTTCGGTTGTGCCGACGGTGGTGACCGAGCGGCCCTTCTTGGCGGTAAAGGCCTGGACGCCCTGCGTGTTGGTAGTCGTCTTGGTCTTGAGCAGCGACGTGTTGAAGTTCATCAAACGATAGTCGCTCGAGACCAGTGCGATGTCGCGGTCTTCCTTGAGCACCTGGGCATACAGCAGTTTGCTGCCGCCGTAGATGGCGTTCTTGAGGCGCTTGCGGTTGGTCTTAGTGACGTATCCAGAAAGCGCGACGCGCACCACGCGGCCGTTCTCAAAGACAAACAGCACGTCGGCCTTATAGTCCTCGGGGTCGATGACCCAGATGACGCTCTCGTCGGGTTCCATCTCAAGATCGGTCGGCAGGTACGAGCCCAGCTGGGCCGACTTGGTGTCCTCAAACGCCGCAACCTTGCATTTGTACACCTGGCTCTTGTTGGTAAAGACCAGCAGCTCGTGGGTGTTGGAGGACGGGAACTCGATAAAGGGTTTGTCGCCGTCCTTGTACTTGAGCGTGGTCGCCTTCTTGAGCACGCGGTCCGTCATCTTCTTAAGGTAGCCATCGCGCGAGAGCATGATGGTAACCGGATATTCCTCGACCTCGGGCTCCAGGCTTACCTCGATAACCTCATGGGGCTCAATCCTGCCCGTGCGGCGCGGCATCACATATTTCTTGTTGACCGCGGCCAGCTCGTCGCTGATGACCTTCTTGATGTTCTCCTCGCTGGAGAGGATCTCCTCAAGCTCGGCAATCTCGCTCTCAAGCTTGGCGATGTCCTTGGTGCGGTTGAGGATGTACTCTTCGTTAATGTTGCGGAGCTTGAGCTCGGCAACAAACTCGGCCTGGGTCTCGTCGATGTCGAAACCCTTCATAAGGTTGGGCACGACCTCGGCCTCGAGCTTGGTGCCACGGATGATGGCGATGGCCTTGTCGATGTCGAGCAAGATTGCCTCGAGGCCGTGCAGCAGGTGCAGGCGCTCGGACTTTTTGCCCAGGTCAAAGTTAATGCGGCGACGCGTGGACTCAATACGCCACTTGACCCACTCGTGCAGAATCTGGCGCACGCCCATAACGCGAGGGTAACCATCGACCAGCACGTTGAAGTTGCACGAGAACGAATCCTGTAGCGTGGTCGAGCGATAGAGCTTAGCCATGAGCTTGTCGGGGTCGACACCGCGCTTAAGGTCGATGGCGATGCGCAGACCCGAGAGGTCGGTCTCATCGCGGATGTCAGCGATTTCCTTGACCTTGCCCTCCTTGGAGAGCTTGACGATGCGCTCGATGATGACATCGGTCTTGGTGGTGTAGGGGATTTCGTAGACCTCGATGATGCGCTCTTCGGGAATCCAGCGCCAGCGGGAGCGAATCTGGAAGCTGCCAAGGCCGGTCTCGATAATCTTTTCCATCTCCTCGCGGCGGTAGATGATCTCGCCGCCAGTCGAGAAGTCGGGCATGGGCATGTACTCGAGCAGGTCACAGTCGGGGTCTTGCAGGTAGTGCATTGTGGCAGTGCAGACCTCGTTGAGGTTGAAGCCGCAGATGTCGGACGCCATGGCGACGCCGATGCCCTTGTTGGCCGAGACGAGGATGTTGGGGAACGTGGTGGGCAGCAGGCGCGGCTCCTTCATGGCGCCGTCGTAGCTGTCGACGAAGTCGACCGGGTCCTTGTCGATGTCCTTGAAGATCTCGGCGCTGATGGGGGAGAGCTTGGCCTCGGTATAACGCGAGGCGGCGTAGCTCAGGTCGCCCGAATAGTACTTGCCAAAGTTGCCCTTCGACTCTACGAAGGGGGCGAGCAGCGCCTCGTTGCCGGTGGCCAGACGCACCATCGTCTCGTAGATCGCGGCGTCGCCGTGCGGGTTGAGCTTCATGGTCTGGCCCACGATGTTGGCGCTCTTCTGGCGCTCGCCCTTGAGCAGACCCATCTTGTACATGGTGTAGAGCAGCTTGCGGTGCGAGGGCTTAAAGCCGTCGATCTCGGGGAACGCACGCGAGACGTTGACGCTCATGGCGTAGGGCATGTAGTTGACCTCGAGCGTCTGCGTGATCGGCTGATCGGTGACCTCGGAGTGCAGGCCGATGACGTTCTCGGCGTTGACCTGCTTTTTCTTTGGCTGGTTCTTCGTCTTCTTCTTTGCCACGATTTCCTCTTGAACTTCTTATGGGCCGTCGTTATCGATTTGCTGCTACTGCAGGTCCAGCTGGTCCAGGTATTCCTTGCCGTGCTCGGAGATATGGCGCTTGCGGCCCGCCTCGTCGTTGCCCAGCAACAGGTTGAACATGGTCTCCATCTTGGTGACGTCCTCGGGCTCCACCTTGATCAGGCGGCGCGTCTCGGGGTTCATGGTGGTGA
>JAYBEF010000052.1:0-40257 GCA_037277825.1 Collinsella sp.
GCGTGCTGGGCTTTAAGCTGGCGAGCAAGCCGGCCGACCCCGAGCATCCTTACGGCCACGGTCGCTACGAGTATCTCTCGGGTTTGGTCGTGGCGGCGCTCGTGCTGCTTATTGGCATCGAACTGGTGAAGTCCTCGGTGGAGCGTATTGTCAACCCGGAGCCTGTCGAGTTCTCGCTTGCCCTGGTGGCAGTCCTGGCGCTTTCGATGGTCGTAAAGCTGTGGATGGCGGCCCTCAACCAAAAGCTCGGCGATCGCATTGAGTCCGAGACGCTGCATGCGACCGCGCAGGATTCCAAGAACGATGTCCTTGCCACAGGCGCCGTGTTGGCGTGCGCAATTGTTTCGCAGGTGACGCACATCAATCTTGACGCATGGGTCGGCCTTGCCGTTGGCGCCTATATTGGCTGGAGCGGTTTTGAGCTCATCCAGGATACGGTGAGCCCGCTTTTGGGCCAGTCGCCCGATCCTAAGCTGGTCAAGCACATTCGAGACAAGATCATGAGCTATCCCGGCGTTTTGGGCGTTCACGATTTGATGGTTCACGACTACGGCCCGGGCAGGAAGTTTGCAAGTGCGCATGCCGAGATGGCGGCCGAGGACAGCCCGTTGGAAAGTCACGACACGCTCGATAACATCGAGCAGTCGTTTAGGGACGAAGACGGCATGATCGTTACGCTTCACTACGATCCCATCGTGACCGATGACCCCAAGCTGGCGAGCATGCGCTTGCGCATTCACGCCATGGCCCAGGAGATCGATAGCCGCCTCTCGATTCATGACCTGCGCTGCGTGCCGGGTCCTACGCACACCAACGTGATCTTTGACTGCGTGCGTCCCTCGGATCTGCAGATGAGTGCCGAAGACGTAAAGCACGCGCTGACACAACGGGTCGAATCGGAATATCCCAAGTCGATTGCCAAGATTACGATCGACGAAGACTACGTAGGACATACCCACGAGTAAGGCTGTGCCGGCAAAGCAGGTTATGCAGAAGGGGAGAGCATGAAGAAGCTGTATCTACTCCGCCACGGCCAGACGGAGTTCAACGTCAAAAAGCTGGTCCAGGGCCGCTGCGATTCACCGCTGACCGATCTGGGTCGTCAGCAGGCGCAGGCAGCGGCCACATGGCTCAAGGCCCACGGCGTCGTCCCCGACAAAGTGGTCTCTTCGCCCTTAGGCCGAGCCATGGACACAGCTCAGCTCGTCGCATGCGAGCTCCTCGGCCCGGACGCAGCAGCCGAGCCCTGCGAAGGCATCATCGAGCGCTGCTACGGCTCCTTCGAAGAAGGCCCCCACGATGCCCTTCCCACCGACGTCTGGGATCCGGGCGAGGACCTGGTCCCCTTCGGAGGAGAGGGAAGCAAAGCGTTGCAAGAACGCATGGTAGCCACCCTCACCAATCTCATGGGCGCCGAGGGCATAGAAACCCTCCTAGCAGTAAGCCACGGCAGCGCCAGCCGCCAATTCATCAAGGCTGCAGCCACAGAGGGCTTCGAGCTCCCAGCAAAACTCCCCAACTGCGCCATCATGATCTTCGACTTCGATGAGGCAAAGCTACAAGCAGAAGGCGAGCCAATGCAATGCAAGTTCACCCTCCAGCAAATAGTGGACCCCCAACAAAGTAATTAGCTGAGCGAGCAAGGTTTAGCAGACATCTACGTGGCGTTCCCAGTGTGCGGCGGAGGGGGCGGGCCTGAGGCATATTAAGGTTGTCGCGAGTTCCGCACGAACAGGAGAGCACTTAATGTGCTCTCCGTCGTGAGCAGGACTGTAGAGCAGCAACCTTAATATGCCTCAGGCCCGCCCCCTCCGCCGCACACTGGGAACGTGCCACGCACTTTACCTGCGTAAACAATGTGAGTGAAATATGAATCTCGATGGATACGCCCGCAGCCGTGTATACTAAACAGCTGTGTGTAACCAGGGGAGTATTCTGGCTGGACAAAATGCCTGCTTAATAGGGTTGTCAGGTAGTCCGGGCGAAATACAAGGCTGGGGAGCACGTCGTGTAAGTAGTGGTCCTCTAGGGGCGTACGCTCGGTGGTGTACGCATTGTCCCAAGACCACGCGAGAGTTGGGATCATATCTTGATCAGCATGATTCTCGGCCGCAAGATTGGCATGACCCAGGTTTGGGACGAGGACGACAACGTCGTTCCCGTCACGGTCATCCAGGCTGGCCCCTGCGCTGTCTCGCAGGTTAAAACTCAGGCAACCGACGGCTATGACGCCGTCCAGATCGGTTTCGGCGACATCAAGGCCAAGAACGTGAACAAGCCCATGGCTGGTCACTTCGCTAAGGCTGGCGTCGAGCCTGTCCGCTTCCTTCGTGAGGTCCGCGTCGAGAACGGCGAGGAGCACAAGGTCGGCGAGGTCGTTACCGTCGCTGATTTCGCTGATGTCGAGAAGGTTGACGTCATCGGTACCTCCAAGGGTAAGGGCTTCCAGGGTCGCATCAAGCGCTGGGGTCAGCGCCGCGGTCCTATGACGCATGGTTCTCACTTCCAGCGTCACCCCGGTTCTATCGGTCAGTGCGCCTATCCTGCGCGCGTCCTCAAGGGCGTTAAGATGGCCGGTCACATGGGTAACGAGCGCGTTACTGTCAAGAACCTTTCCGTTGTCCGCATCGATGCCGAGCAGAACCTCATCTTGGTCAAGGGCGCTGTCCCGGGTGCCAAGAATGGTCTCGTCGCCATCCGTATGGCCTAAGGGCCCAGCCCATTTAGCCCAGCGTCATACCAAGGAGAACACTTAAATGGCAAAGTTTGAAGTAAAGAACAGCGAGGGCAAGAAGGTCGCCGAGGCCGAGCTCGCCGCTGAGGTGTACGGCATCGAGCCGAACATCCACGTTATGCACCACATCGTCAAGTGCCAGATGGCCTCTTGGCGTCAGGGCACCCAGTCCGCTAAGGGCCGCTCTGAGGTTTCCGGTGGCGGCAAGAAGCCTTGGCGTCAGAAGGGCACCGGCCGTGCCCGCCAGGGTTCCATTCGTGCTGCCCAGTGGCGTCACGGTGGCGTTGTCTTCGCCCCCAAGCCCCGTTCCTACGCTAAGCGTATGAACAACAAGGAGGTCAAGCTGGCTATGCGCTCCGCGCTGTCCGCCAAGCTGGCCGATGGCGAGCTCGTGCTCGTCGACGACTACGGCTTCGAGAAGCCTTCCACCAAGGCTGCCGTTGCCATGCTCAAGGCTCTCGGCCTTGAGGGCAAGCGTCTGACCATCATCGTTCGCGATGAGGACGTCAACGCCTACCTGTCGTTCCGCAACATTCCCAAGACGTTCATCATCACCGCCGACGAGGCCAACACCTACGATCTCGTCAACAACAACGCTGTGCTGATGCCCGCCGACATCGCCGCTCACTTCGGGGAGGTGCTTGCTTAAATGACCGCCCACGAGATCATCATCCGTCCGATCGTGTCCGAGCGTTCCTTCTCCGGCATGGAGCAGAACAAGTACACGTTCGAGGTCGCCAAGGATGCTAACAAGTATCAGATCAAGGACGCTGTCGAGGAGATCTTCGGCGTCAAGGTCGTTCGCGTGAACACCCTGACGGTCAAGCCCAAGACCAAGCGCGTGCGCTATGTCGCCGGCAAGACCCGTTCTTGGAAGAAGGCCATCGTCACGCTGGCCGAGGGCGACACCATCGAGGTCTTTGGCAACCAGGCCTAAGACTCGCTGCTGTTGAGTGAGCTCATGCCTCCCAAATAGGGGAGGCGAGAGCTCAAGGTTTTGGGCGTATAAAATGGACACGCCCGGAACCGTGTATACGTCCGGTGTCATCGCACCCGAGGCAGAACCTCGAATCCCTGTCTGCGATGGCTAACGGATTCCTATTGAAAGGGATTGTAATGGCTGTAAAGCACCTTAAGCCGACCTCCGCTGGTAGGCGTTGGCAGACGATCTCCGATTTCTCCGAGATCACCTGCACCAAGCCCGAGAAGTCTCTTCTCGAGCCCCTGCCCAAGAAGGCCGGTCGTAACAACAACGGCCGCATCACCACCCGCCACCAGGGCGGCGGCGTGAAGCGTCGTTACCGCGTGATCGACTTCAAGCGCAACAAGGACGGCGTGCCCGCCAAGGTTGCCACGATCGAGTACGATCCGAACCGTTCCGCTCGCATCGCTCTGCTGCACTACGCTGACGGTGAGAAGCGCTACATCCTGGCCCCCAAGGGCCTCGAGGTCGGTCAGACCATCATGTCCGGTTCTGACGCCGACATCAAGCCGGGCAACGCTCTGCCCCTCGCCGACATCCCCGTCGGTACGCTCATCCACGCCGTCGAGTTCCAGCCGGGCAAGGGCGCCGCTATCGCCCGTTCCGCCGGTAACTCCTGCCAGCTGATGGGTAAGGAGGGCAAGTACGCCATCGTCCGTATGCCTTCCTCCGAGATGCGCCGCATCCTCGTTACCTGCCGCGCCACCGTCGGTGAGGTCGGCAACGCCGATCACTCCAACATCGTCATCGGCAAGGCCGGCCGTAAGCGTCACTTGAACGTGCGCCCGACCGTCCGCGGTACCGTCATGAACCCTGTCGACCACCCGCACGGCGGTGGCGAGGGCAAGAACCACACCTCTGGTCGTCCCTCTGTTACCCCCTGGGGTAAGCCGACGAAGGGCCTTCGTACGCGCAAGAAGAAGAAGGTCTCGAACCAGCACATCATTCGTCGCCGTAAGAAGTAATTTCGGATACCGAGTTTTAGGAGAAAGCACTTATGAGCAGAAGTCTCAAAAAGGGCCCGTTCGTGGAGACTCGCCTTCTCTCGCGTATCACCGCGATGAACGAGGCTGGCAAGAAGGACGTCGTGAAGACCTGGTCCCGCGCGTCCACCATCTTCCCCGAGATGGTTGGTCACACCATCGCCGTCCACGACGGCCGCAAGCATGTGCCCGTGTATGTTACCGAGTCCATGGTTGGTCACAAGCTCGGCGAGTTCGCGCCGACTCGTACGTTCCGTGGCCACAAGGCCAAATAGGGGGTTAACCGTAAATGGCAACTAAGTCTATTGAAACTGAGGCCACCGAGGTTCGCGCCGTCGCTAAGTACGTGCGTGTTTCCCCCAGCAAGGCCCGCCTGGTGGTCGATCTGATCCGCCGCAAGCCTGTCGCTCAGGCCTTCGACATCCTCCACTTCTGCGACCGCGCCGTCGCCGTGGATGTCGAGAAGGTTCTCCGTTCCGCCGTTGCGAACGCCGAGAACAACAACGGTTTGCGTGCCGACAACCTGGTTGTCGCCGCTGCCTATGTTGACGAGGGTCCGACGCTTAAGCGCATCCGTCCCCGCGCCAAGGGTTCCGCTTCTCGCATTCTGAAGCGTACTTCCCACATCACCGTCGTCGTTGCTCCTCGAAAGGAGGCGTAAAGCTGTATGGGTCAGAAAGTCTACCCCACCGGCTTCCGTCTTGGCATCACCGAGAACTGGCGCTCCCGCTGGTTCGCAGAGAAGGATTACGCTAAGACCCTCGGTAACGATCTCGAGATCCGCAAGTACCTCGAGAAGCGTCTTTCCCGCGCAGCTGTCTCCCGCGTCGAGATCGAGCGCGCTGGCGACAAGGTGAAGGTCATCATCCTCACCGCTCGCCCCGGCGTTGTCATCGGTAAGAAGGGTGCCGAGATCGATACCCTCCGCACCGAGCTCGAGAAGGTCGCTGGCGTCTCCAAGGGCCAGCTCTCCGTCGACGTTGTCGAGATCAAGCGCCCCGAGCTCGACGCCAACCTCGTTGCTCAGTCTATCGCCGAGCAGCTCGAGGGCCGCGTTGCCTTCCGTCGCGCTATGCGCAAGGCTGTCCAGTCCGCCCGCAAGGCCGGCGCTAAGGGCATCCGTATCCAGTGCTCCGGTCGTCTCGGCGGTGCCGAGATGGGCCGTCGTGAGTGGTACCGTGAGGGTCGCGTACCTCTGCACACCCTCCGTGCCAAGATTGACTACGGCACGGCTGTCGCCAGCACCACCATGGGCGCTTGCGGCGTGAAGGTCTGGATCTACCTGGGCGAGAAGCTCCCGGGCCAGCCTGTTCCCAACCCTGCACTCGAGGGCTCTTCCCGTCCTCGTCGTCGTAACTCCGAGAGGAGGGGTCAGTAGTGCTTGCCCCTAAGCGTATTCTTCACCGCAAGGTGCAGCGTGGCTCCATGAAGGGCCAGGCCAAGGGTAATACCGAGCTGCATTTCGGCGAGTTTGGTATCCAGGCTCTCGAGGCCCATTGGATCACCAACCGTCAGATCGAGGCCGCTCGTATTGCCATGACCCGCTACATGAAGCGTGGCGGTCGTGTCTACATCACGATCTTCCCCGATAAGCCCATCACCAAGAAGCCTGCCGAGACTCGCATGGGTTCTGGTAAGGGTAACCCCGAGGAGTGGGTGGCCGTCGTCAAGCCCGGCCGCATCATGTTCGAGGTCAAGGGCGTGCCCGAGGAGGTCGCTCGCGAGGCTCTGCGTCTTGCACAGCACAAGCTTCCCATCAAGACCAAGATTGTTGCTGCTAAGAACGCTGAGCAGCGCATCGAGAAGGAGATGGCTGAGGAGGCCGCTCTCGAGGCCAAGTGGGCTGCTGAGGACGCCGCCGCCGCCAAGGAGGAGAACTAATGAAGCCCGCAGAGATTCGTGAGCTCTCGGACGCTCAGCTCGTTGAGAAGCTGAAGGAAATGCGCGCCGAGCTCTTTAACCTTCGTTTCCAGATGGCCACCAGCCAGCTGGACAACACCGCTCGCGTCAACACCGTGAAGAAGGACATCGCTCGCGTCCTCACGGAGCAGCGCGCCCGCGAGATCGCAGCGGAGAAGTCCGCTGTCGCCGAGTAGGACCTAAGGAGAGAACATGACTGATTCGCGTAACTCGCGTAAGGTCCGTACGGGTGTCGTTACCTCCGTCTCCGGTGCCAAGACCATTGTTGTCACCATCACCGAGCGCAAGCGTCACCCCAAGTACGGCAAGATGATGACCAGCTCCAAGAAGCTGCACGCTCACGACGAGGAGTGCACGGCTGGCGTGGGCGATACCGTCCGCGTTATGGAGACCCGTCCTATGTCCAAGATGAAGCGTTGGCGCCTCATCGAGGTCGTCGAGCGCGCTAAATAAGCAGTCGCTCTTACGACTTGTACGTTTCCGAAGATGTGCGTATGCCTGGTTTGCATACCACAGGCCGCCTAAAGGCTGCGCACCTCTCTTCGGTTCTTAGTTCGGAGGAACATCTACCATGATTCAGATGCAAACCATGCTGAACGTCGCCGACAACTCCGGCGCTCGCAAGATTCGCTGCATCAAGGTGCTTGGCGGTTCCAAGCGTCGTTATGCAGGCATCGGCGATGTGTTCATCGGTGCTGTCCAGGAGGCTACCCCTGGCGCCAACGTCAAGAAGAAGGACGTTGTCCGTTGCGTCGTCGTTCGCACCGTTAAGGAGATCCGCCGCAAGGATGGCTCCTACATTCGCTTTGATGAGAACGCCTGCGTTGTCATCAACAACGATGGTTCGCCCGTCGGCACCCGTATCTTCGGGCCTGTCGCTCGCGAGCTTCGTGACAAGAAGTACATGAAGATCGTCTCGCTCGCTCCCGAGACCCTGTAGTTAGGGGAGATATATGTATATCAAGAAGGGCGATAAGGTCCAGGTTCTCTCTGGTAAGGATCGCGGCAAGCAGGGCGTTATCCTGCGTGCTCTCCCCGCCGAGAACAAGGTCGTTGTCGAGGGCGTTTCGGTCGTCAAGAAGGCCGTCAAGCCCAACGCTGCCAACCAGCAGGGCGGCATCGTTTCGCAGGAGGCTCCCATCGACGCCTCCAACGTCAATCTCGTTTGCCCCGAGTGCGGTAAGGTTACCCGCGTCGGTCACGAGAAGGACGGCAAGAACAAGCTGCGCGTCTGCAAGAAGTGCGGCCACAAGTTCTAAGCTGCCCGCAACATCAAGTTGCTAGCAAAGGCCCGGATGCCCCACGGCACCCGGGCCTTTTTCTATCCCTACTCATTGGGGACAGACTTAAATGAGTGGCCGTTGAAATGCCGGCACCTGGGGGCGTTCATTTTCTGTCGGCAGCTGGGGACGACCATTCATTGGGGACAGACTTAAATGACCAGTCGTTGGGGGGACAGTCTCTATGTGCCGGCAGTTTGGGACGATCCTTTGATGTCTGATGCCCCCAGAGGGGTGAAGTAATACAGCTGGGTCTGTCTTTTAGGGCTTTGGTGTTCCGCCCCTTTATGTTTCACAAGGATCGTCGCATGCGCATTTACGCGCATAGCCTTGCGCGACAATGCGCATAGCCGCGCAAACATCTGCCAACTATGGCTAAATAATGACCGATAAGCAAATAAATACGCAAATACGAGCAGATACGCGCGCAATTGTGCGACTATAGGTTTGTTAGAAATGAAGGACTTCCGATGACTCAGGAGGCACATCATGGCAGATTCCAAACAGGCTCCGCTCGACGCCGAGGCAGCCGCAAAGGCGGCGTTTGCCTCGGTCCAGAATCAGCCGTTCCCAAACGACATCTTTACGGCTCCCGAGCTTCGTTGGGCTGTAATTGGGTGTGGCGTTATCGCCAACCAGATGGCTCAGTCTCTCGCCCTTGCCGGCCGAAAGCTCGCGGGCGTTGCCAACCGCACGCTGTCCAAGGCTCAGGCTTTTGCAGAGCAGTATGGCGTTGAGAAGGTCTATGGCACGGTCGAGGATCTCTACGCCGATCCGGACATTGACGCAGTCTATATCACCACGCCGCACAACACGCATATCACCTATCTGCGAGCCGCTCTGGCAGCTGGCAAGCACGTGCTCTGCGAGAAGGCCATTACCCTCAATTCCGCCGAGCTTGACGAGGCCCGCGCCATTGCCGACGAGCACAACGTGGTCCTTATGGACGCCACCACGGTGCTTCACATGCCCTTGTATCAGGAGCTGCGTCGTCGCATGGATGTCGGCGAGTTCGGCCGCATGAATCTCGCTCAGCTCAACTTTGGCAGCTATAAGGAGTACGGCGACCTGACCAACCGCTTCTACAACCGTAGCCTTGCCGGTGGCGCCATGCTCGACATTGGCGTGTATGCGCTCTCCGTTATGCGCCTCTTTATGGCGAGCCAGCCCGCTGAGGTTGTCTCGCTGGGCAACACCTGTGAGACCGGTGTCGACGTTGCGGGCGGCATTGTCTGCCGTAACGCCGAGCAGCAGCTGGGTGTTGTGAGCCTCACGCTCCACTCCAAGCAGCCCAAGCGCTCGGTCATCAGCTTCGACAAGTGCTATATCGAGGTCAACGAGTATCCGCGCGCCGATCACGCGACCATCGTGTGGACTGTGGACGGCCACCACGAGGAGGTCCACGCCGGCACCGAAGCTTACGCCCTTTGCTATGAGATGGCCGATCTTGAGAAGGCCGTTGCCGGCGACGACTCCAAGCGCGAGCTGCTGGATTATGCTTCTGATGTTATGGAGCTTATGACCAAGCTCCGCGCCGATTGGGGAGTCGTGTACCCCGAGGAGGAGTAAGCGATGCTTGCGGAAGATAGGCTCAATGCGATCGTGTCGATGGTGCAGCAGGCCGGCTCGGTTACCGTGCCGGAACTTGCCGAGGCCCTGGGCGTGACACCGTCCACCATTCGCCGTGACTTGCAAACGCTCGACCGCGCGCACCGTATCGCCAAGGTGCACGGAGGTGCGACGAGTCTGGAGCGCGCGCACGTGACGCGCGACTTGACGATCAGCGAACGCAGTGATCTCCATAACGATGACAAGGAGCGCATCTGTGCTCGTGCCGCGGCCCTGGTAGAGCCCGATAGCTTTGTGTATATCGATTCGGGCTCAACGACCCTCAAGCTCATCGAGCATCTTCCGCGTCTCGACGGCGTCACCTATGTGACCGATTCCGTGCTCCATGCTCAGCACCTTGCTTTGCGCGGCATGCGTACCGTGGTGCTGGGCGGCGAGCTCAAACCCGAGACCGAGGCGCTCGTTGGCCCCGATGCCTTGGCAACCCTGGACCGCTATAACTTCAACTGCGGCTTTTGGGGATCCAACGGCATCGCGGCCGAGCAAGGTCTCACCACACCGGATATCGAGGAAGCACAGGTCAAGCGTATCTCGATGCGCCATACCGCCAAACGCTTCGTAATCTCGGACGCCAGTAAATTTGGCATGGTGGCGCCCGTCAAGTTCGCGGACTTCCGCGACGCAACGATTATTACCGCAGGCGAGGTCCCCGCCAAGTACCGGGCAATGGACAACGTCATCACGGTCTAGCAGCAGGGGACGGGCTAAGGCCAAAACCACCACAAAGGGGCCTGTCCCCATTGTGGTGGTTAGCAACGGAAACCGAGTAGTTTTCTCAATAGAAAAGCGGCAACGTCCATCACGGGCGTTGCCGCTTTCGTTGTCTACCGGTTTGTCTACCGGTTTGTCTACGTCTGTAACAACTGGACCGTTAAAAGTGGGTTAGATGTTACAGAGTGAGATACTTCCGAACCGCACCGTCCCTTTGTCTCAATCTGTAACATCTTGGGCCGATTTTGCCGAGTTGTTGTTACAGATTGAGATTTTCCCTTAAGGGGGATTCGAATGTCTCGATCTGTAACAGATAGGCCGGAAAATGAGCTCTAACTGTTACAGATCGAGACGTTTTGGGACCGCGGCTGAGCCATTGCGACAAAGCCACCACAAAGGTGCCTGTCCCTTATTGGCAGGTTTTAGGGCTCCCAGGGGCAGGGGGCTTCGATGTGGATGTGCTCGCCGGTTACGGGGTGCGTGAAGGACACGCTGTGGGCGTGGAGCATCAGGCCGCAGGGACGCGGCGTGCCGTAGAGGTCGTCGCCGACCAGGGGGTGATGCTCGCTGGCCAGGTGGACGCGAATCTGATGCTTGCGGCCGGTGAGCAGCTCGACATCGATATACGAACGCGTGGGCAGACCTCGGCGGCTCTTAAGGCGCTTGAGCACCTTCACGCGCGTCTGCGACGGCTTGCCGCTGGCGCCGACGCGCATCTTGCGGCTGTCGTGGCGGTCGCGGGCGATGGGCTTGTCGATGAGCTTCTCGTTCCAGTCGATCTTGCCCTCGGCCAGCGCCAGATAGTGCTTTTCGAAGGCGTGGTCGTTCACCATCTGGTCAAAGGCGGGCTGCGTCTGCTTGTCGAGCGAGAACAGCACCACGCCGGTGGTGTTGCGGTCCAGGCGGTTGAGCGGCTGCATGTCGGTCGCGGCAAAGCCGTCGCCCATCGCCAGCAAAAGGTCGCTGGCGTAGTCGGTAAGTGTGCGCTCACCGGTGCCGTCGCCGTGGACGATCATGCCGGCGGGCTTATCGATGGCCATGAGCCAGGCGTCGCAGTAGAGGACTTGAGGTTCTTCGTTCACGTGTAAGCCTTTCGGTTAGCTAATTCCCACAAACATGCAGCCCGAGGTGGCGCCGCGCAGGCGGGCAGCGGGCTTGCGACCTGCCTGAGCTGCCTCAATGGCGCGGCGGACACGAGCAACGGCACGGCTAATCTCATCGGCTTCGAGCAGGGTTCCGTCAACCATAAGACGGCGCACGCCGGCATCGAGCAGCTGTGGAACCTGCGGCGTGAGGTCGATAGGGTAGGCATCGTACAGGCGTGAGCGGCCGTGGATGTCGGTACGCACGGGCATGACCTTGCCGTCGATATTCTTGAGCGACAGCTTGCGGACGCGCAGGCGGCAGCTGGCACAATCGTGGATACAACCGTTGGCCACCTGCAGGATGCAGTGCTCGCTCGTCATAACGCGCGGGCGGCCGAACACGGTGATGCCCAGGGCTGCGGGCGCGGAGGTGCCAAGCGAGATAATCTCGTCGAGCGTGATCTCGGGCGAAAGCCAAAACGCGCCGGCCCCGCGCTCGGCAAGTGCCTCCATGCAAGGCGTGTTGTGCACGGGCAGGCAGGATCGGATCTCGGCCGTGGCGCCGGTCTGCGCGGCAGTAGCAAGCTCGGAGATATTGCCGACGGCGACAGTCGCTCCAGCCTGTATCCACGGGTCGACACGTACGTGGTCAACGGCGCGGCAGACCTCATCGAGCACGGGTACGATGCCCTGCTCAAACGCATCGGCGGGGGAGAGTTCGGCCGCATCGAGCGCGTCGGTGGTCATGTAGATGCGCGTTGCGCCCTCGGCGCGAGCGGCCTCGGCGACCTCGAGCGAGGTGACGGCGGCGCAGATCTGCGGCTCATCGCGGTAGTGTGCGGGCATGGGGCGCGTACATTTGTCGAGCACCGGCAACTCGAGCGTTTTCGCGCGCTCCTCGTAGGGTGCCAGAATGGCCTCTTCCAGCGCCTTGCAAGCGGCGGCGCGCACCTTATGTACGGCGGAAAAGCCCATGCCACAGCCCTCATCGAGCGCCACATCAAAGCTCGCAGCCTCAAAGGGCGAGGAGCCCATGCGTCCGACGTGCTCCACCAGATCGGCCGCCTCGACGGCGCGAGTCTTGGCGGCCTCGACGGTAAAGCCGGTGGCGGTGGCGGTGAGCGCGGGGTCGTCGCAGCAGGTGAGCGTAACGGTAAATGGCTCGTCCAGACGTGCCACAACGGACACATCTACGGCGCGGCGGCGCAGCACGTCGCGCTTGAGCGCGGCACCGGCGGCGTCAATAGCGCGCTGGCTTCGAATCACGCGCACGCGGCAGCCCTCGGGCATGCTGCGGGGCACGCGGCACTCGATGATGTCGCCGGCAGCCGCATCCTCGGCAGCGATGGTGGTCAGGAACTGGTCGAACTCATCGTCGTGACGAAGCTCCAGCAGGTCGCCCTTGCCCACGGGCTCAAACAGCTCAATGCGGGCGATGGCGGCGCGGCGACGACGGTCGTCGGGCTTGAGCCCGCGCACATCGCGGTTGGCCAGGCGGCTGCCGAGTACCGTGCCTACGATCTGGCCGCGGTTGTTGGAGCGCTCGTAGCTCATCATCTCGTCGCCCGAGGTGCCGTCCTGATAGGCGTGCGTAAAGTCGCGGTTAAAGCAGCGCTTGAGTTGGCGCTGGCGGGCGGCATCCTCATCCTTAGAGGTCGAAACATCGGCCAGCATGTCATCAATCTGATGACGATACACGTCGACGATGGAATACACGTAATCGGGGGCCTTCATACGGCCCTCGAGCTTGAGCGATGCGGCGCCGGCGTCATACAGACGGCGAACAAGCTGCGACGTGTTGGTGTCACGCGGGCATAGAGCACGCTCGCGACCGGCGGGGGAGAGCGCGCGGCCGTTCTCGTCGATCAGCTCGTAAGGCAAGCGACAGGGCTGAGCGCACATGCCGCGGTTGGCCGAGCGGCCCGCCATGGCAAAGCTCGACAGCAGGCACAGGCCCGAGTAGCAAAAGCAGATGGCACCGTGGCTAAAGACCTCGAGGTCAACGTCGGGCGCGGCGTCGTGGATGGCGGCGATCTCGTCAATGGAGAGCTCGCGCGACAAGGTCACGCGGTCGGCGCCCTGCTCGCGGCACCAAAGCGTTCCGCGGTCATCATGGATGTTCGCCTGGGTCGAGATGTGTGTCTCGATGCCGGGCATGGTGCGCTTGACCTCAAAGAACAGGCCCCAGTCCTGGATGATAAAGGCGTCGGCGCCCAGCGTGGAGCAGCGATGGATGAGCTGCAGCGC
Organism: Collinsella sp.; assembly: GCA_037277825.1. Lineage (GTDB taxonomy): Bacteria > Actinomycetota > Coriobacteriia > Coriobacteriales > Coriobacteriaceae > Collinsella. The sequence continues at coordinate 13,572 of JAYBEF010000052.1, forward strand.
ATCGCTCATCTCGGACTGCTTGATGACGATGTTTACCGTGACATAAACGCGCGAGCCGGCCAGGTGTGCAGCGCGGCAGGCCTGCTCAAAGGCCTCGTCGGTAAAGTTCGTTGCCTTGCGGCGGGCGTTGAAGCTGCCCATGCCGCAGTAGATGGCATCGGCGCCAGCAGCGAGTGCGGCGGCAAAGGGCTCCGGGCCTCCGGCGGGGGCCAAGAGCTCGGGTCTGCGGTTGGTGGTTCGACTGGCGGTTGCGGTCATATCTTGCCTTTCAAAATGCTCAGATACTCAAAAGTATAGTGGTGCCGTCGCGGCAGGCGATGCCCGCAGCCTAAGCAGGACAAAGTCTTCAGCAGCCTCTCGGGCAAAAATGATCCCTTTTCCTCCGTCCCTAAGGGATCACGTGATCCGAAGGGGGCGGAGGAAAAGGGATCAGTATTCGGGCACGTCGCCGGTCACGCCGTTCATCGGCCCGTACGCGCCGTTGGGCGATAAAATATTCTCGCAATGTGATAATAATCTTGCACAGCGCAAAATCATCCCCTACTATCACAATCAAGCGCGGTGTTCAGACCGAACTGTGCCTCCCGGTGCGAACGCCGCGCTCACGCTCTCTATTTGATCGTAAGGAGAAAAACATGAGCAAGACCGTCGTGTCTTCCGATAACGCCCCGGCCGCCATCGGCCCGTATTCCCCCGGCATCCAGACCGGCAACATGGTGTTTCTGTCCGGCCAGCTGGGCATTGACCCTGCAACCGGCAAGATGCCCGAGGGCGTCGAGGCTCAGGCCAAGCAGTCCCTCGCTAACGTCGAGGCCCTGCTGACCGCTGCCGGCGCCACGTTTGCCGATGTCGTCAAGACCACGGTCTACTTGGCCGACATCGCCGACTTCGCCGCCGTGAACGAGATCTACGCCTCCAAGTTCGAGGCCCCGTTCCCCGCGCGCAGCGCCTTCCAGGTTGCCGCCCTTCCGGCTGGCGGTCTGGTCGAGATCGAGGTCATCGCCGCCCTCTAGGGCGTTGGCAACAACTAAACATGACATGCAAAAAGACCCTGCAGCGCGTGTGAGCTGCAGGGTCTTTTGTCAAGCGATGCGACAAAAATGATCCGTTTTCCTCCGTCCCCAAGGGATCAGTGGGTTAGCCCTCCTTGCGGACCTTTTGCAGATAGCGGTAGACGCTGGGCTCAGAGATTCCAAGCGCGGCGGCAGCGCAGGCAACGGCGCCCTTGAGCATAAACACGCCGTTGCCGTTGAGATGGCGGATAACATCGACGCGGTCGGCCTGGCCGAGCGAGGCGACATCCTGCCCGCGGCTTTCGAGCAGCTCGGAAATACTGCGGTCGATGAGCTCCTGCGTGGACTCCGAAAGGCTTTCGACCTCGATGGGGGAGGGCTCGGTGCGTGCGGGAGCGGCGTCAAAGCAGGCCATAAGCTGCTGGGCCATGGCACTGATGTTGCGCACGGCCGAAAGATCGGTGTTGACGCAGAGCATGCCGACGATCTCGCCGTCCTCGCGAATGAAGTACGTCGCCGACTCCAGCGTCTTGCCACCGGCACCGCGGCCTTCGTAGCCCGTAATGAACGGCAGATCGCGATATTTACCATCGTGCATGATCTTGAGTGCCAGATCGGTGGCGGGACCGCCGACCTTACGGCCGCTCACGATGCCGTTGCGAATATCGACGATGGCGTGGTCGGGATCCGAGAAATCGTGCAGCACGATTTCGCTGTTTTTGCCGAGTATCTGCTCCAGGAAATCGACCATCGGCAAAAAGCGACGTACGGTCTCGTTCACGGGCAACTCCTTTGGGTGAAATCGGAAATGTTCATAACAATTTTTTCTCATGGTAACACGGTGTCTATTGACTCGCATATTCGCAGGTACATTGCGTAATACGGACGAGCGGTAGGAATTTGGCGGTAAACGGTCGACCAAAAGAAAAGTTAGATGTTATTTTGACCAGACACTTTCCTGACCTGCGAAAATGCATTGCCTCAGCTCAAGAATAGTCTGATAACAAAAAATTATTATTGAGAATGAGAATCATCTTTAATACGATATGCAACGAAGGCACAACCTCACCCCCGCACTGCGTCACAATAGAGCGTTAGATGCGAAAACAACTACTTCGAGGATTGGTGGTCAAATGGCCCAGGAGACGGTTACGAACGGCACTGAAGCCCTGTTCACTCGCGAAGGCATGCCGCCCGTTAAGGAAATGATCCCGTGTGCCCTTCAGCACGTACTGGCATCGTTTGCCGGCATTATTACCCCGGCGGTCATCATGGCCGGCGTCTACGGCTTTAATAGCCAGCAGAGCACCGACATCATTCAGGTCGCGCTCATTCTTTCAGCAATCGACACGGCCCTTCAGGCGTTCGCTCCCTTCCGTCGCATCGGCGGCGGCCTGCCCATTGTCATGGGCGTCTCGTTCGCGTTCCTGCCGGCCCTTCAGGCCATGGGCGCCTCGGGCTTTAGCTTTGGTGCGCTGCTGGGCGGCGAGATTGTCGGCGGTGCCGTCGCGGTCCTCTTTGGTCTGGCCTACAGCAAGATCAAGTGGCTGTTCCCGCCCGTCGTGACCGGTACGGTCATCTTCTCCATCGGCGTTTCGCTGTATCCCACGGCCGTCAAGTATATGGCCGGCGGTATGGGTACGCCGCTGTGGGGCACCCCGCAGGCCTGGTGCGTCGCTCTTATCACCTTCGCCGTGGTCTTTGCGCTCGCCAACTTTGGCAAGGGCACGCTCAAGCTGGGATCCGTGTTCTTTGGCATGATCGTTGGCATGATCGTTTCGATCCCCTTTGGCATGATCGACTTCTCCAGCGTTGCTACCGCTCAGGTCTTCGCCCTTCCCAAGCTCATGCCCTACGCGCTCGAGTTTGATCCCGAGGTCTGCATTACCCTCGCCGTCGTGTTCCCCATGGTTGCCATCCAGGTTATCGGTGACGTCTCCGCCGCCTGCCTGGGCTCTATCGACCGTATGCCCACCGAGCGCGAGCTCTCCGGCGCTATCGTGTCCCAGGGCCTCACCTCTATGGTCGGCGGCCTGCTGGGCGGTCTTCCCACCAGCGCCCTTGGCCAGAACGTGGGCATCATCTGCTCCAACAAGGTCGTCAACAAGTGGGTCTTTGTGATCATCGCGGCCGTCTTTGCCATTGCCGGTCTGTTCCCGCAGCTCTCTGCCGTTCTTTCCGCTATCCCGCAGCCCGTCATTGGCGGCGCGACCGTCGGCGTCTTTGGCACCATCACCATGAACGGCGTGCGCATGTTCACCCGCGAGGGCCTCACGCAGCGCACTACCACCATCGTCGGTACCTCCGTCGTCTTTGGCCTGGGTATCTGGATGGCCAGCGGTTGCCTTGCCGGCGAGGGTATGCCCACCTGGGTGCCCACCGTCATCGGCTCCAATGCTGTAACCCCCACCGCCATCATGGCTATTGTCCTTAACCTGATCCTTCCGCAGACGCCGGTCGTGGCTCAGCACATCGATGCTGCCAAGGACGCTGCCGTGGATCTGGTCTTGCCCGAGAGCAAGAAGTAACCAATTCGGTGCTATTTGTCGGCGGACGTATCGCCTCGTCCGCCGACGTCATGCGGCGCCAAGCCGCACTTCAAAGGGTTTGTCCCTTTGGTGAAGCGTTGACGGGAGAGGGCCCGTTTCCGGTGTAGGCCGGCGCTTCGCACTCCGCCATGTCAGAGGTGTCAAACCCCGCCTCTGATGTTGAAGGGAGCATCCATGCTTCTGGTCGCTAACGGTTCCGTCTTTACCCGCAACGCTCAGACCCCGTTCATTCCAAACGGTGCGGTCGCCATTGACGGAGATACGATCGTCGAAGTGGGCCCCGAGTGCGAGCTCAAGGCCAAGTACCCGGATGCCGAGTACGTCGACGCCCAGGGCAACCTCATCATGCCCGGACTCATCAACTGCCACACCCACATCTACTCGGGTCTGGCCCGCGGCCTTGCCATCAAGGGCTGCAACCCCACCAACTTCCTGGAGAATCTTGAGCAGCAGTGGTGGAAGATCGACGACAACCTGACGCTCGACGGCACCAAGGCCAGCGCCTATGCCACGATTCTGGACTCCATCCGCGATGGCGTCACCACGATCTTCGATCACCATGCGAGCTTCTGCGAGATCCCGGGAAGCCTCTTTACCATTAAGGATGCAGCTCAGGAGCTGGGCATGCGTTCATGCCTGTGCTACGAGGTCTCCGATCGTCGCGGCCAGGAAAAATGCGACCAGGCCATTGCCGAGAACGCCGAGTTTGCCCAGTGGGCCGCCAAGGAGCGTCGCGATAACGACAATCACATGATCGCCGCCATGTTTGGCGGTCATGCCACCTTTACGCTGTCGGACGAGACCATGGACAAGATGGCCGAGGCCAACAATGGCCTGACCGGCTTCCACATCCACGTGTGCGAGGGCATGAACGATGTGTGGGACTCCCGCCTCAACCGCGGCGGCATCAGCCCCGTCGAGCGCCTGCTGCAGCACAACCTGCTCGGTCCCGACACCATGCTCGGCCACTGCATCCATGTGACGCCCGCCGAGATGGATATCGTCAAGGAGTCCGGCACCTGGCTGGTCAACAACCCCGAATCCAATATGGGAAACGCCGTGGGCTGCGCCCCCGTGCTCGAGTTCTTCCGCCGCGGCATCCCCGTGTGCATGGGCACCGACGCCTACACCCACGATATGCTCGAGAGCCTTAAGGTTTTCCTGATCATTCAGCGCCACAACGCCGCTATGCCCAACGTGGGCTGGTGCGAGGCCATGACGATGCTGTTCGAGAACAACGCCAAGATGGCGAGCAAGTACTTCGATCGCAAGCTCGGTGTGCTTGAGCCCGGCGCTGCCGCCGACGTCGTCGTCATGGACTACAAGCCCTTTACGCCGCTGAGCGAGGAGAACATCGACGGCCACATGCTCTTTGGCATGATGGGCAAAAACTGCCGCACCACCATCATCAACGGCCGCGTCCTGTACAAGGATCGCGAGTTTGTCGGTATCGATGAGGACAAGATCAACGCGTGGACCATGGCTGAGTCCAAGAAGCTCTGGAGCACGCTCAACGATCGCGTCTACTAATTACAAGTAGATTCACGCGCGCCGGATGTTTCGCCGCATCCGGCGCGCGCATAGGCGGCCTCCGCGGGGTCGCCGGCGCTGTGCTAGCGCTACACCGTATTTGCGCCCGCCGCGCGGTCTCGCCGGGCGTTACAGAGAGGAGCTCATTATGAGCGACATCATGAGGCCGATCCCGTTTTCGCAGCTGATGAACTGGATCATCGAGGAGCACAAGACTCAGGGCGCCGTCTTTGGCGTGCGCAAGATGGTCACGGCCAACCAGGAGGGTGCGCTTCCCATTTTTGACGAGCGCATCGAGACTCCGTTTGGCCCGGCCGCCGGCCCCAACACGCAGCTTGCCCAGAACATCGTGGCATCCTACGTGGCCGGTTCCCGCTTCTTTGAGCTCAAGACCGTTCAGGTTATGGACGGCGAGGAGCTCTCCAAGTGCGTGAACAAGCCCTGCATCGTGGCGCAGGACGAGTGCTACAACTGCGAGTGGTCGACCGAGCTCGAGGTTCCGCAGGCTTTTGCCGAGTACGTGAAGGCATGGTTTGCCTGCCACCTGATCGCTCGCGAGTACGGTCTGGGCAGCCCGGACGGTTTTGTCTTTAACATGTCCGTGGGCTATGACCTCGAGGGCATCAAGAGCCCCAAGGTCGACGCCTATATCGAGGGCATGAAGGACGCCAGCGGCTCCGACGTCTGGAACGAGTGCCGCGCATGGGCGCTCGCCAACCTGGACAAGTTTGAGCATGTCGACGCCGCGTTTGTCGAGTCCATCCCGGCGCGCGTCTCCAACTCCATCACTGAGTCCACGCTGCATGGCTGCCCGCCGGCCGAGATCGAGCGCATCGCGACCTATCTGATCACCGAGAAGGGCCTCAACACCTACATCAAGTGCAACCCCACGCTGCTGGGCTATGAGTTTGCCCGCCAGCGTCTGAACGAGCTGGGTTTCGACTACATCGTCTTCGATGACACGCACTTCCGCGAGGACCTGCAGTGGGTCGACGCCGTGCCTATGTTCGAGCGCCTCATCGCCCTGTGCGCCGAGCGCGGCCTGGAGTTTGGCGTCAAGCTGACCAACACGTTCCCCGTCGACGTGACGAGAAACGAGCTGCCCTCCACCGAGATGTACATGTCCGGCCGTTCGCTGTTCTCACTGACCATCGAGGCTGCCCGTCGTATTACCGAGCAGTTCGATGGCAAACTGCGCATCAGCTACTCCGGTGGCGCCACGGTCTACAACATCCGCGCCCTGTATGACGCCGGCATTTGGCCCGTCACCCTGGCGACCGACGTGCTCAAGCCCGGTGGCTACGAGCGCTTTAGCCAGATGGCCGGCGAGTTTACCGACCTGGACGGCAAGCCGTTCGCGGGTGTCTCTCTCGACGCCGTGACCGCGATCCAGGCCGACTCGCTCACCAACCCGCTCTACAAGAAGCCGCTGCGCCCGCTGCCCGACCGCAAGGTCGCCGGCAAGAGCCCGCTTTCCGACTGCTTTACCACGCCGTGCCGCACGAGCTGCCCCATCCAGCAGGATATTCCCGCCTATCTGGCGGCTGTTGACGAGGGCCGCTACGAGGACGCACTCAACATCATCATCGAGTGCAACGCCCTGCCGTTCATTACCGGCACCATCTGCCCGCATCCCTGCGGCCGTGCCTGCGAGCGTGCATTTTACGAGCCCGAGGGCGCCCAGATTCGCGCCAGCAAGCTCAAGGCCGCCCGTGAGGCCATGGCCGCCGTGCTGCCCAAGCTGCGCGCCCAGGCCATCGCAAACGACGGCGAGCACAACGTTGCCGTTATCGGCGGCGGCCCGGCCGGCCTGGCGACCGCGTTCTTCCTGACGCGTGCCGGTGTGCCCGTCACCATCTTTGAGGCCCGCGACTCTCTCGGCGGCGTGGTCCGTCACGTGATTCCCGAGTTCCGTATTGCGAGCGACGATATCTCCCACGATGCCGAGCTCTGCCTGGCCTTTGGCGCCAAGGTGCAGCTCAACGCTCGCGTTGATTCCATTGACGAGCTCAAGGCCCAGGGCTTTACCGACGTGGTCGTGGCCACCGGTGCCTGGATGCCCGGCTCTGCGGGCCTGGGCGAGGGCGCCGAGCTCGACGTGCTGGAGTTCCTCGAGGCCGCCAAGAAGGGCGAGAAGCTCGAGCTGGGTGAGGACGTCGTGGTCATTGGCGCCGGCAACACCGCCATGGACGCGGCCCGCGTGGCCAAGCGCCTGGCCGGCGTGAAGAACGTGCGCCTGGTGTATCGCCGCACCAAGAAGCAGATGCCCGCCGACGAGGAAGAGCTCGATCTTGCTCTTGCCGACGGCGTTGAGTTCTGCGAGCTGCTGGCGCCCAAGGCGCTCAACGGCTCCGTGCTGACCTGCGACGTTATGGAGCTCGGCGAGCCGGATGCAAGCGGCCGTCGCAGCCCCGTCGCCACGGGCGAGACCGTCGAGCTTTCCGCCACCACGGTGATCTGCGCCGTGGGCGAGGGCATCGACGCCAGCCTGTACGATGCCGCGGGCGTCGAGCACGACCGTCGCGGCCGTCTTGCCGCCACCTCCACCGGCGTCGAGGGCGTCTGGGCTGCAGGCGATTGCCGTCGCGGTCCGGCCACCGTGGTCGAGGCTATTGCCGACGCCGCCGAAGTCGCACGCGCCATCGCCGGCGTGGACTTTAACAAGTACGCCGACTGCAACGAGCAGGCCGGCCGCGAGGACACCTGCTACGAGCGCAAGGGGTCGCTGTGCCGCGACAAGCGCAACTGCACCAAGACCCGCTGCCTGGGCTGCGGCTCGGTGTGCGAGGTCTGCTGCGACGTGTGCCCCAACCGCGCCAACGTGGCAATTAAGGTGCCGGGCCTGGCCAAGCATCAGGTCGTCCATGTCGACGGCATGTGCAACGAGTGCGGCAACTGCGCCGTGTTCTGCCCTTACCAGGAGGGTCGTCCCTACAAGGACAAGCTCACCCTGTTCTGGAGCGAGGAGGACATGGAGAACTCCGAGAACGAGGGCTTCCTGGCCGTGGACGAGGACCACTTTAAGGTTCGCGTCGCCGGCACGGTCCGCACCGTCTCGGTCGATGCCGTCAACACCGGCCTTCCCGAGGCCGTCCGCCTGACCATCAGGGCCGTGCGCGACAACTATTCGTACCTTCTTAAGAAATAGGCGAGTCTCTTATGGCCAAATCCATTCAACATAACGTGGCCTACGTTGCCTGCGGAAGTGGTTGTGCCTCCGCAGGCGGCGACGCCCGCTGCAGCGAAGGCTGCATTGGCTGTGGCGCCTGCGTCACGGCCTGCCCCCACGGCGCCATTGCGCTGGTCGATGGCATCGCCCGCGTGGACCGTTCCAAGTGCACGGGCTGCGGCCTGTGCGGCATGGCGTGCCCGCAGCGCGTGATTGCCTTCGTTCCCGGCTACCAGAACATTCTGGTGCGCTGCAACAACACCGACAAAGGTGCCATTGCGCGCAAGATCTGCGACACGAGCTGCATCGGTTGCGGCATGTGCGCCAAAAAGTGCCCCGCCGGCGCTATCCGCATCGAGGACAACTGCGCCCATATCGACGGCGCGGACTGTCTGTCGTGCGGCATGTGCGCCGTCGTCTGTCCGCATGGCGCCATCCACGATCGCACCGGCATCGCCGCCGGCGTGTAGAAGGGAATCACCATGGCACAGGAATTCACTTTTACCGTTAACGGCGTCGAGCGCACGACGACTCAGAACAAACCGCTGCTGCGCTACCTGCGCGACGACCTGCATATCCATTCCGCCAAGGACGGCTGCTCCGAGGGCGCCTGCGGTACCTGCACCATCCATGTGGACGGTGCGGCCGTCAAGGCGTGCGTGCTGACCACCGCTCTTGCCGCCGGTCGCAACATCGTGACCGTCGAGGGCCTGCCCGAGGACGTGCGCGAGGCCTTTGTGTACGCCTTTGGCGCCGTGGGCGCCGTGCAGTGCGGTTTTTGCATCCCCGGCATGGTCATGGCGGGTGCAGCACTCATCGCCGAGGACCCCGAGCCCACCGAGGAGCAGATCAAGTACGCCATCCGTGGCAATGTCTGCCGCTGCACCGGCTACAAAAAGATTATCGAGGGCATCTCGCTGGCCGCTGCGGTGCTTCGCGGCGAAAAGCAGATCGACGAGGACCTGGAGCGCGGCGACGACTACGGCGTGGGCAAGCGCGCCTTCCGTATCGACGTGCGCAAGAAGGTGCTCGGCGAGGGCAAGTATCCCGATGACATCGACGAGCTCGATCAGCCGGGTCTGACCTATGCCAGCGCCGTGCGCTCCAAGTACCCGCGCGCCCGTGTGCTCTCCATCGACACCTCCAAGGCCGAGGCCCTGCCCGGCGTGGTGGGCATCCTGCGCGCCGAGGACGTGCCGGTCAACCAGGTCGGCCACCTTATCCAGGACTGGGACGTCATGATTGCGGCGGGCGATATCACCCGCTGCGTGGGTGACGCCATCGTGTTGGTGGTCGCCGAGGACGAGGCGACGCTCGAGAAGGCCAAGAAGCTCGTCAAGATCGATTACGAGCCTCTGGAGCCCGTGCGCAACATTGTCGAGGCTAGGGCCGCCGACGCCCCGCGCCTGCATGACAGCTTCTTTGCCTTTGGCAACACGGTGGAACTCAAGGACAACGTGTGCCAGAGCCGTCACGTGACGCGCGGCGACGCCGCCAAGGCGCTGGCGGAGAGCGCGTTCACCGTGACGCAGCGCTTTACCACGCCCTTTACCGAGCATGCCTTCTTGGAGCCCGAGTGCGCCGTCGCCTTCCCGTACAAGAACGGCGTCAAGGTGCAGTCGACCGACCAGGGCGCCTACGATACGCGCAAAGAGTGCGCCCACATGTTTGGCTGGGATAGCGAGCCCGAGCGTGTGGTTGTAGAGACCATGCTCGTGGGCGGCGGCTTTGGCGGCAAGGAGGACGTGTCCATCCAGCACCTGGCTGCGCTCGCCGCGTATAAGTTCCAGCGTCCCGTGAAGTGCAAGCTCACGCGTGCCGAGTCGCTTGCCTTCCATCCCAAGCGTCATGCCATGGACGGCACCTTTACGCTGGGTTGCGACGCCGAGGGCAACTTTACCGGCCTGGATTGCGAGATTAACTTTGATACCGGCGCCTACGCGTCGCTGTGCGGCCCGGTGCTCGAGCGCGCCTGCACGCATGCCGTCGGCCCCTACAAGTACCAGAACACCGACATTCGCGGTTATGGCTACTACACCAACAACCCGCCCGCCGGCGCGTACCGCGGCTTTGGCGTTTGCCAGTCCGAGTTTGCGCTCGAGAGCCTGATCGACTTGCTGGCAGAGAAGGTCGGCCTGGATCCGTGGGAGATCCGCTACCGTAACGCCATCGAGCCGGGCGAGGTTTTGCCCAACGGCCAGATTGCCGACTGCTCCACGGCGCTTAAAGAGACGCTGCTCGAGGTCAAGGATGCCTACTATGCGCATCCCGGACACGCCGGTATCGCCTGCGCCATGAAGAACGCCGGCGTGGGCGTGGGCCTGCCCGATGCCGGCCGCTGCAAGATTCGCATCGAGGACGGCGTGGCTGTGGTCTATGCCGCCACGTCCGACATCGGCCAGGGCTGCAACACCGTCTTTTTGCAGGACGTTGCCGAGGCATGCGGCCTGCCGCTTCGCTGCATTGCCAACGGCGAGTGCTCCACCGAGAACGCTCCCGACTCCGGCACCACGTCTGGTTCACGTCAGACGGTCGTGACCGGCGAGGCCGTGCGCGGTGCCGCCTTCCTGCTGCGCGATGCCATGCTTGATATCGAGGCCGGCAAGTCTGCGCCCGCCGCTCCCGTGAATGCGCATGGCGACGGCGTCAAGATCGAGTACGACGACGGTCGCGCCTATCAGCTGCACACGCAGGAGCTCGTCGCCGGCCAGGGTATGCATCCTCAGGATCCCGCGGCCGCCATCAAGGCGCTCGAGGGATGCGAGTTTGGCTACGTGTACCTGGAGCCGACCGACAAGCTGGGCGCCGACGTTCCCAATCCCAAGAGCCACATCTGCTACGGCTTTGCCACGCATGTGGTCATTCTGGACGATGACGGTCGCGTGAGCGAGGTCTATGCCGCGCACGATTCCGGCAAGGTGGTCAACCCCATCTCCATCCAGGGTCAGATCGAAGGCGGTGTGCTTATGGGTATGGGCTATGCGCTTACCGAGGACTGGCCGCTCAAGGACTGCGTACCCCAGGCAAGGTACGGTACGCTCGGGCTGTTCCGTGCGCCCGAGATTCCGGATATCCACGCCATTTACGTGGAGAAGGACGAGCTGTTGCCCGTGGCATATGGCGGCAAGGGCATCGGCGAGATCGCGACGATCCCCACGGCGCCCGCCGTACAGAACGCTTACCGCGCGTTTGACGGCAAGCTGCGTCCCGATCTGCCCATGGTGAATACGCCCTACAGCCGCGTCCGCAACCGCGGGTAGGGTAGGGCGCGGATAGCCATTGCTGACGAGCTGTTCGCGCTCAACATCAACTACATACGCTGCGCCTTTGGTCCCGGCTCCATCGCGAGCCGGGGCCTTTTGTTTGGAGCGGAAACTGTGTCCCGGAATTGCCACTCAGAGCGGGACGCGCTTTCCGGATCGGTCCTCAACCGGAAGCTGTATCCCGGAACCAGGCTCCAGAACGGGGTACATTTTCCGGAACGGTCCACGTGCGGTGATGTACCGCCCCTTTTGCGTGCGCCGCTTGTCGAATTACGTTATAGCTAGCTATATTATAGGAAGGTATAATATGGCTAGCTATAACGTAAAGGAAGGATGGTCCTGTGTTTATCGGAAGAACAGCGGAAATGTCCGAGCTCAATCGACTGTATGACACGGGCTCCTTTGAAATGCCTGTGATTTACGGCCGCCGTCGCGTGGGTAAAACGCGCCTTATCACAGAGTTCATCCAAGGCAAGAAGGCTATTTACTTTCAAGCTCGTCGTACCAATGCAGAGGCAAACCTGCACGGCTTTAGCCAGGCGATACTTGCAGGCTCGGTTGGTGCTGCAGGCGTGTCGTTTCGTAGTTTTGACGAAGCGTTCGATGCATTGGCCACCATGGCTCGCACGGAACGTTTGGTTGTCGTGATTGACGAGTATCCCTATCTCGCCCAATCGAATCCCGAGATCAGCTCGTTGCTGCAAGACAAGATCGATCACCTGTACAAAGAGACCAGGCTCATGCTGATTCTATGCGGCTCGTCTCTTTCGTTTATGGAGGAACAGGTGTTGGGCTACGAGAGTCCACTATACGGTAGGCGTACGGCCCAGTTTAAGATCATGCCGCTCGATTTTACGACGACCCTCGGCCTGTGGCATAGCATGGGTCGCGAAGACGCTGCGGTTTGCTATGGCATGACGGGCGGCATTCCTGCATATATCGAGAAAGTCGATCCTGCCGCACCGCTCAAGGACAACATCAAACGTCTTTTTCTTACTCCTACGGGCTATCTCTTTGAGGAGCCGAGTAACCTGCTGTTGCAAGAGTGCCGCAATCCCGAGCAATATGATGCGATCGTGCAAGCAATTGCTCAGGGGCGCTCGAGGATCTCGGAGATTGCGAGCTCTACGGGAATCCCTGCGAGCAACGTAAAGAGCTATGTGGATAAGCTGGCGTCGCTTGGGATTGTCGAGCGCGAGCTGCCCCTAAACGAGACGAGCAATAAGCGAGCCGTGTATCTGCTGAGCGACCAGATGTTTAGGTTCTGGTACAAGTTTGTGCCGCAGAACATTGGGCTGATTCAAAACGATATGGCCGAGATGGCGTATAAGCGCATTGAGCCGCACGTATCGGATTACATGGGTACGGTCTTTGAGCTTATATGCAGGCAATACGTGTACGAACTCGCGCGCGCGGGCCAGCTCGATGTGGTTCCGGCGAGCGTCGGGCGCTGGTGGGGGACGGACAATCGCACACATGCGCAGGAAGAAATCGACTTGATTGTTGACGATGGCGAGGGCGCTGCGCTGTTTGCGGAGTGCAAATGGCGCAATGAACCGGCGGGCGAAGACGTGCTGCAAAAGCTCGTATACCGAAGCGAGCTCTTTAGGCGGCAGCACAAAAGCTATGCGATCTTCTCGAAGCGAGGCTTTACGCAAGGATGTCAGGAAGCTGCGGCGAGCAGGGGAGATGCCAAGCTGATTTCGTTTGCCGAGATGTGCGAGCGGAGATAACCAAGCACGCTCTGATGTGATGCTCGGAATGGGTCGCGCTAAGGATGCCAAGCGTAAAACCTTCAATGAAAATGGCGTAAAAACTACATCTGTCATGGCGTAAAAACTACATTGAAAGTAGCGTAAAATCAGCATTGAGAATGGCGTAATTTCGCATATCGCGTGATAGAGAGGGACGGCCGTCTATGGATGCACCAAAGAGATTGACCCAAAAGGGATATAGGCCCCGGCTCATAGAGGAGCGCCTCGACACCCTTATGCGGGCGTTTGGCTGTGTGGAGATCAACGGCCCCAAATGGTGCGGCAAGACCTGGACGGCGCTCTCTCGCTCGGCGAGCGTCTCCAGGCTCGATGAGCCTGCGCAGCGTGCGGCGGCAGAGGTCGACCCAAGCCTGGCGCTCATCGGCGATGCGCCACACCTGGTCGATGAATGGCAGGAGGTGCCCGAGGTTTGGGATGCCGCCCGGCGTTTCGTGGACGCGAGCGGCAACGAACGGGGGACACTTTTGCTCACGGGCTCGACCGCGCTCAAAAGCGAGGAGCGCAGCCATGTTCGTCATTCCGGCACGGGTAGGATCGCCCGTCTGTCAATGCGCCCCATGGCCCTGTGTGAGTCGGGCGACGGCGAGCCGCTCGTGTCACTGGCAAGTCTCTTTAAGGGCGAGGATTTTGCCCCTCAGCGTCGCGAGAGCACGGTGGATGACGTCGCCCGCTGGTGCTGCAGGGGCGGTTGGCCTGCAAATCTTGGGCTTTCGGAAGATCTTGCGCGAGAGACGGCAAGCCAGTACGTGCACTCGGTGCTCGACGTCAACGTGCTGGACGAGGGCATGTCGCCCGAGCTTGCACACGGCCTTTTGCGAGCTCTTGCCATGAACGAGAGCCAGGCTGTCACGTACAAGACGCTCGTAAAGGACGCCTCGTACGGTGAGGCGGGCCCCGACGAGAGGACCATCGCTGCGTACTTGGACCTCTTCAACAGGCTCAAGCTGACCGAGGACCTGTGCGGATGGGAGCCGCCCATGCGCTCGAAGGCCCGCGTTCGCGTGCGCCCCAAGCGCTACTTCTGTGACCCGTCACTTGCGGCGGCGTTGCTGGGGGCTACCCCTGAGCGGCTGCTTGGCGATATGCAAACGCTGGGGATGCTCTTTGAGAATCTCGTCCTGCGCGACGTGCGCGTGTTCCTTTCCACCTACGGCGGTGTCGACAACAGTGTCCATTATTTCCGAGATGAGAAGGGCCTTGAGGTCGATCTGATCGTTGAGCACGACGGGCGCTGGGGAGCCATCGAGGTCAAGCTGAGTGATGCGAAAGCAGACGATGGAGCGAGAAATCTCAAGGCGCTGGAGAGGAAAGTGCTCTCCAATCCTGCCGCCCAGAATGCCGCGCCGGCGTTTTTGGCGGTCGTGGTTGGAAAGGGGAGCATTGCCTACACACGCGACGACGGCGTGGCGGTGATTCCCATGGCGGCACTTGGGGCGTAGTGGTTTTGCGGGCGTGCCGTGCTTCCTTTACCGAAAATCCATTTGGTAAACCAGATGCTCGCGGATAGAATAAAGTTGACGGCAGCCCAAGGGTGATAGCTGGGCAGTGCCGTTGCTTGGTCAAGAGGTCAGTGCCTTAATGGCAGCGACTTGTTATGCTTCGAATGCTGCTTGAGTGCCTCGGAAAGTTCGATAAGCGTCGTGAAGAGCGAGACCAAAGCAACCAAGAGCTCTACGAGCTCTGATGGGCCCGGGATGACCGCTGATTCAAGTCACCGGGCCTAAATTTTTTTCACACATTTGAATAGAGCGGGCGACTCTCTTGGGGCCGTCTGCATGGCGTGTGCTTGGCGCATGGTATTGCGCCCCGCTTTCACGTCCGCACGGGCGCCTATCCTTACAGCAATGTAGCCGCCTGTGTAGTAAGCGGCCAGCAACGGAGAAAGGCCCTAACCGTGTCAGCTGAAAAGACGCCGTGTATCTCGGCTATCGATACGACGAACTTTGCGCGCCAGGTTGTGCTGGACTTTGAGTTTGCGCCGGTGCCAAAGCAGCGCCAACGTCGTGGACTGCGCAACGAGATTATCGAGGTCGGCGCCGTCAAGCTCGATTACCACGGCAACGTTATGGGCGAGTTCTCGCAGTTTGTGCAGACGGAATTTACCGAAGGCGTTGCGTTTCCCGTCCGCGAGCTCACAGGGATATCGGCCGTGGATACCGCGATGGCCGATCCGCTCTATGTGGTGATCAAAAGGCTCAGCGATTGGATCGGTCGCTACTCCGCCCAAGTGGTTTGCTGGAGCGGGGCAGATCGTCGACAGCTTTTGACCGAGTGCCAGGCAAAGCATATCGACCTTGCCTCATTTCCTACGGACTGGGCCGACCTGCAGGCGTTTTACACCTCGATCATGGATGTGGGTAGCCACGGGTGCGTCTCGTTGAGCGACGCGACAACGTGGTTTGGCATCGGGTTCGACGAGTCGACGGGCCACGCCCACGGCGCCCTGGCCGATGCGCGCGTAACCGCCAAGTTGCTCAAGCAGATGATGGACGGGGACTATTGCGTGAGTCCGCGTGCTCAGGAGATCCGCCAGCGGTGGGGGATGGGCGATCGAGCCCAGACGCGCCTCTCCAGCAAGTGCCCCGAGCTGGTTGACCTGCTGCTGAAGCTGAAGGCGGAGGGGAGGTAGGGCAGATTGCGGAGCTCTAATTCTGCATTGTATTTGCGCCTAGGTGCAATATATCGGACTATGTTTGAGTCTTGAACCTGAATTGTTGTTCAACAATTTGTACCGTACCTGCGGCGCGAGAATAGTTACCGCTCATCGTTAATATGCCGAGCTTGGCAATAAAAATTTCGGACCCGAATATAATTCAAAATAAGGTTATGGGGTTGCTGGCTTCATTTCGGGTGGCCAAACAACAGAATGGCTAAGATAACGAGGGTATTGTGAACAGTAGTAAAAGGGCGTCATTTGCTGATCTATTTAACTCTCATTCTTGCGTAGGAAATGACATCCATTTCTCTTTCCCAAATATGGGTGAGGTTGAAATTACGTCGATCACGCGGGCGAACTTGTCTTTGCTGCGCAGGGCTCGAACAAAGGGATGCCCGGGCCTTATTGTCAGCTGCCCTGATTTCGAAAGAGAAGCCATCGCTATTGTGCTCTTGGCGGCGCTGGAGAACTTGATGACTGGTGAACCTCGCCAAGGACTTCATAAGGTTCAGATTGGCGATAAGGTCGCGATCGGAAACTGTGTCGTCAAGATTACCTCGATTGACGAAAAAGCAGTCAGATTTTCTTCTCAAGATGAATCGCTTGGCCTCAGCAGAGAGGTGAGGGAGTTTCCGCTTGCCCACAACGCTTCCGCTGCCGCGGAACTCTCGTTGACGCGAAGCACGAAAAAGCGCAAGCGTAATTCATGGCGTAGAGAAGAGGAGCTTTACCAATCACTTGCCCCAGCACTCAAAAACGTTCTGAATCAATGCGGTAGAACCGTCCAACCAGTTGGTTACGTTACTTCCCCATCCCAATACGCGAATGATGCGCCGACTGCTATCTGTAGGGGCAAGGTGCAGATAGCAGGCCGAGAATACGACCTAAACGAATTAATGCCAGTGACTTACATTGACCAAAGCGGCAAGGAGCACTGCGGCTTTAAATGGCCTTTCGCATGTACTCCATCCATTTTTTTGGCCCGCGCGTAGACGGTGTGGGCAGCATTTCTCAAATTATCGATGCCTCTATGGACGAATCACTTCCTGTTGACTTTATATCCCTGAACATATCAACTCCCGATTTGATGAACACGACACTGTTGAGCGACATTTTAGATTTAAAAGATTGCGGAATTGGGGCTATTTGCTTCTGCGACCGTTGGACGATGGACCGTTTGCGTCAACTGGGAGACCGAGGTTTCTTATTTTTTGACTGGGATGACTGCAATGCCGCACTGCTATCGGATCGTCCGGTTCTGTCTGATATCCAACGCAGGATTCTTGACGCACCAAGTGAAATTGTGTGTCCGGTAGCTGATGAGCGGGCAGGTTTAACCCGTGCTGCCGAGATCGTGTACAAGACATTGGGTAGCATTGATGTGGATGATGACGATGTCCTCGGGGCGATCCAAGACATCTATGTTGTTTTGGGGTCTGCAATCCGAATGACGGAAGCGCCTGACAAACAGTATAGTGATTTGCAGTGTGACATTATCAACTCCGCGCGTAAATTGATCGAAGACTCGAGAGTTTTGATGCTCCCTGATTACAATCTGCTCGTTGAGGCATGCGGCATTTTAACTGCTGTATTTAGAGCGGGACATCGAATGCCAAAAGAACAGGTCATATACGATTTAATCGTCGACGGTATTGAGGATGACTTGTCTACCATTCTTGTTGTTGACAGAAATCGGGTTGACGAAGTCTATGCTTATTGGGCAAAGGAACTTGAGCTAAACGAATATAGCGTGAAGCAATTTAAAGTGATTGCGGTAAGAGACTATCTGCGAGGAAAATATCTCGGCAGCCAGGACCGAGTTATTTTTAGCGGATGGTATGACAAGGGGACTATGGTCAAGGCCCTTCATGCTGGTTTGGCGAACAATGTCTATCTCGTTCTCTATGGATATGAAGATGGAAACGGTGGACTAGAAGTTGGTTGGCGGACAAATGCCCGCTTGCAATGGAATGAAATGACAAACCGTTGTCTCGAGGTGTCGGATAAGACGTTGGATGCGTTAGACATTTCGCCGCTTAAGAGAGTTAATAGAGTTTTGTCGCCAAAACGGGTGAGAATACCGGTTAAAACTGAAGAAGCTTGCGATGAGCAACCATCGTCTTTTGTTAGCAAATTAGAGGAAAAGCGAATTAACAAAGACGTCGCAAAAGACGGAGAAGAGTCTGTTCTTGCAACGCCGGTACTGTTTCATGATGGAACCCACGTTTGGCTTAGGGCAAAGACTTCGGCTAGGAAGGGTGGCCGCCTTCTTGTTATCAGCAATTGTCTTGCTGGAAAAAGTGCGGAGCCTGAACAGAAATCCGCTTCGGCCCTTCTTCCTGGAGACGTGGTTCTGCGAACTCATTCAGATAAGTCGTATATAAAAAGGGAATCTGAAAGGTCCACGGAAAACTACGACAATGTGCTGGCTGCGGCGCATAAATGGCGTGAGCCAATTAAGGATGCACGTATGGCTGGATACACAGATGCCGAAATAGTAGACAAGATTTACTCAGAGGTGTCGGAAACGCGAACGAAAAGCGCGGTCCGAGCTTGGGTGAGAGGAAGAAATATTGCACCGCAAGCGAAGGAGGACGTGCGGGCGATATTTGTTGCGCTTGGTTTTTCGATAACCGACGAAGAATTAAATTCTATTGAGCATGCCGTCTCTGCTATTAGGAACAAGCACCGTGCGGTCGGTAGAATTGCAGCGAAAGATATGGTCGCTGCGTTTATTCGCGATTTAACCAAATATGGTCTTGATAGCGCGGTTGCCGGTTTCGACGAGCGCCATGAGGCAGGCGATATCGAACTGCTCAGAGTTGCTTTAGTTGGCGATCAAAAAGATGTGGCGATTAATCGCGCTGACGTTTTGTAGGGAGTGCTTTTAGATGAATGCAAAATTCGATGACGCTATTGATGAAGAGCTCAGGAACCGGCTGTATAAGTCTGTGCATGAGGAGTTTGTTGGGCCGATGGACCCAGACTCTGAAGAAATACTTGACGAGCGTGATTCTCCGGCGGGTCGGTATCATGCTGGAGTCTTGCACCCAAGGGGCGCTCACGTTGATGTCGCCCAAGGGGAGAGCGCCGGCAGAGAAGCGGATACGGTTCTGGATGAACGCAATGAGGGCCCTGCTCGCGACGGAGGCTCGTCAGATATAGCGGATGCCTCAGACGTGGGCGAGGCTTTACCTGACGAGGACTATGAAGAGCCAGTCGCGCTATCTAACGCACGTGCACAGTCTGCCATTAGCATGACCGTGGCAGTTCGGCCGGGAGACGTCCTATCGGCCGATATCCGTTGCGCAAAATATGTCCGAATCAAAGTCGACGACAAGAGCCATTTTAAACGCGTTCCCGTGCACTTTGTTTTCAAATCGGGAGACCTTGCAATTCCAAGCGGACGTCATGATGATGTCAAGCGCGTTTACAGGTTGGGGAAAGAGCATCTCGAGCTATGGCTCGTTTACCGTCGTGCTATTTCCGGCGGTGTAGTGCTCACGGTGGCTGTATGTAATACGGACAACGCAACGGGCAATCGGTCCGATGATGATCTCAAGTGTTATTACCAAACTTATTTAAGAATTAGCTCTAGCAGTGGCCTTATTCCGCCGGTATGGAATCAGGCAAATGATGTTGCATCAGCGGAAGATGCGACAAAACGACTTATCTATCGCAATATTCGAAACTATGCGATAGGGCATGGGTGTGCAACTCGTTGGGATGATAATCGGCCTGTATTATGGGCTGAAACTCAGATTATTCCAACTGCCGAAACGCGCTCAATGAAGCCAATTCACCCGTCTATGGAAAACGTGACCTTATCGATTGAAGATTTTGGCAATCCTGACCATTGGGAAAATACGCTCGGATCGATGCGGCTTTTATGCAAGAAATATGGTCAGTGGATTTTTGAAATAACGGCTGAATCCGAAGGGCTGTCCGAGTGCTACCAGACGGCAGCGCAGGACAACTTGTCCCAGTGCGAAGCATGCCTTAATCGCATTAAAGAGGGCATCAGTGTACTCGAGACTGATCCTATAGCAAGAAAAGCGTTCATAATGGCTAACGAGGCAATGTATGAACAGTTCTTGCATTATAGCGTTGTCTCAGGAGAGCGTGGCGGCCTTGATGAGCCCCTTGGATACACGCGCAGTTGGAGGCCCTTTCAGCTGGCCTTTATTTTGATGAATATCAGATCGATGGTGGATGAGACATGCGAAGACAGGAAAGTCGTCGACTTGATCTGGTTCCCAACTGGCGGAGGTAAAACGGAGGCATACCTGGGGCTTTCTGCGTTCGTGCTAATTTGGGAACGTCTGTCGCATAATGAGAGTAAAGGCGTTACCGTATTTATGCGTTACACCTTGCGTCTTCTAACTTCACAACAGTTTGATCGTGCATCTTCACTTATCTGCTCTCTTGAGGCGATGAGGCGTCGAGAATCCGAGCTGCTTGGTAGCCGCGAGTTCAGAATTGGGTTATGGGTTGGTAAAGATGCAAGCCCGAATAATCGTCACGACGCCAAGGAAAAGAGGCTGACTTATGTTGACAAAGAAGAGGGCCTCAATCCATTTCCTGTGCGCAAATGCCCATGGTGCGGGAGCAGCTTTGAAGATGATCGTAGGGCGTCTTATGTACGCCAGCGGGGGACTGAAAAACTGCTATTTGTATGCCCGAATCCTGAGTGCGAATATTCGAAAGGCGACGGACTGCCTTTGGATGTCGTCGATGAGGAGATTTATCAAAACCCGCCATCACTTCTTGTCGGAACAATTGATAAGTTCGCCATGCTGCCCTACCGTCACGAAGCCTTTGCTTTGTTCGGAATTGACAATGGCAGAAGGGGCCGTCCTCCCAAACTGATCATCCAAGATGAGTTGCATTTAATTTCTGGGCCGCTAGGGTCGATGGCGGGCCATTACGAAACCCTTGTTTCTGCGCTTTGCGAGCGCACCGATGCCTCTTCCAAGATCTTGCCAAAGATCGTTGCTTCGACAGCGACGGTTAGCAGAGCTAAGGAGCAGTGCAATCAGTTGTATGCCTGTGGGGAAGACAAGGTGTTTCAATTTCCGCCTTCAGGGATAGACTACGACGACTCTTTCTTTTCCTATGAAGACAAGGAAGCTCGAGGTCGCCGATACGCCGGTTTGTTTATCCCGACTTTGAATGCTGCTTCGGCAAATATACGCCTCTATGCAGACCTTCTTTGGGAGCCTGCAACATGGAATGATGTTACTGATGAACAAAAAGATCCTTATTGGACCATCGTTGGCTACTATGGGACAACGAGAGAACTTGGACAAGCCGTCACTTGGATGGGCGGTGATATTCCGGAACGACTTCACGAACACAAGAAGCGTGCGGAGCGAGTTGGCGATAAATCCGTGCGGTATATCAACGTGGCGAAAGAGCTGACGGGTCGTAAGGATGCCGACGAGGTGAGAAAGGGCTTAGACAGCCTCACTATTTCATATCCTTCAAGTAAGGCTGTTGACCTTTGTTTTGCGACTAATATGATTTCTGTAGGCTTGGATGTCGGGCGTCTTGGGCTGATGGTTGTCGAGGGCCAGCCTAAGACAACGGCAGAATACATTCAGGCAAGTAGTCGTGTTGGCCGCGGTAAGGCCAAGGGCATTGTGTTTGTTGTTTATAGTGCTACGAAGCCACGCGATCGTTCGCATTACGAGAATTTTGCAATGTATCACAATGGGTTTTATCAAAATGTTGAGCCATCTAGCGTCACCTCATTTTGTAGACAGGTCCGCGATCGTGCTCTGTTCGGAACCTTGATCGGTATTTATCGGTCGGTGGACGAAGAAGATTCCGAGGCGTTCCGAAGCCCCGAGGAAAGGGCTTTTTCACTTGCGGCGGAAACGATACTATCTCGAATCGAAAAGGTTGACCCTCATGAGCTTGCTGGTGCCAAACAGGATATAGAAGCCATTCGCGCCATTTGGCAAGAGAGTGACTATGACCGATGGTTCGAACTTAAGCCGGATAATCTTGATCGGCCGACTCCTCTTATGCATCCTTCGGGAAGCAAGACGAGCGATGCATGGAGCGGGGGAACGTTTGATGTTCCGACTTCGATGAGAAGCGTTGACGCTCAATGCAAGCTGCGGATTGTAGGCTCATATGGCGAATATTACGAGAGGGAGGCGGAATGTAATGCCTAGATTCAATGCTGGAAATACTCGCAAACAGGGAAGAGGAAAAAGTTATTCGCTTCGCATGGGCCAGATGTTCGGGCCGTATAGCGTTGGCGCAATTTACCCGTGCGATGCCAATACTACGGTAATGATTGCTGGCCTTGATGCTTATGAGCAACAGGTAAACAAGGGGGCCCTGGAGACAATTGCAGATTCAAGGCTGAAAAGATACGTTGGAGTAAATAGGTTGTATGCGCCTCCAGTTGATGACGGGCACCACGGCGGTTTCGTCCCAGCGCTTCGTTTTCCCAACTGGTTGTATTGCCCACGATGCGGTCAAATGCAATACAAAGAGTCGACCAATGTAAGTACACAGATTCGATGTGAGGCTTGTTCAAAAAAATTTAAGCGCGATATTAAGCTCATTCCAGAGCGTTTTGTCGTCGTGTGTCCACATGGCCATATCGATAATTTTCCCGTTATGCAGTGGGTGCATAACGGAACAGACATTGATCCGAAATCAAGAGAACATGTTGTAAGCAGAAGGACCATGGGCGGAAGTACGACCATGGGCGATATCGTCTATCAGTGCACTTGCGGAGCTCGTAAATCGCTCCACGGGGCTAATAGACCAGAAGGACTTAACA
Source organism: Collinsella sp. (assembly GCA_037277825.1). Lineage (GTDB taxonomy): Bacteria > Actinomycetota > Coriobacteriia > Coriobacteriales > Coriobacteriaceae > Collinsella. The sequence goes on from JAYBEF010000052.1 coordinate 36,329, forward strand.
AGATAGGGTATCACTGTAGCGGCAGGCAGCCATGGCTAAACCGTATTTCCAAGCAGCAATGTTCTTGCGACGGGAAAGACCTTCGCGTCGTTATTATGGGCGCAACGAACGTATGTTATCCAGATGTGGTCAGCTCGGTGCTCATCCCCGATGCATTGGATGAGCGGGTGAAGAAAGTTGCCGATGAGCAGTTTACTACGATGCTCGACTTCGATCGAAAAGGTGATTTGGACGCAGCGTTATCGTTAATTGCAAGCATGGGCGGAGTCGACCCGGAAGACTTGCGCCTGGCTTATCAACGAAAGAAAACTGAAGGGGACTCTGGACAATCCAATATCGAGTATCTTCATGACGAGTACCTGACGCTGCGAGATCCTAAGATTAGGAAAAGTGGCGAATTTGTCGGTCGTGCCGTTGATCCCAACGAATACGAGTCGCCGTTAATCCGTAACTACATAGCGGGTGTATCCCTGATAGACACTTTGACCGTAACCCGGGCTCTCGTCGGGTTCACCAGATTGAACCCTGAATACAACGATCTGAAGAGTATGGAGGAAAGGCGAAGAGAGCTTTCGAGAAAACGACTTGACTGGACGCTTGCAAACCAAACCGTTGGTGAGGGAGTGTTTGTCGAATTCGACCAGAGCGTTTTGGAAGAGTGGTGTGCGCGCCCCGAGGTTGCTGCCAGAATCGAGGTAATGCAGGAAAACCTTAATAACGCGATAAAAAGTCGTAATGCTAGGCCTAGGGAGATCAATCCCCTGTTCGTCGCCATTCACACTTTTTCTCACATAGTTTTGCTGGGTATCAGCGAGGTCTGCGGTTATTCGGCCGCATCTCTTCGTGAAAGAGTGTATTGCCAAGCGTACCTAGAGGATGGCGCCGAGGAGTTCGAGGACATGCACGGCGTTCTAATCTACACTGCGTCCGCGTCGGGAGATGGTTCTCTGGGCGGCTTGGTCAGATCCGGGGAGCCGGGCAGGTTCGAAGAGATTCTAAACAATTCCATGCAGAAAGCTACTTGGTGTTCAGATGACCCTGTCTGTATTGAATCGCGGGGCCAAGGGCTTGACTCTTGTAATCTGGCAGCTTGTTATAACTGTGCACTTGTTCCAGAAACCGCCTGTGAAAACGGCAACAGGTTTCTCGATAGGGCTCTAATCGTAGGTACGTTCGACATGCCAACGACTGGCTTATTTAGTGCTGATCTTTACAATGCCCTTTGAGGTAATTGGAACAGGAATTAGACTGCTCAAACGCTTGTTTAAATGTGGGCTAGCGAAAGCTGGCCCACTAGTTAATTGAAGATCATAAAGGCTATTCGGCTAAATATGTCCGCATGCGCATTTAGTTTACTGTCATGCAGTCACTATTGCCATGCGTTGTGATACACCTTAAGCTAGTGATTCGCTGTGTCAATTAGCGGACAAATCGTCCGCAGTTTATTCCGATTGGATAGCATGTTAGACGTAAAAGGGGAGATAACTGCAAAGCGTAAAGAGCTTGCGTTAACTCAAAAAGAGTTTGCCGCTGCCCTTGGGATGGGGCCAAATGGTGATAGGACTGTGCGCCGTTGGGAGACGGGGGAAACTTGTCCTTCTGCAGCTGAGCTGGCTTTTATTCGCTCCTTTGGCCATAAGGCTCCATTTGCACAAGGCGATCGCAAGGACGCCCCCTTTACTTATATTGACCTCTTTGCGGGTATCGGTGGCATACGTATGCCCTTTCAAGAATTGGGCGGCAGGTGCGTTTTCTCTTGCGAGTGGGATAGGTTCGCGCAGAAGACCTATCGTATGAATTACGGGGACACCCCTGCGGGAGATATCCACGAGGTCCGCTCGGAAGACATTCCGGATTTTAATGTGCTGCTAGCAGGCTTTCCGTGCCAGCCCTTTTCGCTTGCAGGTGTGTCAAAAAAGAAATCTATGGGCAGGGCGACGGGATTCGAAGACAAAACTCAGGGTACTTTATTCTTTGAAGTTGCTCGCATTCTGCGCGATAAGAAGCCGGATGCTTTCCTGCTTGAGAACGTTAAGAATTTAACGAGCCATGACCATGGCAAAACCTTCAAGATTATTATGCAGACGCTTGAAGATGAACTGGGTTATGACGTCCATTACAAAGTGCTCGACAGTAGAAATTGGACTTGCCAACACCGTGAGCGCATTTATATTGTCGGCTTCAAGAAAAAGACTCCATTTGACTGGAATCAGCTTGATATGGGGTCTGGTGGTCATACTGTTAAGGAGATCCTTGTAGACAGCCCGGATAATCGATACATTTTGTCAGATAAGTTATGGGACTATTTGCGTGCTTATAAGAAAAAGCATCAAGCGGCTGGCAATGGATTTGGCTATAGCACAGTGGGTCCCGACGACACCACACGTACCCTTTCAGCGCGATATCATAAGGACGGTAGTGAAATCCTTATTTCTCGTGGCGAGGGAGTCAATCCTCGCAAGCTCACTCCGCGTGAATGCGCAAGGCTCCAAGGCTTTCCCGATCAATTCATCATTCCGGTGTCTGACACGCAGGCATATCATCAATTCGGAAACTCCGTTACTGTTCCAGCAGTGCGGGCGGTCGCCAAGGCAATGATGGAGGCTTATTTCGATGGATTACGGTGTACTGAGTAGCTACTTTGATGGCGCAGTCGCAAAGAGGCTGGTCGCGGTTGATATCGACGGGAAAGTAAGCAATCAGCACGAATTCAATGGTACCGCTGAGCTTCGATCGCTCTTTGGCGATAATGATATTAGGGGCATACCGACGACCTTTGCTTATCTGTGCGACGATGCTAACCCGCTGTTTGACCATGGCTTCACAACTTGGTATGACGCCCGCAGGAAGCATCCTACTAGGACTGAATACAGGCTTTACTACAATGACAATGATGCAATTAAGGCCGCACATATCGACGACCTAATGATCATGGCGATTTCTGACGAGCACGGTCTTTTGGTTGTGTTCGCGAGCCGAGGGTCAAATGCCGAAAGCCAACTGAGGTGGCTGTTTGGTTTAGAGGATGTCTCTAGTGGCAGATTCTCGCGGTCAACGACTGATGATATTAGAATCGGCTCAATTGCGGCATCTATTCTCGAGGCAATTGGTATTGAGGTTGCAGTGCCAGCTTCTGCCGAGTCGTATCTGGACGATATGATCGAGAAATTTGGTGATTCGTTCCCCAAGGGAATCGACTTCACGAGGTACTCTGCTTCGACGCTCGATGATCTTGATTGGAAGGGATTTCCTGACAAGTGCTTACTTGACTGCTATGAACGAGAAGAGATTCTATTCAAGGTATTCGAAAGGTACTTACTTGAAAATGACCTCACTCCCTATATGAGGGGAGTGCTGGACGTTGACGCAGTGCTTCGAATAACGATGTCAACATTTCAACGCAGGAAGTCACGAGCAGGTGCGGCATTTGAACACCATCTCGAGTTTCTATTTAAAGGAAGGGGCATTCGTTATACCGCCCAACCCTACACTGAGGGTAAATCGAAGCCGGATTTCATCATGCCGTCCATTGAGGCGTATAGAGATGTCTGTTTTCCGGTAGAGCGGCTGACGATGCTTGGGGCAAAGACAACGATAAAAGAGCGTTGGCGTCAGGTCCTCGAAGAGGCAAATCGAATTGATCATAAGCACCTAATTACGCTCGATGCGGCGGTCAGCACGGAGTACACGGACTCAATGCGCGAACACAATCTGCAGCTAGTTGTGCCTCGTCCCGTTTTTGTTTCATATACTGCCGAACAGCAAAAATGGCTGATGAGCGTAGGAGAGTTCTGCGAGATGCTTGAGGAAAGGCAAGCAGGCGAATAGCTTCTATACTGCTTGCTCGTTTGATTATCGTCGCGGGGTTGATTGCTGAGTCCTAGGCCCTTTCGACACCACCTATATTGCGAATCAGCACCGCCGCCCAC
>JAYBEF010000053.1:0-10360 GCA_037277825.1 Collinsella sp.
ATTGGGGACGTTCTTAAACGACTAGTCGTTGGGGACGCTCTTAAACGTCTGCTCAACGGCTATTGCGCACATGGTTCGCATGACAGCCGTCTCTTTTATGTTTCCTTTAGCCGTTGCTGCCTAGGATGGGGTTAGTCGGTAGGAAGGGAGCACCGGGATGGACGATGCGAGCGAGCGTGCTATCGAAGAGGACATGCTCGATCAGTTCAATTACTTTGATGATGAGGACGAGGAGCTGATCGACCGTCGCGAGCCAGCGCCGCTTGATTCCTTTGATCTGGTCGATGAAGAGCCCGACGAGGACGAGGGCGAATCGGCGGAGCCCTCACAGCCTTCGCGCCTTGACTCGCTGCTTTCGAGAGCCCCCATGCACCACGGTGTCCGTGCCGGCGCGCTCCATATGAAAACTGACTGGCACCAGATCGTGACGGCAGGCGATGAACTTGCCGTCGATGCGCCGCTCACCGATAAATCATCCATCATCTGCCGCACCGGTATGCTTATGCTCGCGAGCGGAACGGGTGCCTGGCGCGTGCGCGATACCATGAATCGTGTTGCTGACGTGCTCGGCGTCACCATCCATGTCGACCTGAGTCTCCTATCGTTTGAGTGCACCTGCATCGAAGATGGCCACTGCTTTAATGAGGTCGTCAGCTTGCCCACAACGGGCGTCAATACCCATCGCATTTGGATGATGGAGAGTTTCCTCAAGGAAATCGAGACCTATGGTCGTCGCTTCACGGTGCACGAGTATCACGAGATGCTCAAGACCGTTGAGAGTTCAAAACCTGATTACGCGCCTTGGCAACAGGGCCTTGCGGCGGCCTGCGCCTGTGGCGCCTTTGTCTTTTTACTTGGTGGCGGTCCTATTGAGATGGCATGCGCGTTCGTAGGCGCGGGTGTCGGCAACTTTGCCCGCTCCCATATTCTTAAGCAGGGCCTTGGTCAGTTCAGCGCGCTGACGACCGGCGTTGCGCTCGCTTGCGTTTCGTATCTGCTGGCATTGCTCGGCCTTGGCCAGGTCATACCGGGGGCAATGTCGCACCAAGAAGGCTATATCGGCGCCATGCTCTTTGTGATTCCCGGCTTTCCGCTCATTACGGCAGGCCTCGACATCGCTAAGCTCGACATGCGAAGCGGTATCGAGCGCCTTTCGTATGCCGTATCGATTATTGTGATGGCGACCCTCGTGGGTTGGATGGTTGCCGAGTGCGTGGGACTGGCGCCGGATGACTTCGCCCCACTGGGCCTTTCGCCGCTTGCCCTTACGCTCCTGCGCGTGGTGATGAGCTTCGTTGGCGTATTCGGCTTCTCGGTGATGTTCAACAGCCCGGTAAAGATGGCCGCGGCAGCTGGGTTGATCGGCGCCGTGTCCAATACCCTGCGTCTGACCCTTGTCGATGCGCCGACGATGATTCCCTTCCTGGGCCTCAGCACGGGAATGCCTCCCGAGGCAGCAGCGTTTATCGGCGCGCTGGTATCGGGGCTGCTCGCAAGCTTGGCTGAAGTCAAGCTCACCTACCCGCGCATCGCCCTCACGGTGCCTTCGATTGTCATTATGGTGCCGGGCTTGTATCTGTATCGCTCGATGTATTACATGTGCACCTTCGACACGGTCAATATGCTCGGCTGGTTTGTGCGCGCAGTGCTCATCGTAGCGTTTCTGCCCGTTGGACTGGGTGTGGCGCGTACGCTCACCGACCCTCGCTGGCGCCACACCAGCTAATTGGTACAAGGGGGACAGGTTACTTTGCACCAAATGAGTTGCGGTGAAATAGGGACTGAATTGTTGCTTAAAGGGTCAAAACAGTCCGTATTCCACCGCAACTTATGGGGTCGGGGGTTTTGGTGCCCTGCATCTCCACAAACTCAACGCTTACGAAGTGCGCGCCGTTCGTGTTAGGGTAGTTCCACCACATAAGTAGTCGCAGACGCGCGTAACACGGGCGGGCGAGATGAAGTCCCAACAGCTCCATCTTGCCCGCCCGTTTTTGTTGCGTGGCGCCGCGGTACAACACAGAGAGGAATCTGCCCTTTATGCCTATCAACAAACGGGAGAGCCTGCTGTTCACCTTTATCATGTGCTTTTGCATGGTGCTCTGGATGAGCATCTACAACGTTGCCCTGCAGCATGGGGCCATCAACGGCGAGGTTGTTGCCGCCGCGTGGCTCGGCTTCCCCGTTGCCTACATTTTTGCCATGTGCTGCGACTGGTTTGTTGCCAGTCCCCTTGCCAAGGGTTTCGCTTTTAAATTCCTGGTCACGCCGGGCAAGAGCTCGCCACTTGCCATGACGCTCGCCGTCAGCTCCTGCATGGTCGTTCCCATGGTCATCATCATGTCGCTGTACGGTGCCTGTGAGGGTCTGACGCACATGCCCGGCGGCATCCTTGCGAACCTGTATTCCGTGCCCGCGATCTGGATGATCAACATCCCGCATAATTTTGTGATGGCGCTGCCGTGGAACCTTTTGGTAGCCGGTCCGATTTCCCGCTTCGTCTTCCGTCGCGCCTTCCCTGTGGGGACGGTTTTCGAGGAGGAGCATGCCGAGCTCTTGGAGCAGGCTATGGCTCCTGAGTGCGAGTAGCTCGCTTAGGGATCTGCTGAGCGCGGGCGACTTGCTTGGTTGGAGCCCTAAGCGTGGATAGCTCTCTCGGCGACATCGCGGGCGTGAGCGGTGCGCATGACCGGAGGGCCCGTGCTGCTCCGTTGCCCGACGTGCTAGCGCGCAGAACAATCTGTTGGTGCATTCGGCGGCTGCTGAAGCGTTTCGGCAGCCGCTTTTTATACGGAGTTTAAATACAACAGTCTGTTGTATTACGTAGAGTGGTATATCTCTAGCGGGAAAAATGCGAGAGACGGAGCATTATGGCGTTGCTAGTAGGACTGGACGTAGGGTCGACGACGACCAAAGTTTACGCGATGCACGAGGATATGACCGAGGCGTGGTGGGGATATCGCCGCCACGGGGCGTGTCAGACAGCGAGCGTGCGCGCCATGCTCGGCGAGCTCGCCGAGCGCTTTCCCCATGAGTCGCTGCGCGTTGCGGTGACCGGCTCGGGTGCGCGCGATATCGCGACCGCGCTGGGCGCCTCGTACGTTCAGGAGGTGGTCGCCAACGCGCTCGCGATCAGCAGGTTCTATCCGCAGACGCGCTGCGCCATCGAGCTGGGCGGCCAAGACGCCAAGATGATCTTCTTCCGCACCAACGATAAGGGAGACATCGAGGTTGCCGACATGCGCATGAACGGCTCGTGCGCAGGCGGTACCGGTGCATTTATCGACGAGATGGCAAAGCTCATGGGGGTCGGCACCGAATCGGGCGAGTTCGAGCAGCTCGCAAGCCGGGGAACGACCGTCCACGAGGTCTCGGGCCGCTGCGGCGTGTACGCAAAGACCGATATCCAGCCGCTGCTCAACGAGGGCATTCCTGCCACCGACCTGGCGCTTTCGGCGCTTCACGCGGTCGCCCGCCAAACGATCGGCGGTCTGGCCCAGGGTATCGACATCGAGCCGCCGGTAATCTTCGAGGGCGGTACGCTCGCCTACAACCCCACACTGGTCCGCGTGTTCCGGGAGCAACTGAATCTATCGGACGATCAGGTTATCGTCCCGCGCGATCCGCAGATCATGGTCGCGCGCGGTGCCGCCCTGTCGCTGACCGACATGTTCGCATCGTCCCAACCGATCGACCTTCCCGACGCTTTTGTCCGGCTGGATAAGCTCGAGACGGTCGCGCCCGCAAGCGGGGAGGGACGTCTTGCCCAGCCCTTTTTTGCCACACCTGCCGAGCAGGCGGATTTTACGGCACGCCATGGCAAAGAGACGCCGGCAAAGGGTCCGGATGCGTATGCGCCCGGAGAGACGGTGCGTGTGGCGCTCGGTATCGATTCGGGGAGCACGACGACCAAGTTCGCCCTGGTCGATGAGGCGGGTGAGCTTGTCGATTCGTTCTACGCGTCTAATAACGGCAGACCGCTCGACGTCGCCCAACAGGGTCTTGTCAGCTTGAAGAACCGCTGGGAGACAGCGGGAGTCACGCTTGCGATCGATGCCGTGGGCACCACGGGATACGGCGAGGAGCTTTTCGCGCGCGCGTTCCACGCCGACTACCATACGGTCGAGACGGTCGCGCACGCCCGCGCCGCGTGCGCATGCGTTCCCGATGCGACCTTCGTGCTCGACATCGGCGGACAGGATATGAAGGCCATCTGGCTCAACCACGGCGTGCTGACCGATATCGTCGTCAACGAGGCGTGCTCTGCGGGCTGCGGCTCGTTCCTCGAGGGTTTTGCCAAAAACCTCGGAATAGCCGTTGAGGATATCGCGACCGAGGCATTTTCGTCCAAAGCCCCCGCCGTTCTCGGCAGCCGCTGCACGGTGTTCATGAACAGCAGCGTCGTTTCCGAGCAGCGGCGCGGTAAGGGTCCGGGCGACATCATGGCCGGTCTCTGCCGTTCGATTATCGAGAACGTGTTCACCAAGGTCATTCGCGTTTCAAATCTCAACCGTCTGGGCGACAAAGTCGTCGTCCAGGGCGGCACGTTCCGAAACGACGCGGTGCTGCGCGCATTCGAGCAGTATCTGGGCAAACCCGTCACGCGTGCGCCCCACCCGGGGCTGATGGGCGCTATCGGTATCGCCCTGCTCGCGCGCGAGGAATGCCGCAAGGGCGACGCCGGCACGTCGTTTATCGGGCTCGATGCCGTGGAGCGCTTCGAGCATCGCGAGTTCGGCGGCGTTACCTGCCGTCGGTGCAACAACCGCTGCCAGCGCGCGGTCGTGGCATTTGGCGACGGCTCGCTTTACGTCACGGGCAATCGCTGCCCGCGCGGCGGCGCCATCTCATGGGATGAGCTCGTGCGCGAGGTTCCCGCGGCGGAGGAGCTGCGTCCGCAGGGTGCTTGCGAGGCACAGGCACCCGGCACGGGGCGCGACCGGACCGCGGCTGCCCCCAATCTCTTTGTCGACCGCGAGAAGCTGCTGTTCGAGTCGTACCCCACGGTTCCCGTCTGCGGGGGGCGCGATGTCACGATCGGCATTCCCCGTGTGCTCGAGTTCTGGGACACCATGCCGTTCTGGTCGACGTTCTTCAGCACGCTCGGCTTTAAGGTGCGCGTCTCGGGACGCAGCACCAAGGCGATGTACGAGCGCGGTCTGGCGCACGTCACATCCGACACCGTGTGCTTCCCGGCCAAGCTCGTCCACGGGCACATCCGCAATCTCGTCGACGCCGGCGTCGACCGCATCTTCATGCCCATCATCACGACGGTGCCCACCGAAAACACCGCCTCTACCAGCGAGTGGATGTGCGCCGTCGTAAAGGGATACCCCTACGTGATGCGCAATTCCGATAACCCGGAGGAGCGTTTCGGCGTTCCGTTCGATACGCCGCTGTTCCACTGGTACGACGAGGGCGACCGAAACCGCCAGCTCAAGGCGTGGTGCAAGGAGACCTTCGATATCGATGCCGACCTGGTTGCCAAGGCGACCGAGCAGGCGGACCGCGCGCAGGAGACGTTTGAGAACCAGCTGCAGCTGCGCGGCAGGCAGGTGCTCGAGAACGTGCGCGAGGACGGCGGCTACGCGGTGGTGATCGCTTCGCGCCCGTACCACAACGACCCGCTGGTCAACCACGGGCTGCCCAAGCTCTTCTCTGAGCGCGGCATCCCCGTGCTGACGCCCGATGCGGTGCCGGGGGTCTGCAACGTCGATCTTTCCAACAGCCGCATCGACATCGTGAACAACTACCATGCGCGCATGCTGTCGTGCGCGGTCATCGTCGCATCGACGCCCGAGCTCGAGCTCGTGCAGATGGGCAGCTTCGGCTGCGGCCACGATGCGTATCTCACCGACGAGATCGCGCGCATGATGGGCGAGATGGGCTCCAAGGTTCCGATGATGATCAAGCTCGATGAGAGCGACGTCGCCGGTCCCATGGGCATTCGCGTGCGTTCGTTTATCGAGTCGGTCAACCGTCGTCGCGCGGAGGAGCGTGCCGAGGGCGCCCGGGTGCACGCGGTCCATCCGCTCGACGACCCGTATAAGGTCAAGTACACCAAGCGCGACCGGCACGACAAGATCGCGCTGGTCCCCAACACCTCCCATGCGTTCTGCAGGCTCATGACCGCGGCGATGCGCAATCAGGGCGTGCGCGCCGAGGCCCTTGATATCGGGCGCGAGGATGCCATCCGCCTGGGCAAACGCTATGTGCACAACGACATCTGCTTCCCCGCGCAAATCGTGATCGGCGAGGCGCTCGCGGCACTCAAGAGCGGTAAGTACGACCCGCACGACGTCGCCGTGGTGACTGGCAAGTATATCGGCGACTGCCGCCTGACGCACTACATGCCCCTGCTGCGCCGCGCGCTCGACGACGCGGGATACGACTATGTCCCGGTGCTCACCAACGACGACGTCGATGCCCACAATGCGCATCCGGGCTTCAAGCTCGGCCTTGGCCCGAGCATCCAGATCGCCTACGGTCTTCCCATGATCGATGCCCTCGAGGCCATGCTTAGGCGCATCCGTCCCTATGAGCTCGAGAAGGGCGCGGCGGACGCTGCGTTCGACCGCGCGCTCGATGAGGTTATCGAGGGCATGGAGCGCTCGGGGCTGAGAGGCCAGGCGACGGGCTTCAAACGCGCGCTTGCGATCATGGACGCCGTTCCGTACGACCGCTCGAACCCGCATCCGACCGTTCTCATCGTGGGCGAGTACCTGCTCAATTTCCATCTCGGCGCCAACCACGAGATCGAGCGCTACCTCGAGGACAACGGGCTCGAGGTCATCGAGGCGCGCATGACCGACGTGATCCGCAAGACCTATTTCTACAAGCATGCGCAGTCGCGCGAGTTCCACGTCGACCTGTCGCTGCCCGAAAAGGCCTGGTACGCCACGGCGGACAACCTGTTCGAGCTCGCGCACGACCGTTGCGACCGCCTGGGCGCGGCGAGCCCGCTCTACGAGCCGCCGACGCGCATGCCCGAGCTCGTGCGCGCGAGCGATAAGATCCTGCACCATACGTTCGATGCGGGCGAGGGCGTGCTGATTCCGGCGGAGATCCTCGAGCACGCCAAGCGCGGCTGCCGCAACTTCGTGATCCTGCAGCCGTTCGGGTGTCTGCCCAACCATGTCGTGGGGCGCGGGCTCATCCATGCGCTCAAGGAGCAGTATCCCACGGCGCAGTTCCTGCCGCTCGACTACGATCCCGACGTGAGCTTCGCCAACGTGGAGAACCGTCTTCAGATGCTCATCATGAACGCCAAGGCGCAGGGGTGCGGTGAGGCGCATGGCGAGACCGCGTAAGGACGCCGATGCGCCCGATGCACGCACCCGTATCATCGAGGCGTTTTGGGAGCTCATCGAGAACAACAGCATCTTCGAGCTGTCGGTTGGCGAGGTGACCCGCGCCGCCCAGTGCAATCGCGGAACGTTTTACTACTATTTTCACGATTTCGATGAACTCGTCGCCATCGCCATAGCCCAGCTGCTGCAGGATAACGAGCTCATCACCGATGCCCTCTGGCATTTTTCGAGCGAGGGCGACCTTTCGGCGTTCGACCGGCGCGACGTCCGCTGCCTGCTGCGGCGCATCGTCATCACCATGAGGGCGGGTGCCGCCGAGCAGGTCGAGCAGGGCATCCATACGATCATCATCGACCGCGTGAGAGAGATCGTCCACCCCGACGGAGAAGAGCTCAAGGCAGATTCGAGCTTTGCGGTGGGCTTTCTGGTCTCGGGCATCATGGGCTTTGTGATGGCGGTCGGCTTTGCCCGGGAGGGCGGCGAGGAGATAGACCTCGAGCAGCTGGGGGACAGCGCGTGCGCGTACCTGAGGGCGGTCGCCATGCAGACGGTTGAAACGGTCGCGCAAGTCGAGGGCGTCGATACATCCGAGCTGCTCGAACGCGTCTCCAAGGAGGCCGATGCCTATCGCGCATCGCGTGCGACGAGTCCCGACGTGGTGAAAGACGTCTAGGGTTTCTCTTGCGGGGCGCCCGTCGCGCATCGCGCGGTGAGTCCCGCGATGCGGTCATAACCTGCATTCATGTGAGCCGGGTTTATAGATATTCCTCCAGCTGTTAACATAGACAACCTGTGGGTAAAGAGACAAAAGCGCCGCCGACGGGCGGGCGTTTTGATTTCGATGAACTCATGTAAGGAAACGAGCATGTTAGATAGATTTACCGATCGAGCGCGCAAGGTCATGTCGATGGCCAAACAGGAGGCGCTCGATCTGCACTCAAATAAGGTGGGCACCGAGCACCTGCTGCTCGCACTCGCCAAGGAGGACGAGGGCATCGCTGCCGAGGCGCTGCGCTCGCTTGATATCTCCTACGACGACATCATGGACACCCTCAAGGAGGTCCAGACCACGGTTCCCGAGCCCAGCGAGGAGACCGAGGCTGCCAAGCTTGCCTTTACGCCGCTCGTCATTAGCGTGATGGAGCGCTCCTTCCGCGTGGCACGTGAGAACAACCAGACCTACGTGTCGACCGAGCACTTGCTGATCGGTATCGTCGAAGAGGGTAACGGCATGGCCATGGACATCCTCATGCGCCTGGGTGTGTCGTCCGCCTCCATCAAAAAGGCTATCGAGAAACTTACCGCCAAGGACCAGGACAAGAAGCGTCCGCTCGCCGGCGCCGGTGCCGGGCGTCCCGGTGCGGGCCTGCCGTTCTTTAGCGGCTCGGACGCGTCGCAGCAAAAGGGGAGCGGCACCGATACGCTTAAGCAGTTCGCCACCAACCTTACGCAGAAGGCGCGCGACGGCGAGCTCGACCCTGTAATTGGTCGCGAAAAGGAAGTCCAGCGTATGATGGAGATCCTTTCGCGTCGCACCAAGAACAACCCGCTCATTCTGGGCGACCCCGGCGTGGGCAAGACGGCCATCGTCGAGGGCCTGGCGCAGCAGATCGCTGCCAGCAACGTGCCCGAGAACCTTATGAACCAGAACATCTGGACGCTCGACCTGCCGGGCCTCGTTGCGGGCGCCAAGTATCGCGGTGAGTTTGAGGAGCGCCTCAAGAACGTGATCCAGGAGGCCACCGAAGCTGACGACGTCATCCTGTTTATCGACGAGATGCACACCATCATCGGTGCCGGCTCTGCCGAGGGCTCCATCGACGCGAGCTCCATGCTCAAGCCCGTGCTCGCGCGCGGTGCCTTCCAGATTATCGGCGCCACCACGGCCGAGGAATTCCGCAAGTACCTCACCAAGGACCCGGCCTTCGAGCGTCGCTTCCAGACCATCGATGTCGAGGAGCCGAGCGTCGAGGACACGGTCAAGATCCTGACCGCGCTCAAGCCGCGCTACGAGGAGCACCACCATGTGCGCTATACGCAGGGTGCTATCGAGGCCGCCGCGAACCTCTCCGACCGCTACATCCAGGATCGCTTCCTGCCCGATAAGGCCATCGACCTCATTGACGAGGCCGGCGCCCGCGCCCGCATCGCCGCCAACCGCGCGCCCGAGCCGGTGCGCGAGGCCGAGCATCGCGTGGAGGAGCTTAAGGCCGCCGCGCAGGAGGCCACCGAGAGCGACGACATGAACAAGGCCGCCGAGATCACCGAGCAGCAAAAGGCTGCCGAGATTGAGCTCGCCGAGGCCAAGGCTGCCTGGACGGCCGAGCTCGACGCCAGCCCGCTCACCATCGATGTCTCCCAGATTGCCGACATCGTGTCCGTGACCTCGGGCGTGCCGGTGTCCTCACTCACCGAGAGCGAGAGCCGCCGCCTGCTGCAGGCCGAAAGCGTGCTCAAGACGCGCATCATCGGTCAGGACGAGGCCGTCGAGGCCGTCGCCAAGGCCGTGCGCCGCAGCCGTTCGCCGCTCAAGGACCCGCGTCGCCCCGGCGGCAGCTTTATCTTCCTGGGCCCCACCGGCACGGGCAAGACCGAGCTCGCCAAGACGCTCGCCGAGTACCTCTTTGGCAGCAAGGACGCGCTCATCAGCTTCGACATGTCGGAGTTCGGCAGCGAGTTCGAGGTCTCCAAGCTTATCGGTAGCCCTCCGGGTTACGTGGGCCACGACGAGGGCGGTCAGCTTACCAAGGCCGTTCGTCGTCACCCGTACTCGGTCGTGCTGTTCGACGAGATCGAGAAGGCGCACCCCGATATCTTCAACATCTTGCTGCAGGTGCTGGAGGAGGGTCGTCTGACCGATAGCCAGGGCAAGACGGTTGACTTCCGCAACACCGTGATCATCATGACGTCCAACGTGGGCGCCCGTGAGATTGCGCAGGATGCGAGCGTGGGCTTTGGCACCACCGGCGAGCAGGGTCTCACGTCGAGTGAGATCCGTGGCCGTGCGATGGGCGAGCTCAAGCGCCTGTTCCGCCCCGAGCTGCTCAACCGTA
>JAYBEF010000054.1:0-23100 GCA_037277825.1 Collinsella sp.
GAAAAGTATCGTTTTGAGTATACCCGCGCGTGCGGACAGACGACCGAACGGTCTGTAAAGTGGCGCAAAAGCGGGAGGAATATCTGGGCGGGCCCGAGATGGCGCGCCGAGATGTACATATGCGCCGGAAGTAGGCGGCCGGAAAGCGCATCCCGTTTTTCGCAAAAGACTGGGATGCATTTTCCGTTCGAGGCCTCAATCGGAAAATGCATCCCGTTCTGAGCGCGAGATCTGGGACGCAGTTTCCGCCAAAGGCCGCAAAAGGAAAGCACGTCCCATTCTGACGCCGGATTCCGGGTCGCGCTTTCCCAAGCGACATCAAAGCGGAAAGCGCATCCCACTCTGAAGCCAAATTCCGGGACGCAATTTCCGCAGAGCCCTCGATAAAAGAAAAGGACCCCTTTGCAGAGGTCCTAGTCAATTCAAGGTGGCGGGGAAGGGAATCGCGTCCGCGCGCTGCGCGGACGGACCGCCGCGGCGCTTGCGCGCCTTGCGAGCTGCGCTGGAAAACGCTTGCGCGTTTCCTCAGCTCCGCGCCCTCACGGGGTTCGATTCCATGTATGGTCCACATAAAAGAAAAGGACCCCTTTGCAGAGGTCCTAGTCAATTCAAGGTGGCGGGGAAGGGAATCGAACCCCTGACACGAGGATTTTCAGTCCTCTGCTCTACCAACTGAGCTACCCAGCCATTTGAGGTGTGCCTTGTTTCAAGGCTTGATTAGTATAACCAAGGACGCGTTCCGGTCAACCGAGAATTTTAAAAAAGTTTTTGGGCACAGCCTCGGTTCTATAAATCGGCACGTCAGAGGCATCAGCCGGCAGCAAGAAGTTTTTCACTCAGAGCCGCACGGGCAAACTCACTTGGCGTCATCCCCTCGGCAGCCGCCCGTCGACGAATGGCCTCCTTCATTCCCAGAGGAATCTTGACCGACAGCGTTGCCGTCCCCTCACCTGAGAGCGGGGGCCGTCCATGCACGATCCCACCAACGGTGTGTTCGCCATCCGGAAACTCTCCGCGCTCGTACGACTCGCACCACGCGTCAATCATTTCATCCGTTACAACCTGACCATTAGCGGCCGTATACGTCTTGCCCATCATCGACCCCTTTGCCGAGCCTGTTCAATCTCCTGCCAAAATTTCTTCTGGACTGGAGACAAGGCATGAATGATAAGCCACCCACGGACAAGCTCGACCGCGACAAGCTCCACGCTTCGTCCGTCTGAGAGCCATCCAATTGCAAGCCATCTCGGCGGCTCGTCCTTCGGCTCGCGACGAATGCACTCAGTAACCGCAAGCCAAGCGCTAAGCACCTGCTTTTCCGTCAGGTGCTTTTTAGCGTTGGGATGGATCTCAACATCCATGCATCTTCTCCTCCATCTTACCCAATTTCGTATGACGAAAGTCCACTGTCGCCAATTCTTAAGCCGGCACGCGTTGGAGAGCAGGAGTCGAAACAATGATTGAAGGACGCTCTAGTACGGCCCAGGCGCCGAGGCAGGAGCACATGCGCCAAGGACGAACGTTTTCGTAGCGCGCGAGGATATTGCCGTCGCGATCGATGAAGGCGATGTCGATGGGATAGGCCATAAAACACGTATGGACCGAAGAGCAGCGTGGAAACGCCATGACGAGCGACAGGCCGTTGGCGGCAACCGGACGCCGTCCCAGCATGCCGCGCAGGCGCACGACAAACGACTCCGCCACCACAAACTCGGCCGGCGTCCAACCCAGCCTATTGAGTGCCCGCGCGTAGGCGATGTAGGACGAGACCGCGGTCACATGACCACCCCCGGATGCCATGGATCGACCGTCACCGCGCGCTCGTGCGACAACGTTGTCGGCGCCCCCAGCGGAACGCCAGCGATGCTGAGAGAAGTCGGCCACGGCTCATAGTGCATGGTGCAGGTGTAGGTCCTAAACGTACCGGATAGGGAGAGCAGGCCACCATCTGATGCCTTCGCGCCTTGCTCGCTCGACACTTCGATCTGCAAGTCATAGCCTTCCATGGCATTCAGAATTTGAGTCTGGACCGTCGCCGAGGCATCGGCAGAGCTTTCGTCGCCCTCCCCCTCCGACGCCACGGCATGCGCTAGCACGATGTCGGGCACCACGCGGTCGAAGCGCGCGACAGCGCCGGCAAAGATCATGACGTTGTACACGATGAGTGCCAGCACCAGCAAAACGGGCGTAACCACTGCCATCTCCACCGTCGCTTGGGCGCGCTCCTCGCGCAGACGCATGCGGATACTCATTACGACCCACCGCCCAGAGCGCCAACCAGCGTGGCGACATCGACGGTGAGCGGGATGGAGCCGCCGCCGGGCAGAGGAATCTCCGCAAGTGTGAACACCGTACCGCTAATGGTGCGTTCGACTTGATATTCCAACGCCTCGCAAAGCGCCTTGGGATCGGTCACGCCCAACGGAATACTTCGCAGTTTGTCTTGCGCTTGAGAGAGACCCGCAATGTCAGACCCCGGACTCTTAATGACGTTGGCAGAATCGGTCAGCACCGGCTTTCGCAGGCGCAAGTCGCACGGTTCCAAACCCAGCGCCGCCACGGACGCCGAAACGGTATCGCCGAGCCACGATGCGATGGAGCCCAACGCGCCGCTGCCCCCTCCTAGGCCTTTAATCATCTCGTCCATAAGTTCGTCGGCCGAACCTTGAATATCACCGTATCCTACGAGCAGCCGTCCCCAAACATCCATGACGCCGTCGAGCACGCCGGCAACGCCGCCCGAGCGTTCCTTCAATGTCGAGAAAAATCGCGAAAGCACGTTGTTTTGCGCCGTCGCGTCATCGGGTGCCAGCACCGCGCCAGAGATAGCACCGCGATTGCCAAGCCTGACTGCCGTGTTAAACGAAGAGTTGAGCTCGTCGGGGCTCGAGATGGCACCCGTAACCGCAAAGGCGACCACGCCGTTGCGACCGGGCGGAGCGATACGCGGACGCTCGCCCGAAAGCTCCTTGATGGCCTGGTCAAACGTATTGCCCGCACGATCGGCCTCGTCTTCGGTCTGACGCTCGAGCTCGAGCTCTTTGTTGCGGCATTCGACGTAGTCTTCCAGAGCCTCTTTGAACTTGTCAAAGTGGTACTCGAAGCCGTTTTCGATGAACGATGGCGGCATGAGGGCGCTTCCAAGCGTAACCACGCCGAAGCCGCACGCTTCGCATGTATCACGACCATCATAATCAGCAACAGATGCCAGCCCACTCGGAGTCCCTTTCTGATAGACGGGGCATTCGACTCCATAATGCAGGTATGTTCTGCCGTCGTTGTTGCTTACAGGCCATGCGGCATCGGTGTAAAGTTCGGTCGGCCGCACCTCGTTTGGGACACGCGGCAATAGTGGGATATAGGCAGAAAACCGTTCGCCATCATCTTTTATGTATGCTCGATCGACCTCTTCAATCGCATAGGCATAGAACGCTTTTCGAGCGGCTGACTGCGCTTTCATCTCGACGCTCGATCCCTGAGGTTTTTCATTCGCCAAGCGCTGTCGGTAATAGGTTTTCGCGCGATCGAGCGCTATTTGCGGCTCCCATGTGATGCTCGACTTTTCATGACGGTTCTGGCTGTCAGATAGTTCTGCTAGTTTTTTCGCACGCTCCCACATACACGAGTACTTGCCAATCGAACTCTCGTCCGACCCGCCACAATCCGCCAGCCAAGCGCGCTCTTTAGCCTTCGCCGTGTCCTCAGAAGCCTTCCGCAGCTCCTCGGCCGCACGCTCTAAATCATCCGATGTGTCTTTAATGGCATCGGTCGAGATCTCGGACCCCTCGAGCGCAGCGAAGTCCGACTCGGATGTCCTGGGCACGGCAAGCGCCGTACCGGTATAGGTCACATTATCGGTATCCTGCGCCGAGACCGCCTGCGTGGCACGCGCGGCGATCAGATACGGCAGAGCCGTCTCGATTTTCTGTAAGCCTTCCGATGCGCTTTTGGCAAACTTGTTGCGCGTTTTAATAATCTCAATCCCGGTGTCGACCATATTGCCGGCAACTGGTTCGGCGCCCGGGATGAGGATGGCGACCAGGCCCGTCCCGATCGTGGCAAACCCCGCCAGGCCCAAACTCAAAATGCTCGCATCCACCACCGTGGCAGCCGTGTGATAGGACGACACCACATTGGCGCCTGCCAGCGCGCCGCTATCGGCAGCCACCTGGGTGTCCCCCGCGCGCGACATGCTCCATATCGCCGCCGTCGACGAAAACAGCAGCGTGAGCACCACCAAGATGACCACCGCAGAGGAAAGCGTGGTGTAGGCACCGTCTTCGATAAACAGGTCGATACCGGCTCGACCCATAAAGCCGCCTCGCTTGCGATGGCAGCTCGGACGGCGCGTCAAAACGCGTCTAGACCAGAAACGCTTAATCCCATGCAGCAATCCACGAATCATAATCTCCCTCCAGCCATTCGGGACGTGATTGATATGAGACATCAACCTTGAGCTCAACGTAGCCGCCCTCGGCGGTACCACCCATAGCCTGCACAAACGCACCGATCACAGGCAACGGCTTGACCTCGCCGGAAACGGACACGGACGAGACGCCGCCCGCATCGGCCCGGCTAAGCTCGACATCCCACGACAACGGCCCGCCGGCATGAAAGATCGAAACGTTGGGCACTGCGGCAAGCCGGCGGAGGGTGAACTCCTTAAGATCGTCGTCCTCCGCCGTCGTCGTGGTCATGAGCCGCGCGGTCTCGGCGGCGGCAGACTCCATGACCGCGCGCGTATAAAGCAGGCACACCGGTTGCAGTGCGAGAAGGATGAGCGTCAGAAACGTCGGCAGCAAAAAAGCGGCCTCGACCGTAGACTGCGCCCGGTCCTCGCGCGCGATATCAATACAACGCGATGTCCTTAGCGCCCGCAGCGGCGTCGATAACCGACGTCGAGGCAACGCCATGGGATGCCGCCCGCTCAACCAGCGCCGCCAAGCGTCCATCGGTGCCAGCACGCCAAAGTCCCACAATCGCCAGCACGATCGATAACAGCGCCACCGTGACGATGGCGTATTCGACCGTCGCCTGGGCAGATTCCTCACGCAGAATGCCATGCATTTCACGATCCCTCCTTTGAGCTTATTGTTTGCGGGACCAGACGCACGGCGCGCAGACGACACGAAGCATCGCCAGCATCCGCGGCAACCGTCACCATATCGACCCAGCCGCGCCCATCGCGCACGATGGCGCCCCATACGTTGCCCTTAATATCGAGATAGCCGCTCAGGGCGAGCTGGGCCGTTGGCACCTCGCGGTAGGCGCGTAACATATCCGCCGCTGCCTCGGTCATCGGTCGGTCCTCGGACCATGCAAGCCGGACCGCAATCGCGTTGTCCTCAGGTGAATCCGTCGCAGTGCCAGACCGCTTGTCGAGCGTCCGCAGAAAGGTTTGCGCCGTGACAGCGACATCCGAATCGTCCGCATCTCGCATCTCATCTTTTTGAGACGCCACCGCCGAATCTGAGCCCGAATCGAAGGCGGCCCCAGGACGCTGCTGCCGCGCGGCGTTAAGCCCCCAAAGCACCGCCGCTATCGCCACGGTCAGGCAAGCAAACACCAGCAGCACCCCGATGGGGCGCTCGCCCTCTACAGGCTGTTGATGCCCTCGCTGATAGCGTTCCATAGATCTTGGACCTTGCCCTTAAATGCGACAATGGCAATGATGGCGATCACCACGAGCACGCCGACCAAGATGGCGTATTCGGTGGTGCCCTGCGCACTCTCCTCCTGCAGTAGCTCCCCGGCATGCTGGCGAGCGCGAATTGACTGGCAAACAGCCCAGCTCCAGACCTTGCCAGCAACGTCAGTCATCGTGTTCATGTATTCCTCCCTACATCATCCCGCCTGCTCCCAACAGCGGGCCCAATATGGACAGAAGCAACGCCGGCAAGATGAGTGTGCCGGTGGGAATCAGCAGCTTGACGGGCGCACGCTCGATCTCGCGCTCGACCGCGGCGCGATGAGCCGCACGGATCTCGCGACTTTGAGCGGCCAGTGTCTCGGCAAGTGGGGCACCCAGGGCGAGCGCCTGTCCCACCGTGATGGCAAAGGTCTCGAGCGCTCGCACGTCCAGGTCGCGCGCGGCGGCCAACAACTCGTCCTCACGCGTGCCCACGCCCACCTGCCACGCCATGCAGGCCCGCTCAAGTCGAAGAGCCAGCACTGACCGGCGGTTGGCGCAGAAAATCTCAAGCGCCGCATCAAACGAAAGACCGGCCGAAAGACCCAAGCGCACAACATCGATCATCTCGGACACTTCGCCGAGCGACACTCGCGCCGGGCCGCCCGCTCCAACCGCGCCCTTCATTCGCGCGGTCAGAGCATCGACCACCGAGCGACCCGCGGCAGCGACCAGCACCGCCTCGCGCTTGCAGGCCTCTGCGATCTTGCGTGCATCCGCCCGATCCAAACCCGTCGCGACAAATACACTCAGAGCGCACAGGCAAGCCGCAACTGCAACCGGGGCGCTCATAGCTCCACCCGCATAATGCGTCTGATAACCACCAGGGCAACGGCGTTGAGGGCAAGACCCAGCACCACAGCGCCCGCGCCGGCAGGCGTCGCAAGACCGCGACGAAAATCTGCCGAAAGCAGCGCCAACACCGCGCACATGCCCGTCGGCATCGCCGCGACCATATGCGCAGACATGCGGGCCTGCGACGTCTTAACATCTAGGCGGCGCTTGAGCTCAATGCGCTCCCCCACCATGCTCGACGCCTCGGACAGTAAGTCGGCAAGCGGAGCGCCGGTGCGCTGTGACACCTTAAGCGCCAAGGTCACAAGCGAAAGACCGGGGGCGTCGATGCGCACGAGCAAGTCATCGAGCGCGTCGGTCGCCGAGATGCCGCAATCGATCGCCGCCGCCACCCGCAAAAACTCGGTATGCACCGGTTCTTGCGCATGAGCGCCCACAAAGCGCATGCCCTGAGCCAGCGAATGTCCCGAGGCAAGCGACATGGAAAGTGCGGTAAACGCCTCGGGCATGGCCTCTTCTGCATCGTGTTGCTCGCGCCGGCTCTCAAAGCCATCCCGAGCGGCGCCAACGGCAATCGGAGCAACAAGTCCCAAGGCAAATCCGAGGGGCGATAACGACACCATCGTTAGTAAAATGCAGCAGACACCGCTCGAGAGCAGCAGAAACGCCAAACGCCCCGAAGCATCTTCGATCACGAGGCCAAGGCGATGCGCCGGAGCCAGCGATGCCCACGAACGGGCGATCTTTTTCAGCAGATCGTTTTCCACCAGCTCACGCGGCAGTTTCTCTGCCACCGTCTCGAGCGCCTGACGCGCCAGCTCCGCCGGCGGCACCTGCGGCACACGAGGTTCCGCCCCGCACGCCGTCGCGACAGAAAACCCTGCCAAACCCCCTACGACGAGGGGCACAGCGACCTCCATTCGTCCACCTCCTCTTGTGTGAGCGTCCCCGACCGCAGGCCTTCTGCGATAAACGGCGGCTCGCGGTCAAGCGTCCAGGTGCGCTCGGCGGCATCGAAAGTCACATAGCGCTCGAGCTCTACGCCGCCCGACGCGGCGCGACGCACCCCCGAATACGAGGAGACGAAGCGCCTGCCATTGGCGTGGCGCTCGGACATCACGATGCCGTCGAGCGCCATGGCAATCTGCTCCTCGATGAGCTCGCTCGGCAGATCGATGCCATAACGTGCAAGCAACGTCAGACGCACCACGGTCTCCTGTTCTGAGCCCGCATGAAGTGTGGTGAGCGACCCGTCGTGGCCCGTGTTCATGGCCTGCAACATGTCGCAGCACTCAGCACCGCGCACCTCACCCACCACGATGCGGTCGGGGCGCATGCGCAGGGCATTGGTCACCAGGTCGCGGATCGTCACCGCGCCCTCGCCCTCAATTGAAGCCTCGCGCGCCTCTAGACGCACCACGTGTGGATGATGCGCAAACTTGAGCTCGGCAGAGTCCTCGATCGTCACGATGCGCTCGCCGGTGGAAATCTCGCATGACAACGCGTTGAGCAGGGTGGTCTTACCAGATCCCGTGCCTCCCGCAACCGCCAGGTCCTGTCTCAGCGACACCGCGCATGACAGCAGCTGCGCATACCAAAGCGGCAGCGACCCCAGCCCCACAAGCTCGTCCAGCGAGCAGATGCGGTCCGAGAACTTTCGGATGGTGAGAATCGGTCCGTCAATCGCCACAGGCGGAATCACCGCGTTGACGCGATAGCCCGTTTTGAGGCGGGCGTTGACGATGGGGCTGCGCTCGTCGATACGGCGGCCAAGTGGCGAGATGATGCGGTCGATAAGCACACGGATCTGCTCATCATCCTCAAACGCATGCTCGATGGGGTACAAGACGCCGCCGCGTTCAAAGAAGGCCGAGCGGCAGCCGTTGATCATGATCTCGGTAACGGTGTCGTCCTCGATGAGCGGCTGCAACGGCCCCAAGCCCACCACGTCATCCAAAATCTCGTCGATGATGGTCTCGCGCTCGGGCGTCGCGAGATCGGTCGGCTCCTCAACATTGAGCGCCGCCTCCACCGCGGGACGCAATTCCGAGCGGGCAAGTACCGGGTCGATATAGGCGCTGATACGCGCCACTTCGTCGTAACCCATGCGGTCCATCACGGCGCGCTTAGTGCGTCGTTTCACCGCGCGGCGACGCCCCGCATCTACAGGAGCTGCCGCCGCTGCAGCGCCGGCAGCCTTAATCCTCGTTTGCAGGCTCATCGCTGATCACCCTCGCGCGACCAGGGAAGGCGGATACGCGGGCGTTCGGTGCGCGTTGCACGGTCGGCGACCATATCGCTCCAAGGGCCGACGGCGCACCCCAGTTCCACGAGCATCTCGCGCGTGGCCTCGCGCACGCTGGTCGCAAAAGCGCTGGTCTGCCCCACTGCCTCATCAGCGCGCCCAAACGCCATGAGCGCGGCGAGATCCTGCCCGCCATCGGCGATACGAATCTTGGAGCTCAACGCACAGGCAATCTCAAAGCGCATGGCGACGTCCTCGTCTGCCCCGCGCGCACCGAACCGGTTGAACACGGCGCTCATGCGCGTGCGCGGCACACCTACTCGACTTGCCAGTTCAATGACGCGCGACGCCGATGTCGCGGACGACACCGCAACATCGCCAACGATCAGGCAGCGGTCGCTCGCCGCCACCGCAGCCGCCACGGCGTCGCCCCAAAAGACCGAGGTATCGATAAAGACTACGTCGGATTCGCGACGCAAAACATCAAGCAGTAGCTCCACCGGACGTGCCATGAGCTCGGCTTGCTCGGGCGCCGCAACGGGACCCCAGAGCGTAACGCCTGGCGCCACGCGCATCGATGTGGCTACGATATCCGGCTCGGTGAGCGCGCCCGCCGCCGCCGGCTCGATAAGTGCCGCCATATCGCGCGGAGCATCGACGCCTAACAAGTCGTAAAGGTTTCCAAACATCAGGTCCAGGTCGAGCACGGCGGCACGCAAGCCCAACAGCGACGATGTGTGTGCCATGGTGGCAACGATCGTCGACTTGCCGCAACCGCCCGAACCCGAAATGGCGCAGATGACCGGAGCTCGATGCTGCGGAGCGGCAGCGTCTGCCGGCGGCATCGGAGGCGGCGGGGCGGGCGTCGGCGACAGCGTCCCCGTCTCCCCCGCCGCAACCACACGCTGCGTCCAAGCCGGCATGGCAGCTTGTTCGGTCTGCAAGGCAGGCTCGTTCTGTGCAATCTGCTCATGCTGCATCAGCGACAACTCGCCGCACCCGGCAAAGCCCTCAACTTCGTCGAGTTCATCCGCCAGATTCACGCCGTGCACGTATCCCATATCTACAGCCGGGGAGTCGCCAGCATGCTGTGCCGGCCCTCCAGCGTCATCGTATACAAGGGGGTTCCGGGGGCGCCGACCATGCTCGGCTTCCGCTTTTCCATAATCATCAACACGCGGGCCTCTTGTAGCGCGAGGCGCCCCGGGTTCCCTATCAACAAAAGCATCGGGCTCAATCGTCATGCGCCGATCGGAATCAACCGCTCCCTCGCCCGCGCGCCCGTTGCCGCATATACTGTGCGCAGCGATGACCTCGGTCGCCCCCGCGCGAAACAGTCCCTCGATATCCGACGGATCGAGCGCTTCTATCAACACGACCACGCGACTCACGCGGCCTTCGGCCGTCAGGCGCGCAACAGTCTTGCGCACATCTTCGATATCAAACAGAGACGCCGCGATGATGGCAGCCCCGCGGCGCGACGGAAACGCCCGCGCCATGGAAACCAGCCCGTCCAGGTCACCCACGCGAAGCACCTGTGCACCCGCATCACGGCCCTCGACTTCCTGCTGCAACAGCCCGTAATCGCCGCACGCGCAGCACGCAAGCCAGATCGCCTTCATCACTCGTCGCCTCCGCTCTTTTTGCCGCGCGCCGTGGCGGGAATCGTCAAGCTGACCGTTCCCTTGCCCGAGGCTCCCAGCAGTTCCTTGACGTCTTCGGGGTCAGCCGCCAGCGTCACCCATTCGATCTTGCCCTCGCGCGTGGCACCGGAATTCTCACTGGTATCGATCACGTGCGCGCCGCACAGTCGATCGGTTACGCCATCTTTTTGCACGTACACGTCCACATAGCTGCCCACGCCCGTGGCACCGCCGACCGAGTGCTCGGCATCGACCGCCACCGAAACGGCGACCTTGCCCTTAGGCACCTCGAGCTTGTGGCTCTCGGCCTTGGTGTAGACATTGCAGATCACGGCGTTTTTGGGAATACGCGAAGTCGTCACGTCGCCGCGCACCTGGCGCAGCTCGGTCGCCGCGTCACGCGGCAGCAGGCTCGTCAGCCATTCCTGGGTTATGACATTGGTCTCATCGAGGGTCTCGCCCACATCGATATCGCGCGCCGCGACGCATACCTCGACGCGATCGCCACCGTACTTGGCCAAGGTCTCAGCCTGGACCTGTTCGGCTTGCGAGCGGATCGACGAGCCGTAAACCATGCAGAGCAGAGCAGCGAGCACGCCCGCGACCAGACTGATGGCGATGCGCTTGCTCTTGTTCACGGCCGCTCCTCTCATGGCAGTGCCGGGCGAATGCCCGTACCACCATTGTCTGGGCGGTCAGAGTGCAAAGCGGCGCAATCGCGATCTTGGTTTTCGATGTCAAACCAATCGCCGACCAAAAGCTGACCAGCCCGTCAAGCTCATGGCAAGGTTTTGGTCAGCACGTCAGCAAACTGCATGTTTCGAGGCTTTTCCGCAGCAAAAAAGCCGTCTCCCGAACAGTTGGGAGACGGCTGTCATAGGAAAAATCAATTACAGATGAACATCGGGATCGAGTATTTGAGCGCTCACGCGCATGGATGACGCCAGGTTTTGGAACGTTTCCAGCCGCAGGCTGTCGATCTGCCCGGCGTCCTCGGCCTCGCGAACGGCGCAGCCCGGCTCATGGGTATGTGTGCAATCGCCAAACCGGCACGCGCGCGATGCCTCGACAATCTCGGGGAAGGCGCGCGCCAGACCCCGCTCGTGACCCACGAGCGGTAGACTGCGCAGGCCCGGGGCATCGGCGATCACGCCGGCGTCGCCCGGCAGCGCCACCATCACGCGCGCGACGGTAGTGTGACGGCCCTGGTCGTCGCGTTCGCGCACACCGCCGGTCGCCAACGTATCGTGGCCCAGCAGTGCATTGAGCAGCGTCGACTTGCCGGCACCCGACTCGCCCAGAATCATGGCGCAGCTCCCGGCAGGCACGCAGGCACGGACCTCGTCCAGGCCGCGGCCCTCGGCAGAGGACGTCACGATCACGCGCACGTCCGGACCCACCAGGCGGCGCACGCGGTCCAGATCGCGCTCGAGCTCCTCGGCATCGCAGCGGTCAGCTTTGGTAAGCACCACCACCGGCTCGGCATCGCAGTCAAGCGCCAACACCAGCGAGCGCGCCACGCGGTCGAGCAGCACCTCACCGGCACCGAGCGCCTGCACGATTAGCACGCTATCCACGTTGGAGCAGAGCACCTGGCGCTCTCCACGGGCACGGCCGCGCCAACGCTCAAAGCTCGTACGGCGCGGCAGCACGCACTCAATCACGCCCATATCGTGCCCGGGAGCGCGGCGCACCGCCACACGGTCGCCCACGGCAGGCAGCAGGACCTCGTCCTCGCCGCGCGACTTGGCAAACCCCACGGCATGCTCGGCGCGGAAGGTATCGTCGGCAGTCGCCACCAGCGGAAACCCGCGATCCAGGCGAATAACGGCACCCAGCCGCATCTGCTCGGGCTCCTCGGCATGTGCGCAGAAATCATCAAAGGCAGTCTGCTGGGCTTCATCGACCGGCAGATCATCAAACGCCGGGACATCCTGCAGCGCATCGAGCCCCGGTACGCTCGCCAACAACTCCTCGGCAGACGCGGGGGCCTCGGTCGCAAGCTTCCGACGACGATCGCGCTTAGCCCGCGCCCCCGTCGTCTTTTTCTTCGCTTTAGCCTTAGCCTTAGCCACAAACGCCTCCCAGCAGCCAAAATCACAACTGAGCAGGTATTTTACCCACAAAAAAGAGTCGGTCGAGCAACCGCTCGACCGACTCACACACTTTCCCTCAGCCCTTTTTCATCCGCGCGGGAGAAAAGCAGCAAGGACACCGCAGGGCCCGCCCGCCGGGAGGGGTTTCCTAAGGGCACATCCCGCAGCCGCAAAGCGGCGAGGACGTGCCCGTGGAAACCCCGCAGGCGGTCGGGCCCGGACAGGAACGTTACTCCTTCTCGACCGCGCGCATGATCGCCTTGTAGATCTCCATCAGCGGGATGATCAGGAAGGCCAGACCCAGCGCGGCAAGAACGCCCTTGAGCTCAAGCGTCACAGGGCCGAAGAACATCTCGGCAAGCGTCGGCTGCACGGTCACGATCACCGTCAGCACCAGTGCCAGCGCGGCAGAAGCCCACAGCCACTTGTTCTGCTTCTTCATGGTGAACAGCGACGCACGACGGCTGCGCATATTGAAGCAGTGGAAAATCTCGACCATGTTGAGCGTGATGAACGCCATCATCACGCCTTCCTCGTCGGCATTGCCGGCGATCATATCGGCGATGTGGATGTAGCCCATGTCAAAGTACACGCCCACAAAGAAGCTCGCCAGCACCAGCACGGTGATGATCAGACCCTGGACCACGCAGTCCAGGCCCATATGACCGGCAAAGACACCGTCCTTGGCGTTGCGCGGCTTGCGCTTCATGATGTCACCCTCGGCATCCTCCATGCCCAGCGCGAGCGCGGGGAAGCAGTCGGTGACCAGGTTCACCCACAGCAGCTGCACCGGCTGGAAGATGGTAAAGCCGATGAGCGTGGCGATAAACACCGAGAACACCTCGGCAAGGTTGGCCGAAAGCAGGAACTGGATGACCTTGCGGATGTTGTCGTAGATGCGACGGCCCTCTTCGCAGGCACCGATGATGGTGGCGAAGTTGTCGTCGGCAAGCACCATGTCGGCAACGTTCTTGGTGACGTCGGTGCCGGTGATGCCCATACCGACGCCGATGTCGGCGCGCTTGATGGACGGGGCGTCGTTGACGCCGTCGCCGGTCATGGCGACGATCTGGTCGCGCGACTTCCAGGCCTCGACGATGCGCGTCTTGTGCTCGGGCTGGACGCGGGCGTACACGCCGTAGTCCTCGATGTGCGCGTCGAGCTCCTCGTCGCTCATGCGGTCGAGGTCGGCACCGGTAATGGCCTGGCTGCGATCGGCGACGATGCCAAGCTGCTTGGCGATGGCCACGGCGGTGTCGATGTGATCGCCCGTGATCATGACGGTGCGGATGCCAGCGTCGTGCGCCTCGCGGATAGCGTCGGCCACCTCGGGACGGACCGGGTCGATCATGCCGGACAGGCCGCAGAATACCAGGTCGTGCTCGAGCGCGGCGGGGCTGCAGTCGGCCGGGACCTCGGTGTAGGTGCAGCTTGCCAGCGCCAGTACGCGCAGGGCCTCGTCGGCCATGGCCTTGTTGGCGGCCACGAGCTCGGCGCGACGCTCCTCGGTCAGGGGGACGACCTTATCGCCGTCGTAGATATGGGTGCACAGGCCGATCACCACGTCGGGCGCGCCCTTGGTGTACTGCTCATACTCGCCGTCCAGGGTCTCGACGACCACGGACATCATCTTGCGGCCCGAGTCAAACGGGGCCTCACCCACACGCGGGTGCTCGGCGGTCAGGCCGGTGAGCCCCGCCTTGCCGGCGTCGTTGACGAGCGCGCACTCAGTCGGCTCACCCACGGCCTCGCCCAGCTCCTCGTCCCACTGGGCGTCGGAGCACAGCGCCATGCCGGCCAGGAACTTCTCCTTAGGCGCAGCGAGCTCGTGCTTGACGACAGTCATCTTGTTTTGGGTAAGGGTACCGGTCTTGTCCGAGCAGATGGTCTGCGTGCAGCCAAGGGTCTCGACGGCAGAGAGCTTGCGGATAATCGCCTGGCGCTTGGCCATTTTGGTCACGCCGAGCGAAAGCACGATAGTCACGACGGCAACCAGGCCCTCAGGGATGGCGGCGACGGCAAGCGAGACAGCGACCATAAAGGTATCGAGCAGCGCGGTCGGGTCGGTGAGAACGTTGCCCACGCCGTGGCGGATGATGTCGACGCCAAAGATGACGACGCAGATGACGATAACCATGATAGTGAGGATGCGGCTGAGCTCGGCAAGCTTCACCTGCAGCGGCGTGAGCTCTTCCTTGGCCTCGGCCAGGGCGCCGGCGATCTTACCCATCTCGGTGTTCATGCCGGTACCGACTACGACGGCGCGGCCACGGCCGTACACCACGGTGGAGCCCATGTAGCACATGTTCTTGCGGTCGCCGAGCGGCACGTCGTCGGTGCCGGCGGCGAGCTCGATCACGTTGGCATGCTTCTCGACAGGCACGGACTCGCCGGTAAGGGCGGCCTCCTCGATCTTCATCGTGGCGCTCTCGAGCACGCGGCAGTCGGCCGGGACGGAGTCGCCCGCCTCGAGCATGATCACGTCACCGGGCACGAGCTCGGCGCTCGGCAGGTGCACGAGCTTGCCGTCGCGCAGCACCTTGGACTGCGCCGCGCTCATCTCCTGCAGGGCCTCGAGAGCCTCCTCGCTTTTAGCCTCCTGGACCACGCCCAGCACCGAGTTGACGATAACGACGAACATGATGATGGCGACATCGGCAAAGTCCGCCTCGCCCTTGACCATGCCCGTGAGCGCGCTGATGACGGCGGCAACGATCAGCATGATGACCATGGGGTCGGCCATCTGCTCAAAGAAGCGCTTCCACAACGGCGTCTTCTCGGCTTCCTCGAGCTTGTTAGGGCCTGTCTTGGCGAGGCGCGACGACGCCTCGTCGTTGCTCAGGCCGAGGTCCTCATCGACACCTTGGTCGCTGAGTACCTCCGCCGCGGCGGACAGGTATTCCTTTTGCATATAGAGTCCCCTCCTGGGATTCGGGCCACTCAGCAGATTGATGCCCGATCATAATTCCCAGGAGAAGGGCAAGGGCTCATCAAGGCTGCCGTGCTGAGCGGCAGTTGATAGTGGAGCTATGGTACCCCAAAGCGGCGCGTCTAGCCAAAACATTCCAATTGGAAACACGGCTCGAGTGCAACGATGCAGACCGTATGATGTTCGACATTGATAAAACGTTTTTTCTTCGGTGCATCATCAAACTGAAATATCGCCCAGATAGCAGCGGTTAGAACGGTTGGTAAAGTTTTTGCATATACCGTTTATTCGCAAAAAATGAACTTCTAATTCGGCATACGGTCGATTTTTTGGGGTATTCGGTCGGCATTTCGTTATAATCATCTCAGTTTTATTTCTTATGGTTTATCTATCAGCGCAAGACGATGTCAGATGGAGGTCTGAATGTACAAGCGCACCAAGATTGTATGCACCATGGGTCCCGCCTGCGATAGCGACGAGACCATCCGTGAGATGATCAAGGCGGGCATGAACGTCGCCCGTTTTAACTTCTCGCACGGCTCCTACGACGAGCACCACGGTCGCATCGAGCGCGTCCGTCGTATTTCCAAGGAGCTCGGTATGCCCGTCGGCATCCTGCTCGACACCAAGGGCCCCGAGGTCCGCACCGGCCTTCTGGTCGATGGCAAGAAGGTTGCCGTCAAGACCGGCGACAAGATCGTCGTCACCGCTCAGCCCACGACCGAGGATTTCCACGGCACCGCTGAGCACATCTCCCTCGACTACCTGGCTCTGCCCTCCGAGGTCGAGAAGGGCTCCCTCATCCTGATCGATGACGGCCTGGTTGCCCTCGAGGTCGAGTCCGTCGACGGCCAGGACATGACCTGCGTCGTCAAGAACGACGGCCTGATCGGCGAGCGCAAGGGCGTCAACATGCCCAACGTCAACATCTCGCTGCCCGCTATCACCGAGCGCGATCGTCAGGACATCCTCTTTGGCCTGACCGAGAACATCGACTACATCGCCGCTTCCTTCATCCGTGACGGCGAGTCCGTCCGCGGCATCCGCGAGCTTTGCCGCGAGAACGGTGGCGAGCACGTGACGATCTTCCCGAAGATCGAGTGCGCCCTGGGCGTCGAGAACTTCGACGAGATCCTCGAGGCTTCCGACGGCATCATGGTCGCCCGTGGCGACCTGGGCATCGAGATCAAGCCCGAGCTCGTTCCGCACATCCAGAAGGAAATCATCGCTAAGTGCAACGCAGCCTACAAGCCCGTTATCACCGCTACGCAGATGCTCGACTCCATGCAGCAGAACCCGCGCCCGACGCGCGCCGAGGTTGCCGACGTTGCTAACGCCATTTACGACGGCACCGACGCCGTTATGCTCTCTGGCGAGTCCGCTGCCGGTAAGTACCCGGTCGAGGCCGTTAAGATGCAGGCCAGCATTGCTCTCGAGACCGAGAAGTACCTCCCGGCTCACGCCCCGCTCGAGGTTCCGGCTGACGCTCACGGCACCCGCGTCGTCAACAACGTTGTGGGTATGTCCGCTGTGAACATGGCCACCACCGTTGGCGCCAAGTGCATCACCGTGCCGACGACCACCGGTCGTACCGCTCGCCTGATTTCGCACTTCCGTCCCAACATGCCGATCTGCGCGTTCTCCCGCCACGAGTGGGCCGTCCAGCAGATGATCATGTACTGGGGCGTTATCCCGCATCAGGCCGAGATTACCCAGGGCACCGTCAACGGCACGATCGTCAAGGCGATCGAGACCGCTAAGGAGCTCGGCTACGTCGAGGCCGGCGATCTGACCGTCGCTACCGCCGGCGATCCCCGCATGAGCGTCCAGCTCGAGGACAAGGTCTCCTCGACCAACGTCGCTTACGTCGCTCAGGTGCGCTAAGTCGTACTTGCAAGCACACTTGCATTGCAAAGGGCCCGGAAGGCAAAGCCTTCCGGGCCCTTTTTCTATGCCAATGCCGGCGCACAGCAAAACACGCACTCATTTCTTTACCAAAAGTGCGAAATCCACCCTTCGAGGCCCAATGAATAAAGTCCCAAGCGCTAAAAGTGTTCGCCCGGTGGCAAACCCACACCTTAACCGACGCTGATAAATCGTTTTAGTAAGAGCCAGATCGACCTGGTTTTCGGAAGTGCGGGGAAAAATTGCTTACCTCCGAGTACAAGCCCTTTTATTTCAACAAAACCCCTGATAAAGTTGGCTCAAATACCGCTTGTGGTTTGCCTGTTTGTCTTTTTCCCCGCACTTCCGAAACCGATAGCTTTTCTAGCCCAAACTACGCTCAAACGATCGGATCGCCATGTCATTTCTTGCCTGCGGACCCACGGCTTTTCAGTACTATCGCATCCCGCCCCAGATACTGGGACTCTATCCGGCAATCCTGCCGCCCGACCATGACCATCGCTTGGTACACTACTCAAAACAACCAGTATTTAAAGACTTGCTCGGCACACCAGTTTGGAGATTCGTGGGCGAAAGAAAACAGCGCGCGAACGGAAAGCTATTTCATAGCCGTCTGCTAACCCAAGAGCCGCCTCCTGGGTCGTTTAGGCAGACTGAGCATGGGTTTGATGTCACTTCACCGGAGTTCACGCTGCTCAGCCTTGCCACGCAGGTCTCACGCAGCCAGTTACTCATGGCTTGCTACGAGATGTGCGGCTCCTTTGCAGTGTTTAAGCCCTGCGAGCGAACGCAACAACAACTCGATGAAGCTATTTCGCTTAAGCTCATTCCGCCCAGCTGCGGCTGGGAGCGAGCTAACGACACCAAGGGCAATGACACCAACTTGTGGAAGCGCACGCCGCTTCTTACCGCAGCGGATATCGCCGCGTTCGCCAAGCAGGCCGCAGGCCTGCGCGGCGTTAAGCAGCTCCGCTGGGCCGCCGAACGCATGACAGGACAGACCGCCTCGCCCTTTGAAGTCCAGACGTCAATTCTCATCTCGCTCCCCCGCGATGAGGGCGGTCTGGGCATCGACATCACCAATAACGCGCGCATCCCGCTCAGCGAAGCCGCGCGTTCGCTGTATGACAAAACCTGCTGCTACGCCGATATCCTCATCGAAAGCGCCACCGACAGCATGGGCGTCATCCTTGAATGCCAAGGCCGCTCCGCCCACGACAGCGAAGCCGCGAGCCTCTCCGATGCCGAGCGCGCCACCGCACTCACAAGCATGGGCTACGACG
Organism: Collinsella sp.; assembly: GCA_037277825.1. Lineage (GTDB taxonomy): Bacteria > Actinomycetota > Coriobacteriia > Coriobacteriales > Coriobacteriaceae > Collinsella. Next base: position 18,586 of record JAYBEF010000054.1, read on the forward strand.
TCATCCAAATTACCTATGACCAGATCAGGGAGAAGAAGAGCTTCAACCACATAGCCGAGCTCATCCATAAAAAGGCTGGGCTTCCCTACACCCCAAAGACTAAACAGGAGCGCACTGCCGAAGATGCCCTGCGGCAAGAGCTACTTGTCGATTGGGTTGAGCTATTCACTGCCGGGCCGGCCAGCTAGCAGCTAGCAATCAGGGGCAGCGCAGACACATCGGGCGATTCGACACGGGCGGCAAAACCCGCCTCGGTTAGCTCGACGACCTCGGTAAACGTTGCATCGAAAAACTCCTCGGTTAGCAAGCGATACGGCGGATGATCGGGCTCGCCGGGGTTTTCGCGTACAATCTCGTGCATAACGCCGATGGTCTTGAGCACATACTCCTTATGGATGGGATACTGACCAAAACGCGTCGCCGCAGTATAGAGGCGATCGGTCGCGCGCGGAATCGAAACAATGCTGAGCGTCTTGCCAAACCAGTCAAAGTCGCCTTGCTTTTTAATGCGGAATTCCTCGCACGGCTTGCCGCCGTGCGCCTCCAGGTACTGGTTCACGCGGGTATTCCACACAGTATCGGCCACAAGGTGAGACCAAACGCCCAGCGTCAGATCGAGCAGCGACTGCGCCACGTCATCGGGCGCGAGCGAAAACTCACAGGCGCCGGGACCGGCAACCGGCTCGGCGTCCTTGTAACGTTGGGGATAATGCACCCGATTGAGTCGCTCGCGTTCCTCGACAATCGAGGTGGCCTCAGCAGGTTCGCCCGCGGGTGCGCCTTTAAGCAGCGGCGCCACATAGGTATCCCAGAACTCATGCTCACGAGGCTTAGGGATAGGCTCGGGCTTTGCAAAGTGCGTAATGCGATACGGAATGGGATCAGCGATGCCAGGGACCATATAGCCCACGAAGATATCCGGAACCACGCAGCCAAACAAAAAGGCATTGCGGTCGCGCACGCTATTGGCAAGCGCACCGCTGCGCTCCAGCAAACGCTCCGTCTGAGCGATATGAATGTTCCAGCTTGGCATAGCCACCCCCATAAAAACCTGGATAACTATACCATCACGGCAAAGCCGCGTGGGCGGCTACGCACGCTCTACGCAGCAACTATTCCGCAGCGCCGCTCTCGGTTCCATACGACGACACCGGCGCCTCGACCACATGGTGATATCGATCGATATAGATGGCGCGGGCACCCAGGCGCCGCACCAAATCCTGATGATGTGTACTCATCAAGACCGTCTTGCCGGCAGCAACATAGGCCAGTAGAAAGTTGACCACGATGTCGCACGAGTCCTCGTCAAGTCCGTTGGTAGGCTCGTCGAGCACCAGGATATCCGGGTTCATCGACACCACCGCAGCCAGCGCAACGCGCTTCTTTTGCCCGCCCGAGAGCTGATAGGGAGAGACGTCGGCAAGATCGGCAACCTGGAACAGCTCCATGGCATCGCGCACGCGGCGCTCGAGCTCGTCTGCCGGAAGCCCCATCTGGGCGGGACCAAACGCGACCTCCTCGCCGACTGTGGCGCAAAAGAGCTGCGCATCGGCGTTTTGGAACACAAAGCCCACGCGTTGATGGAACCGTTGGGCCGTCGCGGAATCCTTGAGATATGCCGCATCGACCGCATGCCCGTCGAACAGGTACGCACCCGCGTCCGCAAGCTCAAGGCCGTTGATAAGACGCATAATCGTCGTCTTGCCGCAGCCGTTGGGACCGAGCAGAGCAACGAGCTCCCCACGGTTCACCCGCAATGAAACGCCGTCGATCACCGTATGACCCGCATAGGAAAACACCACGTCGCGAAACTCGATGAGCGGAGTGACCTCGGCGCCGGCAGCACCGCTCGCACCCATCGCGTTATTCGTATCGTTTGCCAAAACGTCGCCCTTCCCTACTCACATCGACGGTTCGACCGTCCGCGCTACAGCACCGCGCACAACACGGCGAGCAACGCAACGCCGGCCGCGTAAACCGCATCGCGCCAGCCAAAGCCGCTCCGTGCAGGCGCCGGATACACGCCGGCGAAGCCGCGGCACAGCATGGCCTCGTCCATCGCACGACTGCATTCCATCGCCTTGATAAACGTCATGCCCATGATACCCGCCAGCGAATCGGTGCGCGAAAAACCCGCAGGCGCACGGCCCACGCTGCGCAGCATGACCGATTCGCACAGATCGTGCGCCGTGCGTCCCAGCACCTCGATATGCTTGAGTGCCATATCAAACGTAAAGATAACCTCGTCGGGCAGGTGCAGCATTTTGAGCGCCGCCGACATGCGGCTCCAGGTGAGCGTCCACGAAACACCCAGCACCAGCGACACATTAATAAACGTCTTGAGCGCGATCTTGAGCATGGCGCCCGTGGCAGACGCGCCCAGCAGCAGGGCAGGCAGTGCCAGAACCACCGCGAGCCCCGCAGCGCCAAGCGCCGGCACAAAGGTTGCCCGCAGCCCGCGTACGGGGCGTACGGCAACGAGCACCAACACGATAGCCGCCATCAACATGAGGTACAGCGGGCTTTGCGTCAGACACACGCACAGGACGCAAACGAACATCCCCACCAGACGCACCGGAGCCGAAACGCAAGAAAGGGCGCGGTCGACCATCGACCCGCCCTCGTGCGCACCTCCACCCAGGCGAACCCGCTCAAGCAGGCTCGCCAGGTGCAGGACATTCTTTTGCATCACACGATGCCGAGCCCCCGCGGGCTCGTATCGCTCCTCGGCCGCAAGCCAGCTAGGCAGCTCGACCATTTGCATGCGCTCAGCTTTCCTTAACCGTCAGCGAAATCAGGCGGAATGCGATGGTGAGCACCGCCACGCCAATCACACCGGAAAGGATATACATGGCAGCCTGGCCGGCAAAGCCAAGGCCCTGTTCCTCGGAATAGGCCTGCAGGTAATCACCCGTGGGCAGCGCGTCGGCAAAGGTCGGAGTATCGAGGCCGACCGAAGCCTGCAGGCTGTCGTCGCCAGCCTCCTGAACGGCAGTTGCGGCGCCCTCGGCGTCCCACTCACCCCAGGCGTCACCGGTGGCAAGCAATCCCAGCGGCGTGGCCACCACGAGCACGGCGACCAAAATGAGCGTGGGAACCAGCGAGGTCTTCTTGACAGCAGCGCCCTCGGCAGTAAGCTGGCCATCGATGGCCTCGGGCCCGACGATAATGCTCGGCGCCGTCTTCTTGATAAAGCCGTAGATGGCGGCCGTCGCCACGCCCTCGATCACGCCGGCAACCAGCATATGCGGGATCAACATGGCAGGAATAGCCACGGACAGCGGGAAGGGGCAGTACAGCGGAGCGCCCGAAGCATTCGTGAAGAGCATCGGCTGAATACCGAACTCGATTGCCGCGCACAGGGCCGCCAGGCACAGGCCGACCCAGCCGCTTACGATGGCAGAAACCGAGGTGCCCCAGCTCTTGTCGTGCAGACGGCTGTTGAGCGCACGAAACACGATAGCAGCGACAAACGGCAGCACAAAGGCCATGTTAAAGCAGTTGGCGCCAAACGACAGAACGCCGCCGTCGCCAAATAGCAGCGCCTGCAGCGCTAGCGCGACCGAGACGGCAATGGCAGCGGCCTCGGGGCCAAGCAGCAGCGCGATGAGCGCGCCGCCAACGGCGTGACCCGTGGTACCGCCGGGCAGCGGCACGTTGAACATCATGAGCAAGAAGGAGAATGCGGCGCAGATGCCCAGGAACGCCATATGCTCGCGATCGAGCATGGCACGCACCTTCTTGATGCAGTGAACCCAAACGGGCACCATCGCCAACGCCAGCACGGCATCGGTCTGCGGGGACAGATAATTATCTGGAATGTGCATGTACGCCTCCCGGTTGTCGACGCACAGAATTGCAACGCCGCTTAAATCACCTTGTCAGTGTTACGCATTGTCAGATTCGTAACACGCCGCGGGCTATCATAGCAAAACGGCGTGCTGCCGACAAAGCAGCACGCCGTTATGTAATGCGCGTGTCATATATGCAGGATCAACGGTGCCTTATTCCGAACACCGCGGTCACGCAGAGCCCACAGCAACCGCCGTCAGGCCCTACGCTCCCAGCGCAAGCCCTATCCGCGGACCTCGCCGTTTACGCCCTTGCATACCTTGGTGACGATCTTCTGGTGCGCCTTCTCGACTTCTTCGCTGGTGAGCGTGTGGTCGTCGGAGCGATACGTAAGCGCAAAGGCCATGGACTTCTTGCCCGCTCCGATGCGGATGGGATCGCGGTAGACGTCGAACAGGCGCACGCCCTCGAGCAGCTTGCCGCCGGCGCTGGTAATGCGGCGCTCAAGATCCTCGCAGGTCACAGCGTTGTCGACCACGATAGCAAGGTCGTGCTCAACGGCAGGATACTGCGAGAACTCGCGGTAGTTCTCCTGGTTGCGGGCGCCCTTGATCAGCTTGTCCAGATCGAGCTCGAAGGCAACGACGACCTCGTCGATGCCCATGGCTTCGCGCGCCTCGGGGTGGATCTCGCCGACCCAGCCCAGCACGGTGCCGCCGGACA
>JAYBEF010000055.1:0-49548 GCA_037277825.1 Collinsella sp.
GGCCGCGGCGGCCCGCGCTGCATGAGCATGCCCTTCTGGCGCGAGGACCTCTAAGTCTTTAACGTTTCCGGTGCGGTCCCCCTACAACCGCACCGGTTTCGCCCGTCAAACGGGCACCACTACTACTTTTAGTAATTCATTTCTTCGAAAGGAATCGAACCATGGGTGTTAACCTCTCCGGCCGTAGCTTCCTCAAGCTTCTCGACCTCACCACCGAGGAGATCGAGTACCTGCTCAAGCTCTCCAAGAACTTCAAGGACATGAAGCGCGCTGGCGTTCCGCACCGCTATCTCGAGGGCAAGAACATCGTCCTGCTCTTCCAGAAGACCTCCACTCGTACTCGCTGCGCCTTCGAGGTCGGCGGCATGGATCTGGGCATGGGCGTCACCTACCTCGATCCCGGTTCGTCCCAGATGGGCAAGAAGGAGTCCATCGAGGACACCGCCCGCGTTCTCGGCCGCATGTATGACGGCATCGAGTTCCGTGGCTTTGCCCAGGACGACGTCGAGGAGCTCGCTGCTAAGTCCGGCGTGCCTGTCTGGAACGGCCTGACCACCGAGTGGCACCCCACCCAGATGCTCGCTGACATCCTGACCGTCCAGGAGAACTTCAACTACGACATCAAGGGCAAGACCCTCGTCTTCATGGGCGACTGCAAGAACAACGTCGCTCGCTCCCTCATGGTCGTCTGCTCCAAGCTCGGCATGAACTTCGTGGCCTGCGGCCCCGAGGAGTGCATGCCCGCCGACGACGTCATCGAGGCCTGCAAGCCCATCGCCGAGGCCAACGGTTGCACCATCAAGCTGACCACCGACGTCAAGGACGGCGTCACCGGTGCCGACGTTATCTACACCGACGTGTGGGTCTCCATGGGCGAGCCCGACGAGGTCTGGGCCGAGCGCATCGCTCAGCTCACCCCGTATCGTGTCACCTCCGAAGTCATGGCTATGGCCAACCCGGGTGCCATCTTCCTGCACTGCCTGCCCAGCTTCCACGACACCAACACCACCATTGGCGCCGAGAAGTGCGAGCAGTTCGGCATCACCGAGCAGGAGGTCACCGACGAGGTCTTCGAGAGCCCCGCTTCCAAGGTCTTCGACGAGGCCGAGAACCGCATGCACACCATCAAGGCTGTCATGTACGCCACGCTCAAGTAAGAGCATCTAGCATCTCGCTCGGGGTGTATTGCTGCACACCCCGAGCAGTTTTATCTGGTAATAATCTCGCATCAAGCGGCAGGCACGGCACGGAAGAGCCGCTTCTGGCGAGATCAGTAAATGATTTATGAAGGGGGGATGAGAACTATGACTGAGACCGCTAAGAAAAAGCGCGGTATGCCTTCATCGTTCACCATTCTTCTTGCTCTGCTGGCAATTGTCGCAGTGATTACCGTTATCGTCTCCGGCACGTCCGGCGGCGCGGTTACTGCCGCCCGTCTGAGCGATTTCTGCACCGCCCCGATTAAGGGCTTCGCTGACGCTCTGCCCGTCTGCCTCTTCGTTATGATCCTGGGCGGCTTCCTCGGTATGATGACCGAGACCGGCGCCCTGGACAACGGCATCGCCGTTCTGGTGCAGAAGCTTAAGGGCAACGAGATTATGCTCATTCCCGTGCTGATGCTCATCTTCTCCCTCGGTGGTACCACCTATGGTATGTGCGAGGAGACCGTTCCCTTCTACGCCCTGCTCGCCGCTACCATGATGGCTGCTGGCTTCGACCCCATGGTCGGTGCCGCTACCGTCCTGCTCGGCGCTGGCTGCGGCTGCCTGGGCTCCACGGTTAACCCGTTCGCCGTCGGCGCTGCCGTCGACGCTCTGACCGGCGTTGGCATTGAGGTCAACCAGTCCATCATCATCGGCCTCGGTGCCGTCCTGTGGATTGTCACTACCGCTATGTCCATCTTCTTCGTGATGAACTATGCCAAGAAGGTCAAGGCTGACAAGGGTTCCACCATCCTGTCGATGCAGGAGCTCAAGGACGCCGAAGAGGCTCACGGCAAGGCTGCTTCCGAGGTCCACAAGGAGGTCAAGCTCACCGGTCGTCAGAAGGGTGTTCTGATCGCCTTCGCCTTCACCTTCGTCGTCATGATCGTCGGCTTCATTCCGCTGGCCGACCTCAACGAGGGCGTCGCCAACTTCTTCGACGCTGGCGCTGTCTACGACGCCGACGGTAACGCCGTCGTCCAGGGCTGGTCTGCCCTGATCACCGGCCTGCCCATTGGCCAGTGGTACTTCGACGAGGCTTCCACCTGGTTCTTCCTCATGGCCGTCCTGATCGGTATCATCGGTGGCCTGTCCGAGAAGCAGATCGTTAACACCTTCATCACCGGCGCTGCCGACATGATGTCCGTTGTTCTCGTCATCGCCCTCGCCCGTGGTATCTCCGTCCTCATGGCTAACACCGGCCTCGATGTCTTCGTCCTCGACGCTGCCGCCAATGCCCTGGCTGGCCTGTCCGGCGTGATCTTCGCTCCCATGAGCTTCCTGGTCTACTTCGGCCTGTCCTTCCTGATCCCCTCGACCTCCGGTATGGCCACCGTCTCCATGCCCATCATGGGACCGCTGGCTGTTAAGCTCGGCTTCTCGCCTGAGGTCATGGTCATGATCTTCTCCGCCGCCATCGGTGTCGTGAACCTATTCACCCCGACCTCCGGCGCCATCATGGGCGGTCTCGCCCTGGCCAAGATCGAGTGGACGACCTGGCTCAAGTTTGCCCTTAAGCTCATCGTCGCGCTCTCCGTCGTCTGCGCCATCATCCTGACCGTCGCCTGCGTGTTGATCTAAGTACCCAACGGGTACTCCACGGAAACCTTGACGATCCTGTAGAGGATCACCTGGTCATCGTCTGTCCGGCGGGGTAAACCCACCGGTAGACTCCTACCTTTAGCCCCCTTCCGTTCCGTGCGCGGGAGGGGGCGCTCTTGTGTTCCGGCGTTTTACCAAACGCCGGAACCACTCGACGCTGCAAGCCCGCCAGAGCGGCAATCTGACGTTCAATCGTCGGGCATGGCCAAAAGGCCTATGCCCTCCTCTTTCACGTCACCTTGCTCGCTCTGGCGGGCTTTCGCTGACTTTTGCTCCACCTGCGGCGCTGCCATTGTTGGTGTTATGGGGCGGTGCAATGGGGTCAGGTTAGTTTGCACCAAATATGTCCGACAAGAGGTTTGACGGATGTTTGGTTGGTGCCTGTTGATGGTCTGGGTATCGGGGAGGGCGGGCTCCGTTATAATCGCCTAGAACATTAAATGGAAACGGGACGGGAGCCATATATGCGCCAGGGTTTCGACAACGCGAAGTATATCGAGCTGCAGGCTGCTCACATTAAGGAGCGCATCTCGCAGTTTGGCGGCAAGCTCTATTTGGAGTTTGGCGGTAAGCTATTCGATGACTATCATGCGAGCCGCGTGCTACCGGGTTTTGAACCGGACAGCAAGTTCCGCATGCTCAAGAGCATCGCCGACGATGTCGAGGTTATCATCGCGATCAACGCGAACCACATCGAGAAAAACAAGGCTCGTGGTGACCTGGGCATTACCTATGACGAGGATGTGCTGCGCCTGGTTGACCTGTTCCGCGGCAACGGCTTTGCCGTCGCGGCTGTGGTCATCACCCAGTACGCTGGCCAGCCTGCTGCTGATGTGTTCCGCAACCGCCTGAACGCGCTCGGTATTCCCGCCAAGCTGCACTATCCCATCGAGGGGTATCCGCACGATGTCGATCTGATCGTGTCCGACGATGGCTACGGCAAGAACGAGTTTGTCGAGACCACGCGTCCGCTCGTCGTGGTCACCGCTCCCGGCCCCGGCTCAGGCAAGCTCGCCACTTGCCTCTCGCAGCTCTATCACGAGCACAAGCACGGCACCGCCGCCGGCTACGCCAAGTTCGAGACTTTCCCGGTCTGGAATCTGCCCCTCACGCATCCGGTCAACATCGCCTATGAGGCAGCAACGGCCGATCTCGACGATGCCAATATCATCGACTCCTTCCACTTGGAGGCCTACAACAAGACCACGGTCAACTACAACCGCGACGTCGAGGCCTTCCCGGTGGTCCGTGCTCTGATGGAAAAGATCCTGGGCAAGAGCCCCTATCAGAGTCCTACGGACATGGGCGTCAATATGGTCGGCTTTGCCATCACCGATGACGATGCCTGCCGCGACGCTTCCAAGATGGAGATCGTCCGCCGCTACTTTACCGCGGTCGAAAATGTGCGCCGTACCGGCATGGGCGATGAGCAAGTCGACCGTCTCAAGATTATTATGAAGAAAGCCGGCATCGATAAGAACTACTCACCGGCGCGCTCGGCGGCCCTCACCAGGGAGCAGCTGACGGGTGGTCCCGTGGGTGCCATGGTCATGCCCGATGGCTCCGTGGTGACCGGTAAGACCTCCACGCGCCTGGGCGCCGCAAGTTCGCTCATTATGAACGCCCTCAAGCATGTCTCGGGCGTCGACCTTGAGCTCGAGGTCATTAGCGATGAGGCGATCGAGCCCATCAGCAAGCTCAAGACGCATTTCCTGGGCAGCAAAAACCCTCGCCTCCACACCGACGAGACGCTTATGGCGCTGTCGATCACCTCGGCCACGAGTGAGACGGCCGCTCGCGTCCTTTCGGGCCTGGAGCAGCTGCGCGGTTGCGATGCCTTCTTTAGCGTGATTATCTCGCCGACGGACGAGACGGTACTGCGCAAACTGGGTATCAACGTGTGCTGCGAGCCCAAGTTTGAGCGCCGCGGTTTCTTCCACCGCTAAGTTTGAAGCACCGCGGTAATTGCATTGCATTTTGGCGTATCGGGTTGGCGCCCGGTACGGCTTTTTGATCAATAAAGCGCCTATTTCGGCGAAAAATAGCCGTTTACCTGCCTAGAAACAATTTGAGCGGTATACAATAACCGTAACTGTTTCATCCTTAGCGGGATGCCGCATGATGGATATTACCTGCCATCGTGAGGTGTGTCGGTCGCGCACGGCGCGTTAGATGCTCGTGCTCGGTTTGAGGAGGCTGCTATGGCGGGCAAGGGTCGTGCGAGTGTCAACGATATGAAGCGTGTTGAGGTGCTGGTGTTGATGGAAATCGACCAGCAAACCGAAGACAATGGCGGGCCGTATGGTTTCTCGCGCAAAACGCTTGCCGAGCGCGTGGGGGTTTCGCCGTATCGTGCCCGCGCCGCAATCGATCGCTTGGATTCCGAAGGCATGATTGATGTCGTCTCGCGTTATAGCGACGACGGCGGTCAGCTTGCAAATGGCATTTGCCTCACCGAACGTGGCGAGTGGTATCTTGAGGGCGTCCGTACCGGCATGCTCGTTCAAGAAATGCTTGAGGACGAGGTTGCTGATCGATAGCAGCATGTAACCCTTGCCATAGCGACGCCGCCTGGGAAACCGGGCGGCGTTTTGTTTCAAGATTGAGAAATGCAATCGCACGCGAGAAAAATTGCGAACGGTCCGCGGCGCGAGTATTACAATGAAGACCCGTAAGATGTGGATAAACAACTTCTACGGGAAGCGCAGGTAACTCAATATGACCAAGCATGTGTTCGTAACCGGTGGCGTGGTTTCGTCCTTGGGCAAGGGTATCACCGCGGCCTCGCTGGGCCGTCTGCTCAAGTCGCGTGGCTACAAAGTAACGATGCAGAAGGCCGATCCGTATCTGAACGTCGACCCCGGTACCATGAGCCCCTTCCAGCATGGTGAGGTCTTCGTTACCGAGGATGGTTACGAGTCCGACCTGGACCTGGGTCATTACGAGCGCTTTATTGATGAGAACCTGACCCGCGATTCCAACTTTACGACCGGCGCCATCTATAAGAGCTTGATCGCCCGCGAGCGTCGCGGCGACTTTTTGGGCGGTACCGTGCAGGTGATTCCTCACGTCACCAATGCCATTAAGGACAAGTTCCGCCGCATCGAGGAGCAGACCGGCTCCGATGTAGTCATCACCGAGCTGGGCGGCACGATCGGCGACATCGAGTCGCAGCCGTTTGTCGAGGCCATCCGCCAGTACCGCAAGGAGGCCGGCCCCGAGAACGTCTGCTACATCCACGTGTCGCTCGTTCCCTATATCGCCGCCGCCCACGAGGTCAAGACCAAGCCCACGCAGCATTCCGTCAAGGAGCTCCGCAGCTTTGGCATCCAGCCCGATATCATCGTGCTGCGCTCCGACCACCATATCGATGACGCTATCCGCGGAAAGATCGCAAGCTTCTGCGACGTCGACACCGATTGCGTCTTTACCAACGAGGACTGCGCGAGCATTTACGATGTTCCGCAGCTGCTTGCCGAGCAGGACTTTGACCTGCGCATTTGCGAACGCCTGGGTCTGGATCCGCGTGAGCGCGACATGAGCGAGTGGAACGAGTTCCTGCGCAAACAGAATCACGCCAACCATCACGCCGACAAGGTGAAGATCGCCGTCGTGGGTAAGTACACGCAGCTGCCCGATGCGTACCTGTCGGTTATCGAGGCCCTGCACCATGCGGGCGTCTTCTACGATCGCCATGTGGACGTCCAGCTGGTCGACGGCGAGAGCCTCGACGAGCAGAATGTCTCCGAGGTTTTGGGCGACGCCTCGGGCATCCTGGTCCCCGGCGGCTTTGGCAAGCGCGCCCTGGAGGGCAAGATCCTCGCGGCCGAGTTTGCCCGTGAGCACAAGATTCCGTATCTGGGCATTTGCCTGGGTATGCAGGTGGCCGTGTGCGAGTTCGCCCGCAACGTCGTCGGCCTTGCCGGCGCCAGCTCCTCCGAGTTCGATCCGGACGGCCCGTTTAGCGTCATCGATCTGATGAGCTCGCAGGAGGACGTGACCGAGAAGGGCGGCACCATGCGCCTGGGCGCCTATCCGTGCAAGCTCGCCGCTGATACCCTTGCTCGCGAGGCATATGGCGAGGAGCTCGTCTACGAGCGTCACCGTCACCGCTTTGAGTTCAACAACGCCTTCCGTGACCAGCTCGAGGACGCCGGTTTGGTTATCTCGGGTCTGTCGCCTGACGAGCGCCTGGTCGAGATGGTCGAGCTGCCGCGCGACGTGCATCCGTGGTATGTGGCAACCCAGGCTCATCCCGAGTTCAAGAGCCGCCCGACCAACCCGCAGCCGCTGTTCCGCGAGTTCGTGCGCGCTTCGATCGGCCAGCACGAGGGTGTCGACCGTCTGCAGGTGACGCCCATGAACCTCGCTACGGACTAAGGGTGCCGGCGAATAAGGAACATACCGAAGCTACTCCCTCGTCGCTCGCCGTGGCGGCGGGGGAGTATCTCGATTACCTTGCGGTCGAGCGGGGTTTGGCGCGCAACACGATTGCGGCCTATCGTCGTGACCTGACGACGTACTGCGCCTATCTGGAGCGGGTGGGTATTGTGTCTTTTGAAGAGGTGACCCGTCAGGTCGTGGAGGGCTTTGTCGCCGACCGTCGCGATGGGGGCTATTCGGATGCCTCGGTGGAGCGTGCGCTTGCGGCCGTGAAGGGCCTGCATGCCTTTTTGGTGCGCGATGGGGCTGTGGCCCAAAATCCAACGGCGGCGTTGCGCCTGCCTAAAAAGGCTGAGCGTTTGCCGGAGTATCTATCGGTGGAGGATGTCTCGGCGCTGCTCGATCAAGACTTCCCCGAGGGCGAGATGGGCTTGCGCGACCATGCCATCTTGGAAGTGCTCTACGGATGCGGTTTGCGTGTGAGCGAGTTGGTGGGACTCGATGTGGGCGATATCCATATCGACGATGGCTTTGTGCTCGTTCGCGGTAAGGGCTCAAAGGAACGCCTGTCCCCGCTGGTGGGAAGCGCGGCGCGAGCTCTGACGCTTTATGTAACTGAGGGGCGTTCTCGCTTGGCGGCCCATGCCCGCGGAACCGAGACCTCGGCGGTCTTTTTAAATAAGAACGGCCGCCGTCTGTCGCGCCAGGGCATCCATGCCATCTGTGAGCGCTACGGGCGCCAGGTGGGACTGGTGGGGCTCCATCCCCATACGCTGCGTCACTCCTTTGCCACCCATATGCTTGCGGGCGGCGCAGACCTCCGTGTGCTACAGGAGATCTTGGGACATGCCGATATATCGACCACGCAGGTCTACACGCATGTCGATCGTACGCAACTGACCGAGGTCTATTTGGCGGCGCACCCGCTGGCACATCGTTAACACATCGCTGACCTGCATATTTATAGGTATTTGGGGACGGGCTCCAGATTGCCGCGGCGTGCTTTTGCGCGCGCATGGGCAATCTGGGGCCCGTCCCATTTTTCGCCACTTGGCGTCGCGGTGGTGGGCCGCACGGGCCTTGGGTGGGGGAGTTTGGGGGCGATGTGAACGGCATGTAAAGGGACGTAAAAATCGCCTCAAGGTCAACTTGAAGGTTGAGGTTCGCGGGTGTGGTTCTACAGGTGGCATCCCGCCGTTGCTGCAAACACAACATATTGTGTTTTCGAACATATGCTTGGGGGTGTTTTGCAATATATGGTGAGTGGAGTGGTGGGGCGGGGTGGGGGAAGGGGTGGGGAAAGGTGTTGAAAAATGGGGCGGTTCCCCATATTATTGATGACGTCGACAGGCGGGGTGGTTCCCCGCGTACGTGCCATCTGAGTAACCGAGGGGAGGGCGCACATGGGAATGACTGGTGCATACGAGCGCAATCTCGATGCAAAAGGTCGTCTGTCCCTGCCTGCACCCCTTCGCGAGGAGCTTGGAGAGCACGTTCGCGTGTTCAAAGCCCTGGATGTCGATGCTCTGTACGTGTTCTCTGCCGAGGCCTTCGATAAGTGGGTCGAAGGACTCTTCGCGGGTCGTGAGGGCCACGAGGGTTTTAACCCGCGTGACATTAATGACCAGAAGCTCATGAGGGCGATCAACAAGCGCACCACGTCGATGGACGTGGACAGCGCCGGTCGTATCGGTCTTTCCGAGTCTCTCCGCAAGCAGGCGAACCTCGACCGCGAGGTCACGGTTGTGGGCAACTACGACCACCTTGAGGTTTGGGATCGCGCCGCGGCCGATGAGGACGATGACGATGAGGCCCTGCTGGACCTCTTCTTCTCGTAAGGGCAAGGCACGGGTAACGGATGGAGCGTGGGATCTTGACACAAGAATATCGGCATGAACCTGTCATGCTCGGCGAAGTGCTTGAGTCGCTGCGGCTAAAGAGCGGCTCCGTTGTCTGCGATTGCACCCTTGGCGGTGCCGGCCATTCGGTAAAGATGGCCGCGCAGGTGGGGGAGACGGGCCTTTTGCTCGGCGTCGATCAGGACGACATGGCCCTCGAGGCCGCTGGCGCCCGTCTGGACCGCGAGGTTCCCGGCGTTCCGCACCGGCTGCTGAAGGGCAACTTCGGCGACTTGGACGAGCTGCTTTGCTCGGCCGAGGTGCCCGGGGTCGATGGCTTCCTGTTCGATTTGGGCGTTTCGTCGCCGCAACTCGATATCCCTGGCAGGGGCTTTTCGTATAACGAGGACGCCCCATTGGACATGCGGATGGATCCGGGTAATAACACCTTAAACGCAGCTGAGGTCATCAACACCTATAACGAACACGACCTCGCCCGGATTCTACGCGTCTACGGCGAAGAGAAGTTCGCCTCGCAGATCGCGCGCGAGATCGTGCGCCGCCGCGAGCAAGAACCGATCGAAACCACCGGCCAATTTGTCGAGATCATCAAGGCGGGTATCCCGGCTGCCGCTCGTCGGCATGGTGGACACCCGGCCAAGAAAAGTTTCCAGGCCATTCGCATCGAGGTCAATCACGAGCTCGATGTGCTCGAACGAGGGCTTGATGCCGCCACCAGGTGGCTCAACCCGGGCGGACGTATCTGCGTCATCTCGTATCACTCGCTCGAGGACCGTATCGTAAAGAACCACTTTAAGGAGATGAGCCAGGGGTGCACGTGTCCGCCGGAGATTCCGGTGTGCGTGTGCGGCAACGTGCCGATACTCAAGGTCATCACCCGCAAACCCCTGGTTGCCCAGCCTGATGAGGTTGAGCGCAACCCTCGGGCGAGATCAGCCAAAATCCGCGTGGCGCAGCGTCTGTAGGCGCGACCGCGCGATATTGGACCTCCCGCTCTCACCATAAACGAAGCTTAAACACACTACCAACGTACTCGGGATGGGAGGCGGCATATCATGGGCTACAACACTTCAAGCGCAGCACTCGCCTATGATATGAACGCCATGCCCGCCTATCGTGAGACGCCGCAGGCCCCCGTTGCTCCCCGTGAGCAGCGCACGCCGCGCTTTGATGTCTACACGGGCGCGGGCCGTCAGGCAAACCAGGCGGTAAGCCCGGTTTTCATGAGCGTTCTTAAAACGTTTTGCATCATTGCGGCTATCTTCATGACGATCGGCGTCGCCCGCGTGGCGCTCGCCGGCGTTACGGCCCAGGTGCTCAACAGCAACGCCGAGCTTACCAACACGCTCGAAAAGGCGACCGATGAGAGCTCCGACCTGGAGGTCATGCATTCGGTCTATGGCGCCGACACGCGCATTCGCGACCTTGCGGGCGCTTATGGCATGGTGGAGCCCAGCGAGAGCGTTACACTTGACTTTTCGCAGGATGCAGCCGCGGGCGCCAACGCGACCGCGACCGCTCAGTAGCAAGACGGTAGCTGAGTATGACAAATGACTATCGCCGCGGTTCCGATGGGGGCCGCGGTTCTGGACGTCCCTCGTCGCGGGGACGTTCTGGTTATCAAGGAACGGGTCGGCAATCTTACAACGCCGGGCGGTCCCGTGGCAACGACCCGGCGTCGCGACTTCGCGGCTCGGGCGGCCCTCAAGTGCATAACACCAGGTCGCGCAAGAGTTCGTCGACCGAATGGCTCACAGGCGCACCTCTGCCTCGCCGCAAAGCCGTCATGGGCTTCATCGGGCTTGGCTTGGGCTTGGGCGTCTTTCGCCTTGCCGACTATCAAATTGTCGAAGCCGATAAACTGCGCGAGCGTGCCGATGCGCGCCGCCTGCTTGCGCAGACCCTCTATGCCAAACGCGGCACCATCTACGACCGCAACGGTAACGTGCTGGCGTCGTCGGTCGAATGTCGCAACATCGCCGTGAACCCGCAGCTTGTCGAGGATGTTGACAAGACGGTGTCGGCGCTGGTCAAGGCAACTGGAATCGATAAAAAGACCTGCCGCAAGCTCGTTGAGTCCGATGGAACCTGGGTGTATATCAAGCGCCAGGTGGACGAAGACGATGCTGCGACGCTGGAGAAGAAGAACCTGCCCGGCGTGCTTTTTGAGCAGGCCATGAAGCGCGTATATCCATACGGCAATCTGGCATCGCAGGTGCTGGGTGTAGTGAATGTAGACAACGATGGCTTGACGGGTCTCGAAAAGCAATACAACAAGCTTCTGACCGGCACGAACGGTTCTCTCGTACGCGAGCGCGCGAGGGACGGCAGCTATATCGCGGGCGGTGCCTATAAAAAGGTGGCTGCGGTCGACGGCGTTGATATCGTGACGACGCTCGACGTCAATATCCAGCGTGCGGCCGAGGATGCCCTGGCAGAGGCAGTTGAGAAGACTAAGGCCAAGAACGGCTCGGCGCTGGTCACCGATCCTACGACAGGCGAGATCTTGGCAGCCTGCTCGTATCCGACTTACGACCAGACCAATCTGGAAAACGCCAAGACCGAGGATATGAACTTGCGCCTGGTCACCGACGCCTACGAGCCCGGCTCGGTCTTTAAGACGCTCGTGGCGGGCGCCGGCTTCGACTTGGGCGTCGTGCGATCGAGTACGTCGTTTGAGGTGCCGGCGAGCATCAAGGTGGGCGACGATACCGTCACCGATGCCGACAAGCGCGACTACGCCATGACCATGGATGTGCGCGAGATGATGCGCCGTTCGTCCAACGTGGGCTTTGTCCTGGTGGGGCGCAAGATCGGTGCCGATGACTTTGCCGCTTATGTGGACAAGTGGGGCATCGGTCACAGCTCTGGTGTCGATTTTCCGGGCGAGAGCCTGGGTATCGTCAAGGAGCGTGACCAGTATGACGGCGCCACGCTGGGCTCGATGAGCTTTGGACAGGCGCTGTCCGTCTCGCCGATTGAGATCGCACGCGCCGTGGGCGGCATCGCCAACGGCGGCGTGATGATGACACCGCACTTCTATAAGTCCAGCAAAGGCGACGAGAAGGACTGGGGCGAAGGCGAGCGCGCGATTTCGGAGGACGCCGCATCCCAGGTGACATCGTGCATGCAGACGGTCGTGTCCGAGGGAACGGGCGTTGGCGGCGCGGTTGACGGCTATGACGTGGCGGGTAAGACCGGTACGGCCGAACGTGCCGACGAGAACGGCGGCTACCTCAAGGAGAACTACATGTCGTCCTTTATGGGCTTTGCACCGGCACAATCGCCCAAGGTGCTGTGCTATATCACGCTCGACGGAACGCCGAGCGGCTCAGATGCCGCTGCGGTGCCGTTCCAGTCCATTATGGCCAACGCGCTCGACGTGCTGGGTATCCCGCACACGAAGTAGGGGGTTACAATCTTTGGGGCGTGGTTTGTTGTCCCATATGAGGGTGTTCACATGCCCTGCACCACGCATGTGCGGCGCTGGGATACAATACGCCGATAGCATTATTAGGTTTACAGGGGAGCTGCAATGATAGAGATCGCCGTCAACAACCTCGCGGCCGCAACAGGGGCCCGAACCGTGACGGGAGAAGCCGATCGGGTATGCCGCGGGTGCGTTATCGACTCGCGCCAGGTCGAGGAAGGGACGATTTTCGTCGCCTTTCCCGGTGAAAACGTCGACGGCAATGATTTTGCTTCCCGTGCCGTCCAGTCGGGTGCCGGCGCCGTCGTGATGATGCGTGAGCCCGAGGCCGAGCTGGTCTCGCTGGCGCAGGACAAGGGGTGCGCCATCCTGCTGACCGATGATCCCGAGGAGTTTCTGCTGCGTTTGGCGCACACGTATCGCCTGGAGCTTGGCTGCCTGGTCGTTGGCATTACCGGTTCCATCGGCAAGACGACGACCAAGGACGTGCTCGCCGCCGTGCTCGCCAAGCGCTATCGTGTCTGGGCCACCAAGGGCAATTTCAATAACCTGATCGGCATGCCGCTCACGGTGCTTTCCGCTCCGGCCGATACCGAGGTCCTGGTGCTCGAGATGGGCATGAACCATTTCCACGAGATTGAGCGCCTGTCCAAGTCCGCCAATCCCAACCTTGCCATCGTGAGCAAGATTGGTACCTCTCACATCGGCATTTTGGGCAGCCGCGAGAACATCGCCCGCGCTAAGGCCGAGATTGTCCAGGGTATGTGCGCCGCCGGCGACTTCTTGCCGCTGCTGGTTTTGGGCGGTGAGGACGACTTTACGCCGTTCATTCGCGATACGTTCGCCCAGCCTGCTGGTATCGACGTTATGCTGGCCGGCGTCTCGGACGACGATGAGGTCCGTGCCCGCGACATTCGTGTTGATGACGAGGGACGTCCGGTCTTTACGCTCGATTTTGGCCAGGGTGAGACGATCGATACCATGCTTGCCATCCCCGGCGTGCAGTCCGTTCCTAATGCCGTTAAGGCCGCCGCGGTTTCCTATCGCCTGGGCGTGACGCCCGAGCAGATCGATGCTGCCTTTAGGGGCCTCACGATCACCGGTCACCGCCAGGAGATCAAGCGCGCCAAGAGCGGTGCCCGCGTCATCGACGATTCCTATAACGCCAGTGCCGAATCCATGGCTGCTGGCCTCGATCTACTGTGCTCGCTTTCGTGCACGGGGTCTCGCATGGCGATCCTGGGCGAGATGGGCGAGATGGGCGATGAGGCTCCTCGCATGCATGAGCTCGTGGGCGCCTATGCCGCCGCCAAGAAGCTCGACATGCTGGCGTGCGTGGGTGGTGAGCTGGCCCAGCTTATGGCCGATGCCGCGCGCATGATGGGCATGGACGAGGACCGCATCCAGGTGTTCTCCGATTATCAGCAGGTGCTCGACCGCATGGGCGGCGCGCTTGAAAAACATGATGTTGTACTGGTCAAGGGTTCCCGCTTTGTTGAGCTCGACCGCTTTGTGGAAGGTGTGTGCTAGCCCATGTTCGGCAATCCCTCGTATCCAACGTATCAGGCTTTTTTGGGGCTTGGCATCGCCGCTGCCATTGCGCTGCTGCTCATGCCGTGGTGGATCAAGCTACTCAAGGTCGAGGGTATCGGCCAGCAGGTTCGTGCCGACGGCCCCAAGCGTCATTTGGTTAAGCAGGGAACGCCCACCATGGGTGGCGTTGTCATCCTCGTCGCGATCTCGCTGACCTGCCTGCTGATGGGCAAGCTCACCACCGAGCTCGTGCTCGTGCTGCTCGCCACGCTGGCGACCGGCGTGCTGGGCCTGATCGACGACCTGACCTCCGTTACGCATGGGCGCTCGCTCGGTCTGACGCCCCATGCCAAGATGATCGGCCTAACCATTATCTGTGTCACCTTTACGGTGCTCGCCGTCAATTGGTGCGGCGTCGCCCCCGAGATTCGTTTTCCCGGCGGCCTGACGATTGACCTCGGTGTTCTTTCGACCACCATCTGCGGCCTTTCGTTCCCGTGGCTCTACATTGTCTTTTGCTGGCTGATGATCGCCGGTCTTTCTAATGCCGTGAACCTGACCGATGGCCTTGATGGTCTTGCTGGCGGCACCTCGATGATTGCCATGCTCGCCATGGCTGCCATGGCGTTTTTGCACGGAGACGTGAACCTGTCCATCTTCTGCACCGCGTGTGCCGGTGCCTGTTTGGGCTTTCTGTGGTTCAACTGCTATCCGGCGAGCATCTTTATGGGCGATACCGGCTCGCTTGCCCTGGGCGCCGCGTTTGCCTGCACGTCCATCATGACCAATACCGAGGTCGTCTCCCTCATCATCGGCGGCCTGTTTATCGTTGAGACCCTGTCGGTCATGATTCAGGTTGTCTACTTCCACTTTACGCACAAGCGCGTCTTCCTTATGGCGCCCATCCATCATCATTTCGAAAAGAAGGGCTGGGCCGAGACCAAGGTCGTCATCCGCTTTTGGATTATCGCTG
Source organism: Collinsella sp. (assembly GCA_037277825.1). GTDB lineage: Bacteria > Actinomycetota > Coriobacteriia > Coriobacteriales > Coriobacteriaceae > Collinsella. The sequence continues at coordinate 14,983 of JAYBEF010000055.1, forward strand.
CGGCCTTTGGTGCCGTTGGCCTTGCTTTGTTCTTCCAGTTGGGATAGTGGTCTTTCATGCCTCTTGCTGATGTCTTTAGCCTGCTCGTTTTGGGTCAGGGCAAATCCGGTCTCGATGTCGCCCGCTGGGCGCTGGCACATCCCGAGCGCGTAAGTGCCGTTACCGTGTATGGCGGCGGCACCTCTGAGCCCAATGACGCCACGCGTGCGCTCGAGGCTGCTGGTGCGTCGTTTGTCTATGGGACCGAACAGGTCGAGGGCGCCTATGACGTATGCGTGACGTGCCCGGGCATCTCGGAGTTCTCGGGCTTCTTTAAGGCCGGGCGCGAGCATGCCGCCCAGATTATGGGTGAGCCCGAGTTTGCCTATCGCCTGTCGCCCGATAACTGGATTGCCATCACGGGTACCAATGGCAAGACGACTACCACGTCGCTGACTGATTATCTGCTCAAGGCTGCCGGCGAGGCCAGCGTTGCTGTCGGCAACATCGGCGAGCCGCCGGTCAACGAGATTGACGGCCGAGCCCACAACGAGTGGTTTGTGGCTGAGCTCTCGAGCTATCAGATTGCTACGACTACCGAGCTCCATCCTCGCGTGGCGGTGCTGCTCAACATCACTCCCGACCACTTGGGCTGGCATAAGAGCCATAAGAACTATGCGCTTGCCAAGATCAAACTGTTTGACAATATGGTTGATGACGATCTGGCGGTTGTCGACGTCGAAGACGCCGGCATTCACGAGTTCGATGAGTACATCTACACGCCGGGTCGTCGCATCTGCAAGGTTGCCTTTGACGAGCCTGAGGGCGAGGATGCCGCCTTTGTGCGCGATGGCAAGATGATCGTGCGTCTGAAGGGCGTCGAGACCCCGCTCATCGCTACATCCGAGCTCAAGATCTCGGGCCATCACAATGTTATCAATGCCCTGTGTGCTGCCACGGCTGCCTTGGCAGTCGGTGCCGATGTCGATGGTGTCTGCCGCGGTCTGGCCTCGTTCCAGCCGCTCGAGCACCGCGTGGAGCCGTGTGGCGAGATTGACGGCGTGCGCTACGTCAACGATTCCAAGGCGACCAACACCGATGCGGTCGAGAAGGCACTGACGGCATTTCCCGATGACGACGTGATCTTGCTGCTCGGCGGCCACGATAAGGGCACGCCGCTCACGGACTTCGCGCGCGTCGTTATGGACAACGTGCGCTCGGTCGTCTGCTTTGGCGATGCGCGCGAGCGCTTCACCGCCGCTATGGACGAGGCTGATGTCGATGGCGATGTGGATATCGCCCAGGCGGATGACCTGCGCGACGCCGTGGACGTTGCCCGTTCGCTTTCGAGCCGTGGCGATGTGATCTTACTTTCTCCTGCCTGCTCTTCGTTCGATGAGTTCTCGGGCTATGAGGAGCGCGGCCGCGTGTTTAAGGACTACGTGGCTCAGCTTGCCGCTACAGCGAAATCACAAATGGAATAGGGGTTGCGGTGAGAGAGGAGAGCCCCCGACAAGGTATGAGGAGGCCCGACTCGGACCGTGCTTCCTCACGTCGCACCACACCGCGTTCCAGCCACGGTGGGCAGTCGTTTAGCGAACGCTATATTGCCGGCGTTCCCGCCCGTATCATGCGCCCCCGTTTGATATTCATGGCCTGCTTGTTTACCTTGGTATGCTTTGGCCTGCTGATGGTGTACTCGGCGTCTTCGGTCGAGGCGCTGCACGAGAATGGCTCGGCGACGTTTTTTCTGGGTCGACAGGCCGCGTTTGCCGTGGTCGGTGTTCTGGCGCTGATTGCCATCGTGCGCGTTTTGCCGGACAGCTGGTTTGGGGAGGATGTGCTCAGGATCTTCCTTATCGGCATGATAGGGCTACTGCTTCTGGTGTTCTTGGTGGGCAGCGGCAGCCGTGGCGCCACGCGCTGGCTCAACATCGCCGGTATTCAGTTCCAGCCTTCCGAGTTTTTAAAGCCATTTGCCATTGCGTATTCGGCCATCATGCTTGATCGCTTCTTTTCGCCCGGTGGCAACATCAACGAATTCCTTCGCAAGATGGGCATCTACCTGGGCATTTCGCTCTTTCTGATCTTTATCCAGCCCGATTTCGGTACTGTCCTGATCATCCTGTTGACCCTCATGTGCATGGCGTTGTTTGCGGGTCTCGACCCCAGATTTATCATCGGCGTGCTAATCTTCGGCATTCTCGTGATCGTGATTGCGCTTGTCGCAGAGCCGTACCGTATGGTGCGTATTCAGGTTGCCTTGAACCCTTGGGCCGACGAGTATGGTGACGGCTATCAGGCCACGCTTGCAATCATGGCCTTTGCCTCGGGCGGTCTGTTCGGCCGCGGCATTGGCAACTCAACCATGAAGTACTCGTATCTGCCCGAAGCGCACAACGACTACATCCTGGCCATCATTGGCGAGGAAGTCGGTTTTGTCGGAACCGTGCTGTTCTTCTTGGTGTTTGCGATGCTGATCTACTCGGCGTTTCGCATTGCCGAGCAGGCGACCGATCGTCGGGGCGCGCTTATGGCGTCTGGCTCCGCGGTCATTCTCGCGGTGCAGTTTTTGATTAATGCGCTGGGCATCCTCAACGTGTTTCCCATGACGGGCAAACCGCTGCCGTTTATTAGCTACGGCGGTTCGTCGATTATTGTGTCGCTCATGCTTGCCGGGTTGATCTTGCGCGTTTCGTACGAGAGCGCCCGCCGCGATGAGTATGACCGCCGCCGTGAGAGCTTTGCCGTTATGGATGAGAGTACCGCCGGCGTGCCCCACGTGCGCGGCGAGCGATCTTCGCGTAACGGTTTTACCGTCCTGGATGGCTCTGCGACCGAGCCGGCAGCTCGTCCACGCTCGCGAACGGCTCCGCAAGGTCGTCCGCAGCGCCCCAGCCCTCGCAACGCGGGCGGCGGATATAATCGAATCGATTTGAACTCGGACCCGTCGGCGCGTCTGCGTACCGACGACCAGGGACCGCGTGTACGAAGGGACTACCATGACCGATAAAATGACCGTTGCTATTGCAGCCGGCGGCACGGCAGGACACATCAACCCCGCGCTCGCCTTGGCCGAAGAACTGCGTGACCGTGGCCACCACGTTGTGTTCGTGGGCCAGTCGCGCAAGCTCGAGGGTCGTCTGGTCCCCGAGGCTGGGTTTGATTTTGTGCCCATTACGGTCACGGGCTTCGACCGCTCCCGTCCTTGGACGGCGCTGACCTCGCTGTGGCGTGTCAACAAGGCCAAACGTGCGCTCGCCAATCATTTCTCAAAGGTCGGCAAGCCCGATGCCGCCATTGGTTTTGGTGCCTATGTCGAGGTTCCGCTGCTGGGGTGGTGCAAGGGCGCGGGCGTTCCGTATCTGCTGCATGAGCAGAACTCTGTTCCGGGCCTGGCCAACAAGATGATGAACTCCCACGCCGCCCGCGTGTGCATCTCGGTGCCGGCAGCGCGTTCGGTCTTTGAGCGCGAAGGTGACCCTGGCCACGTGCTCATGACCGGCAACCCCGTACGTCGCTCGGTAATCGAGGGCGATCGCGCTCGCGGCCGCAAGGCACTTGGCGTTCCCGAGGACGCTACGCTGTTGCTCGTCTTTGGCGGTTCACTTGGCGCCCAGCACCTCAACGAGCGCGTGGCTTCGCTCAAAAACGAGCTGCTTTCGCGCAAGAACCTCTATGTGTTGCATTCGACGGGTGCCGACGGCTTTGAGGAGACCGAGCGCGCTTTGGCGCTGACGCCCGAGGAGGCGAAGCGTTACCGCGTCCAGCCTTACATCGACAACATGGGCGATATGCTGGCTGCTGCCGATTTGGTGCTCTCGCGTTCGGGTGCATCGAGCGTGGCCGAGATTGCTGCGCTCGCCGTGCCCTCGGTGCTCGTGCCGTATCCGCATGCGACGGCCGACCACCAAACCACCAATGCCCGTTATCTGGTCGACGCCGGGGCCGGTGTGCTCTGCGCCGATGCCGATATCGACGGTTCTGCCTTTGCCGATGAACTGCTGCACCTGGTCGATGACGCGGCGGCGCGCGACGCCATGCGTCAGGCGGCGCGTGGTCTGGCTCAGGATAGGGCCGCCGCTCTTCTGGCCGATGCGGTAGAGGGTTTGCGTTAGTTAGACGGGATATCGTCGGTCGCCCTCGCGCTGATGCGGTAGGTGCGGTACAGTTAACGGGTTACAGGCAGTGTTTACGCAAGGAGTACACGAGCACATGGCTGATTCCCAGACTGCAACCTCCGCGCCCGAGTTTAAGAGCGCCCACTTTATCGGTATCGGCGGCGCCGGCATGAGCGGCATCGCCCTCGTTCTTCACGAGCGCGGTTATGCCGTTACCGGCTCCGACCTTAAGACGTCACGTTATATCCGCCAGCTTACCCGCGCTGGTGTGAAGGTGCATGTGGGCCATGAGGCCGCCACGATCGACGAGGTCAAGCCCGACGTGGTTGTTGTCTCCACCGCTATTCCGGAGTCCAACCCTGAACTCGTGCGCGCTCGCGAGCTTGGTATTCCCGTGTGGCCCCGTGCCAAGATGCTCTCTGCTTTGGGCCACGGCTACACCACCGTCGCTGTTGCCGGCACGCATGGCAAGACCACCACGTCTTCGATGTGCGCCACCATGCTCGACCGCATGGGTCTGGATCCGAGCTTCTTGATCGGTGGCATCGTCGAGGGCTATGACACGAACGGCAAGAACGGCTCGGGCGACTACTTTGTCGCCGAGGCCGACGAGTCCGACAGCTCCTTCCTGTTCCTGAACCCCAACGTGGTCATCGTGACCAACGTCGAGGCCGACCACCTCGATCACTACTCGGGTATCGAGGAGATCGAGGCAACTTTCGCCAAATTCATGAGCCTGGTGGGCGAGGACGGCACCGTCATCGTCTGCGGTGAGGACCCGCATCTGGTCGAGCTCGCCAAGTCGACGGGTCGTCACGTGCTTTCCTACGGCTTTGCCGAGAGCAACGACATCGTCTGCATGCACCCGGATGTCAAGGGCATCCAGAGCGACTTTATCGTTCGCTTTGAGGACGGCACTGAGCACGCTGTGGAGATCAAGAGCAATCCCGGTCGCCACAACATGCTCAACGCCACGGCGGTGCTCACCGTCGCCCATGTCCTGGGCCTTGACATCGACGCCGCCGCCAAGGCGCTCTCGAGCTTTGAGGGCGTCCGCCGTCGCTTTACCCACGTGGGCGATATCGATGGCATCACCGTGGTCGATGATTACGGCCATCACCCCACCGAGATCAAGGCGACGCTTGCTGCCGCTTCGTCGCTGGGCTACAAGCACGTCGACGTCGTGTTCCAGCCGCACCGCTATTCGCGCCTGCAGGCCCTGTGCGACGACTTTGCCGATGCATTTGCCAATGCCGATAAACTGCTGCTGATTGATGTGTTCTCGGCTGGCGAGATGCCCATTCCGGGTGTCACCTCTAAGATGCTCGCCGATACCGTGCGCGCCAAGCATCCTGGCAAGGAGGTCGTGTACTGCTCCAGCCGTCTTGAGCTCAATCAGGAGCTCGAGCAGATGGTGGGCGAGGGCGACCTGCTGCTCACTATGGGTGCCGGTGACGTTACGACCGTCGGCCCCGAGTTTATCGAGTATCTGACTGCCAAGAAAGACGCTTAAGTCTAATGGGTCTGTTTAACGCCGTCATGGCGCTTTCGGGCATGATCGACACGGATGTGATCGAGGACGAGCGCCTTGCGCGTCATACGAGCTATCGTATCGGCGGCAAGGCCGACCTCTTTGTAACGTGTCATAGCTATCATGCCCTCCGCCGCGCCGTGGCGGTGCTCGATCGCGAGCAGGTGCCGTGGGTCATCATCGGCAAGGGCTCCAATCTGCTGGTTGCCGATGGCGGTTATCGCGGTGCCGTCATTTCGCTCGGACGTGAGTTTCAGCGCACGGTTGTTGCCGATGACGGTTGTACGCTGACGGTCGGTGCGGGCGTGATGTTTGCGCGCCTGGTCAACGATGCCCTGTCGCGTAGCCTCTCGGGCCTTGAGTTTGCCGTTGGCATCCCTGGTTCGGTCGGCGGTGCGATATCTATGAATGCCGGCACACGGACCGAGTGGATTGGCTCGCTAGTTGAGGATGTCGTAACGTTTGACCCGGCATCCGGTATCAAGCATTATGCGGGGTCCGAGATCACTTGGGGCTACCGCGAATGTAGCCTTCCCCGCAATGAGATCATCCTCGAGTGCGTGCTCAAGCTTAAACCGGCGCCCAAGGCCGACATTCGCGAGCGCATGGAGCGGTACCTGACGAGGCGCAAGCGTACGCAGCCCATGGGTCGCGCATCCTGCGGGTCGGTCTTTCGCAATCCGCCCGATGCGAGTGTGGGCAAGCTTATCGAGGATTGTGGATTAAAGGGTTTTTCAATTGGCGGCGCGGAAGTTTCGCCCGTTCACGCTAATTTTATCGTTAATAACGGAACTGCCTCGGCCGATGACGTTGCCGCGGTTATCAGACATATGCACGGAAAGGTGAGGGAGGCGTATGGCATCGAGCTCAGACCGGAAGTTAAATTCCTCGGCTTCTAGAGCATCGAAACCCACCTTCCGCCGCGCCGGAGGGCGTTCCGGCGCGCCTGCCAAACCTCAACGCAATACCGTCGCGCATTCTAAGTCTGTCGGGCATGCTCGACAGACCAGTCGTCCGGTCGTCGGCTCGCAGCTCGGTAATCGTCCGGCCGCAAAAAAGTCCTCGCGTCCCTCGGTGACGTCAAAGCCTGTTATGGGCGCCAAACCTGCCCGTCCCATGGCAACTCCTAAGCCCTCGACGGGAACTAAAGCGCCGCGTCCAGGTCGCACGCTGGGCGCATCGAAACCGCGCTCGCTGACATCGGTCCCGGTTACCGTCAAGAAGCCTTCGGGTAAAAAAAGCGTCAACCCGTTGTCTTCACTTGGGGCGATGGTAAATAAAACATCAGACGCCGCTTCTGTCGTTACAGGCAAAGGCAAAATCGTGGGCGGCGTTCTGGCCGTCTTGGCCGTGCTCGTCGTCGTTGCCATCGTGGTGATTAACTCTGGATTGTTTACCGCCACTGATATTCAGATTCAAGGCAGCGAGCATGTGACGAAGCACGATGCTATCCAGCTGATCGATTTGCCCGAGGGAACGTCGCTTTTTAACGTCGATCCCGACCAGATTACCGAGGATCTCAAGCAGAACCCGTGGGTCTCGGGCGTGGATGTCCAGCGTCAGTTCCCGCATACGCTCATCATTACGCCTATGGAGCGCAAGGTCATCGCAATTGCCTATATCAGCTCCGATGACCTTGCCTGGGCCATCGGGGATGATGACACCTGGATCGCCCCACTGTCGACGTCGGTCGAAGTGGACGACCAGGGCAACGTCATCACGACAGGGCAGGGCTCAAATACCTTGACCGGAATCGATGCCGCGCTGGCGCTCGCTAAGCATTATGGCGCGGTGCTGTTGACTGATGTCTCGGCGGATGTCGCTCCGGTTTCCGGCCAGGCGGTGAACTCCAAAGCCGTTAAGGCCGGCCTGGATTATGTGCGTGGTTTTTCGAGCGAGTTCTTGGGACAAGTCAAGGATATTTCCACGCCTTCGGTCGAAGCCATCTCGGCAAACCTCAATAACGGCATTGAGGTGTCGCTGGGCGATTCGAACGATATCGCCAAGAAAGAACGCGTAGTCACCAAGTTGCTTTCGCAGGTAGAGGGCGTAACGTATATCAATGTGCGCTCTCCGGGCAACTACACATTTAGGAATGCTCCGACCTCGTAGCGCTGGTTGTTACTTTGTTGAGGGGCCATACCACGCCGTTTATCTGGTTTGTTTGGTTTTCACGGTCAATTATTTGACTGATACGTTCATAATGTGCAAACATAATACGGTTTACCTTTGCATTTACTTTCAACCTGAAGGTTAATGTGCGCAGGGGTCGACCCATGCTATGGCTATAACCTTTGTTCGGAGGACCGACATGCACGAGACAGAGATCAACAACTACCTTGCCGTCATTAAGGTGGTCGGCGTCGGCGGCGGCGGTACCAACGCGGTCAATCGAATGATCGAAGAGGGCATCCGCGGCGTCGAGTTTGTTGCCATCAACACCGATGCTCAGGCACTCGCGATCTCTGATGCCGATATCAAGGTGCACATCGGCACCGACCTTACCCGCGGCCTGGGCGCCGGCGCCAACCCCGAGGTTGGCCGCAAGGCTGCCGATGAGTCCCGCGACGACATTGCCGAGGCGCTTGCTGGTGCCGACATGGTGTTCATCACCTGCGGCGAGGGCGGTGGCACCGGTACCGGCGCTGCTCCCATCGTTGCCGATATCGCGATGAACGAGGTCGGTGCACTGACCGTCGCCGTCGTGACCAAGCCCTTCACCTTCGAGGGCCGCAAGCGCAAGAAGAGCGCCGAGGAGGGCATTAAGACCCTCTCCGATTGCGTCGACACCATGATTGTCATCCCTAACGATAAGCTGCTCGACATCGCCGAGAAGAAGACCACCATGCTCGAGGCCTTCGCGATTGCTGATGGCGTCCTTTCCCAGGGCACCCAGGGCATCACCGACCTCATCACCGTCCCCGGTATCATCAACCTGGACTTCGCCGATGTTAAGACCATCATGAAGCAGGCCGGTACCGCCATGATGGGTATCGGTACCTCTTCTGGGGATACCCGTGCCGTCGACGCAGCCCAGCAGGCCATCTCCAGCCCGCTGCTCGAGAGCTCCATCGATGGTGCCACACGCGTGCTGCTCTCCATCGCCGGTTCCAAGGACCTGGGCATCCAGGAGATCAGCGACGCCGCCGACGTTGTCGCCAACGCCGTCGACCCCGAGGCCAACATCATCTTCGGTACCGTTGTCGACGAGTCCCTGGGCGATCAGGTGCGTATCACCGTCATCGCTACGGGCTTCTCCGACTCCAACGTCAACCGTCAGGACGAGCTCTTTGCTGCTCAGCAGTCTCAGAGCAAGGCCGCTGCCTCCGCTGAGCCGCAGCGCACCGCTCCGGCCACCAGCCCGGCTCAGGCCGCTCCGACCCGCAACGTCGGTGGCACCGAGCTTCCTAACTTCGGCAACGATCAGTTCGAGCTTCCCGACTTCCTGAAGCGCGGCAGCTTCTAAGTCGTTCTTTGCATTGTTGTGCACAGGGGCGTGTCCGTATGGACGCGCCCTTTTTATTTCGACTTTGTAAACTAGAACCTCCAATCTCTTTACGTTCCCTTTACGATTGCCTCCAGCGCAGCAGGTATCCTTTTAGAGAAGTATGACAGCCGTATAAACGCTGGCTGTAGCGGCGATGCCGCGGTACTTGTGTTATTAGGAGGCTTTAGTATGGCAGCACGTGCGGACAAAGTTTCGCGTGTCGACCATGATGGAGTTACGTTGGTGGAAGGCGCGACATCCGATGTTCGCTTTGCCTTCACCGAGCGCGCCGGTGGTGTTTCCGAAGATGCGTACTCCTCACTCAACTTGGGCTCGCATGTTGGCGATGATCCCTTTGCTGTTCAAGAAAATCGTCGTCGCGCGCTCGAGGCTATGGGTGCCGCCGAGTGCGAGCACAACCTGCTCGTTCCCAATCAGGTCCATGGTGACCATATCGTTGCGGTGACCTCGAACGGCGCCGATGACCTTGAGGACGTCCGCGAGCAGATTGCCGAGGGCTGCGATGCCATCGTCTGTACGGCGCATAACGTGCCCGTGCTGCTCTGCTTTGCCGACTGCGTTCCCGTGGTGCTGGTGGCCCCCGGCGGATTTGCCGTGGTGCACTCCGGTTGGAAGGGCACGATTGCACGTATTTCCGCCAAGGCGTGCCAGGCGCTTTGCGATGCTGCCGGTTGCGATGCGAGCGACGTTTCCGCCTATATCGGCCCCCATATCTTGGGTGACGAATATGAGGTATCCCAGGAACTCATGGATCGCTTTGCCGCCGAGTTCTCTTGCATCGATGCGAATACCTCTCGCATGCTTGATCTTTCCGCTGCCATTCGCGAGGCGCTGGTAGATGTCGGTGTCGACGCGGATAATATCGTGGATACCCAGCTTTCGACCGTGCGTCAGAACGACCGCTTTTATTCCTACCGTAACGAGGACGGCACCTGTGGGCGCCATGCTGCGATCGGCGTGATGCTATGAGAAAGATCGTATCGGTCCTGAGCGCCGCTGTGCTTACGCTTACGCTGTGCGCCTGTTCTTCGGGATCTTCTACCTCTTCCATTACCGTGGCCGGCTCCACGACCTGCCTTCCTATCGCCGAGATTGCGGCCGAGGGCTTTAAGGAGGAGACCGGCATCGACGTGCTCGTTTCCGGTTTGGGTTCTTCCGCTGGGATCGAGGCCGTCAGCGCCGGCACGGCCGATATCGCCAGCTCCTCCCGTGGACTCAATGCCGACGAACAGGATCTGGGCCTGACTCCCATCGTCATTGCCCACGACGGTATTGCGGTCATCGTGAACGACGACAACCCCGTCGATAACCTCTCGACCGAGCAGCTCCGCGATATCTACGCCGGCAAGATTACCAATTGGAAAGAGGTCGGTGGCGAGGACCTGAGGATTCAGGTCATCAACCGAGACGAGGCGTCCGGTACGCGCGAGGCCTTCCGTACCATCGTGATGGATGGCACGCCGTTCGATCGCCGCTCGGCTGTTCTTTCGGGTACGGGCCAGGTGCGCGACGTGGTATCTCGTTCGCGTGGGGCCATCGGCTACATTTCGCTGGGCTTCGTCGATAGCCTCAACGCCAAGACCTCGGTCAAGGCTGTCTCGGTCAATCATGTTGAGGCGTCCGAGAAGACGGTCGCGAGTGGCGGCTATCCCATCTCGCGCGACCTTTACTTCTTTGTGAAGGGTGCGCCTTCGCAGCAGGCGCAGGATTACATCGACTACGTGACGTCCGAAAAGATGGACAAGCAGATTCGCGAGGCGGGCTTTATTCCCGTCACCAACGACGAGAAGGGGAGTGAGTAGCATGGAAGCACAGGAAAACTCCCAGACTGAGCAGAATGCTCAGGCACCCAAGAAGCGCGAGCTGGCGCTCGTATCGCACAGTACCTATATCAAGGAGAAGGCGCTGCAGTGGATCTTCTTTGCCTGCGCGTTTTTGGCGGTCGTTACCGTCATCCTGATTTTTGTCTTTACCACGTACTCGGCGCTGCCCGTCTTTACTGACATCGGTCTGGCGGACTTCTTTAGCTTTACGTGGGCGCCTTCCGAGGGCCACTACGGCATCTTGTCGCTGCTTGCCGGCTCGGGTCTGGTGACCGTCGGTGCGCTCGTCATGGGCGTGCCGCTGGGCGTGGGTACGGCCGTTTACCTGGTCGAGATTGCCAGCAAGCGCGTGCGCAAGCTCATCAGCCCCGCCGTTGACCTGCTGGCGGGCATACCCTCCATCATCTACGGCTTCTTTGGCATGATCATCATCCGCCCGTTTATCGCACAACTGACCGGCGGCCTTGGTTTTGGTGCGCTGACGGCGTGGTTTGTGCTCGCCATCATGATCGTCCCTACCATCACCACGCTCACCATCGATGCTCTCAATTCCATTCCCATGGGCATTCGCGAGGCATCGTATGCCATGGGCGCCACCAAGTGGCAGACCATCTATAAGGTCGTGTTACCTGCCGCCAAGCTGGGTATCGTGGATGCCATCGTGCTGGGTATGGGCCGTGCCATCGGCGAGACCATGGCCGTGCTCATGGTCGTGGGTAACGCCCCGGTTATTCCCGATAGCATTGCGAGCCCCATCTCGACGCTCACGAGCCAGATTGCGCTCGACATGAGCTATTCCTCGGGTCTGCACCGCTCGGCGCTGTTCGGCATGGGCGTGGTCCTGTTTATCATCTCCGCCACACTGGTGGGCATCGTCCGTCTGATTTCCAAGAAGAAGAGGGGGTAGGCTATGTCCGATTCCGTTGACGCGACGGTCGATACGACCTCGTCGCGCGAGCGCATCAAGCGTGCCCTTTCCCACGGCAAGAAGGGCCGCATCAACAAGGACCTGTCCAACAAGATCATGCTTGGCGTGTTTCGTGCCGCTGCCTACATCACCACGCTGGTGCTGGTCGCTATCATCGCCTACGTGGTCATCAACGGCCTGCCACACATCTCGCTCGACTTTATCTTCGGTTGGCCCCAGGGCGTCAACGCCGAGGGCGGAATTTGGCCCACGATCGTCTCGACCGTCTACGTGACGGCGCTCGCCATGCTTATCTGCACGCCGATCGCTGTGCTGGCAGCCGTCTATCTGGCCGAGTACGCCAAACAGGGCAAGGTCGTCGAGCTCATTCGCTACGCTGCTGACGCTTTGGCCTCGGTGCCCTCCATCGTTATGGGCCTGTTTGGCTACGCCTTGTTTGTCGAGGCTATGGGCCTGGGCCTTTCGATGGTCTCGGCCGCTCTGGCGCTCGCGCTCTTGATGCTTCCCATCGTCATGCGCACCACCGAAGAAGCCATTCGCGCCGTTCCGCGCTATATCCGTTGGGGCGCGTACGGCCTGGGCGCTACCAAGTGGCAGGTCGTCTCCAAGATCGTGCTTCCTTCGGCCTTTGGCCGCATTGCCACGGGCATCGTCCTTGCCATCGGCCGTGCCATCGGCGAGACCGCCGTGGTGCTCTACACCATGGGCCAGGCCATCAATCTACCTATTTCGCCGCTCGATTCCGGTCGTCCCATGACCGTTCACCTGTACCTGCTTGCCAACGACGGCATCAACATGAACGCAGCCTACGGCACCGCGCTCTTGCTGATGGTGATCATTTTGGCCTTCAACCTGTTTGCGCGCTTCCTGTCGCGCAAGCGTCGCTAGTTAAGGAGTCCCATGTCCGTTTATCAGTCCGCTCCCGCGTTGGAGCAAGCGGCCATTACGGCCAAGGATTTCAACTTTTGGTACGGTGACTTTCATGCGCTGACGGGGCTTGACCTCAACATCGCCAAAAACGCCATCACCTCCTTCATTGGCCCTTCGGGCTGCGGCAAGTCGACGTTTTTGCGCTGCATCAACCGCATGAATGACCTGATTGAGGGCACGCGCGTCGAGGGCACCATGACGCTCGACGGCAACGATATCTATGCCGAGGGTGTCGATCCGGTCGATCTCCGTCGTCGCGTGGGCATGATCTTTCAGCAGCCCAACCCGTTTCCCAAATCCATCTACGAGAATGTCGCCTTTGGCCCTCGTCTGCAGGGCGTGACTAGCAAAAGCGACCTCGATGACATCGTGGAAGAATCGCTCAAGCGCGCCAACCTCTGGAAAGAGGTATCCAATCAGCTCAACAAGGATGGTTTGGCGCTCTCGGGCGGTCAGCAGCAGCGTCTGTGCATCGCGCGCGTGCTTGCGGTGCAACCCGATGTCCTCCTGATGGACGAGCCCTGCTCCGCCATCGACCCCACTTCCGTCTCTAAGGTCGAGGATCTGATGGCCGAGCTGGCGCCCGAGATGACGATTATCATCGTCACGCATTCAATGCAGCAGGCAGCTCGTATCAGTGACTACACCGCGTTCTTCTTGCAGGAAGTTGCCGGCGAGCCCGCTACGCTCATCGAGTATGGTCAAACCGACGCGATCTTCACCAGCCCGGTGGACTCGCGGACGGAAGACTATATCACCGGCCGCTTTGGCTGATCGGTGCGACTAGTCCCAAGCCGATCGGATCTGGTCCGGTGCGTATTCACTGTGCGGGCGGCATGACCGCACCCAACTGATTGGAGTGAACCATGCGCAAACTGTTTTCCCGTCAGCTCATCGAGGCCCGTCACGAGATGCTGAGCATCTACGAGGCCGTCGATCTGGCCCTCCACGATGCCGTGAAGGCCTATGTGACCGACGACCGCAAGCTCGCCACCAAGACCAAGAAGCGCACGCTTTCGATTGACGCACGCTGCGCCAACCTGGAGGCCGTCTGCTACAACCTGATTGCCACGCAGTCACCGGTCGCCTCCGACTTCCGCTTGTTGCAGACGATCATCTACGTCGACTTTAACCTGCAGCGCATGACCGATAAGGTTCGCCAGATTTGCCGCGCCACGCGTCATATGATCAAGGCCGACATCTCGCTGCCCAAGGAGCTTGTCGGCACGGTCGAGGCCGAGGCTGAGGCCGTCTACCAGGTGCTGGGCTCTTCGCTTTCTGCGCTCGTCACCAACGACATGTCCATCATCTGCAACTTGGCCGTCGAGGACGAGCCAGTGCACGCCGCCTACGAGAAGTTCTTCCGCACCTTTAACCGCATGGACACGGGCGATTTTATGGACGACGACAGCAACTATGACGACCTGCGCCGCGCCATCATGGTATCGCGCTATCTCGATCGCATCGCCTCGATTTCCATCGATGCCGCCTGCCGTCTGACCTTCCTGTTGACCGGACAGCGTATGACTGCCGGTGATATCGCCTGCACTGATGAGGATGAGCTCGAGAGCATGCGCGTGCCTTCGGGCGAGGGTGTTATCATGAGGCCCGCCGTCGATGCACGCTACGTTGCCAAGGTGCCCGTTAACGAGGTCAGCGAGGGTCTTCGCTACCTGCTCGATCATCTTGAGGATGAGGACGATGGCGAGGACGACGAGGAGTAAGTAACCCCGTTCGTCGAAAGATTGTAAATACCTAAGTGAGCGCGGCCTTGCACATGCGGGGCCGCGCTCTTGCGTTAGCATGGGACTACTTGTTTGGCTGTCAGCGGAGGCGATTGGCAATGGATAACTATTTGGACTTGATGCGCGCTCGCCGCGAGCAGATTCTGGAACGTTTTTATGCGGCGCTCGATCGCGCGGGCCGTCCCCACGACGCCGCGAGCCTCATTGCCGTGTCCAAGACCGTTGGTGTCGATGAGACCGTTGCCGCCATCCAGGCGGGGTATCGCCATTTTGCCGAGAACCGCCCGCAGGAGCTGGTTCGCAAGCTCACGGGTCTGGCGGAGCATCCGGAGCTGCCCGAGGTGCGCTTCGATATGATCGGCAACCTGCAGACCAATAAGATCAATGCGGTGCTGGGCTCAGCCGAGCTGATTCACTCGGTGGGTTCGCTGCATCTGGCGCAGGCGATCTCGAGCCGTGCTGTTCGCAAGATTGAGGCAGGCGAGCTCGTCGGCCCCCAGCGTGTGCTCATTGAGGTCAATGTGAGTGGTGAGGAGTCGAAGGGAGGCTTTTCACCCGATGAGATTCGCGCCGCCGCGGGTGAGCTTGCAGAACTTGAGGGAATTTGCGTACAGGGGCTTATGACTATGGCGCCCCGGGGGAATAAGGATGTGGCACGCCGCACCTTTGCGGGGCTTCGTGAGCTGAGGGATGAGCTGGAGGCGGCGCATCCCGATTTGAACCTGCCTGAGCTTTCCTGCGGTATGAGCGAGGACTTTGAGTCTGCCCTTGAGGAGGGCTCTACGCTCGTTCGCCTGGGCAGGGTAGTATTTAGCCCGGAGTTTGCAGTAAAATAAGGCTCTGAAGTGCGCACTGATTATCGGGGCGCCTGCACTAAACCGCGAGAGGACACAACCATGGGCTTCCTTGACGAGATTAAAAATAAGATGCACCTGGGCGGCCAGCAGGGTTACGACCAGGGTTATGGCCAGGACGACGACTACGGCTACGATGACGGCTACGACGATGGCTATCAGAACAACGGCTACAGTGGTGCTTCGGGCGAGGGCTTCTACACCCAAGACGAGCCGAGCAACGGCCTGCTTGGCCAGACGCGCCGCGGTGAAGCTGAGTCGGTTGCCGTGTATACGCGCTCCGGTCAGCTGGTCGGCGATGACTCCCGCCATGCCACGACGTATAACCCGCCTTCGCGCTCGCAGGACAGTGTTGCGAGCGGTTATCGTCCTGGTGCCTATGACACGCCGTCGAGCTACGCCGAGAATACCCGCGCCCGTGCCGCCGCTGCACCCGCGCCTGCACCGAGCGATGCCTCGGCCTATGCGAGCAATATCATCAACGCCACGCCGCAGCTGCCGGCCTATGTCCTGCGCCCCGAGAGCTATGACGACGTGGAGACCGTGGTGCGCCGCGTTCGCACCAAGCAGCCTGTCGCACTGATTTTTGTGGGCGTACGCACCGAAGTTGCCAAGCGCGTCTTGGACTTCTCTTACGGCTTTGCCTGCGGTCTGGGTGCCACGGTCAAGGAGGTGGGCGACCGCGTGTTCATGGTGCTGCCCGCCGGTTGCGAGGTCAAAGATTCCGATCTCAAGAAGCTTCGTGCCGACGGCTACCTTAAGTAAAGACAAGACGAGGAGATTCCCATCAACATCTACACTATCGTCCAGCTGGTCAACACGCTGTTCAACTTCTATTCCACGCTCATTGTCGTCTACTGCTTTATGACGTGGATTCCCATGAAGCAGGGTGGTTTGCTTCAGGATATTGCCGCGGTGCTTGATAGCGTGTGCGGTCCGTGGCTCAACCTGTTCCGTCGTTTCATCCCGCCGATGGGCGGTATCGATTTTTCGCCGGTCGTTGCGATTATTGCGTTGCAGTTGGTGCAGAGGCTGGTTCTGCAGCTTCTTATAGGTATACTCGTGTAGAACTGACTTAGTAACTTACGTCGGGCGTGTAGCGCCGAGGCGATGAAAAAGGAGACTTGTTATGGCTATTACCCCTGCAGACATCCAGGCTCAGACTTTCTCTGAGGCCAAGCGTGGCTACGATCCTGCCGAGGTCGACGTCTTCTTGGAGACGCTGTCCTCCGAGGTTGACGCTATGCTCGCTAAGATCGTTGACCTTAAGGGTCGTCTGACTGCTACCGAGCAGCAGCTTGCCGATGCACAGGCTCAGCTTGCCCAGGCTCAGGATACCGCCGACCAGGCCGTTCCTGCCGCCCCCGTGGCTGCTCCCGCCCCTGACTTCTCCGCTCAGGAGCGCCAGATTTCCGCCGCCCTGATCGCTGCCCAGCAGACCGCTGAGACCATCGTCAACGATGCCAACGAGAACGCTGAGCGTATCCGCAACGAGGCTGACGCCAAGGCCCGCGAGGTTATCCGCCAGGCTCTGACCGAAAAGCAGGCCGAGCTCGAGGAGATCGATCGTCTCAAAGCTTCCCGTGAGGAGTTCAAGGCCGAGTATCTCAAGCTCATCCAGCACTTTATGGACGATGCCCAGAACTCCTTCCCGGCCGATCTGATGGCCTCTACGCCGGTCGGTTCTGCCGCTTCTCCTGCGGTGACTGTTCCCGCCGAGCCGCTGCCCGTCGCTGACCCGGTTGTCCCCGTGGCCGATCCCTTCGCCCCGATCGACAACTTCGCTGCCGACGACCTGGACTAACATTCGGCCTACAATTTAGTGCCTAGAAAGGACCCGCAGCTTGCGGGTCCTTTTTTATGACTGTACCGGGGCGCGCAACATAAAAAACCGAGCCCTGCACATAGTGGCGCAGAACTCGGCGAACCGGTGAGCGGTCAAGGATAGGTTTTAGGGCATGTCCCAAAATCTACTTGAGGAGGAAGTCGGAGAGGGGAATGGTACGGGCCTCGCGATGCTCGGAATCGGCGATGTGGTCGGCAGGATATCCGCAGACGAGCATGTGATAGGGATAGACGCCCTCGGGCAGGTTGAACTGCTCCTGTGCCACCTCGGGCTTAAAATGGCATACCCAACACGTTCCCAGGCCCTGCTCGGTGGCCTCCATCATCATCTGATCGCACACTATGGACGTATCGATTTCACTGGAATTCATCTGGTCATACGGGCGCACCCAAGCGTCTTCGGTAACGCTACAAATAAGGAAGATGAGCGGAGCGCCAAAGATAGATCCATCACGAGCAAACCGAGGCTGACAAGCAGCAGCCTTCTCCAGAAGCTCAGGCGTATCCAGCACCATCACACGAGAAGGATGATTATTACAAGCAGAAGGAGCAATCCGCCCAGCCTCAACAATGGCATCCACAACAGCTTGCTCAACAGAACGATCCTGAAATTCACGACAAGAATACCGACCCCGAGCCAGATCCAAATAAGACATACAAGCCCTCCAACAATTTAATAACGAAATAAAAGACAACCAAAGGGTACCCAGAGCAACATTCAGCCAAACGCTCAGCGCTGCCCAAAGTCATGACTGATGCCAAAGACGCTTTCAACCAAAGCCACCATGCATTCCGCCTATTAGCCCAGGTTCCCAATGGTGATACGTAAGGCGAAGGCCCGACACCTATTTACTTTCGAACGACTCTGCCACGCAGCCGGAGTGAGAAAGCAAATAGGTGCCGGGCCTTCGCCGGTGGGACGCGTACCACTAATTAACCGCTTTTGAACGACTCTGCAAAGCAGCCGGAGTGAGAAAGCAAACCGTGGCCGGCCCTTCGCCGCCGGGACACGTACCCCCAATTAACTGTTCTTCATGACAATCGAATCCACGACATCGGCCACATTCTCGCAGCAGTCGGCGCAATACTCCAGGAAGGCGTACACGTCACGCCAAGCGATGACCTCGAGCGGATCCTTGCCGTTAACGTGCAGGTTGCGCATGGCGTTGATGTAGAGCTCGTCGGCCTCGGACTCGATGGTGTTGATCTGGATGACCAGTTCGCGCAGCGTTTTGGACTTGCGGTAGTTGGGCAGCTCGACCATCAGGTCCTTCATGGCGCGGCAGGCATCGGTTACCTTGTGAGCGATGACGATGGCATCGGGGTGGATGCTCTGGATGTTGGTGAAGTAGACGCGCTGCACGACGCCTTCGATGCGGTCGAGCACGGTGTCGAGCGCGCAGCTCATCAGATCCAGATCCTCGCGCTCGAGCGGGGTGATAAAGGCGGTGAGCAGGGCGTCTTCGAGCTCGTGGTGCTTCTTGTCTGCCGCATGCTCAATCGCATGCATCTCCTCGAGCATGTCGTGGATCTGCGCGGGATCAAAGTTCTCAAAAATCTTGATGAGCAACTCTGCGGCCTGGACAGCAAGGTCGGCGCAGGCGACGTAGTTGTCAAAGTAGAACGAATCGGGTTTCTTTGCCATGGGTGGGTCCTTTCGAGGCGAAGACGGGTGGGCGAAGTGTTGCGGTCCAGATGGACGTTCGGTTTGACTAGAGGAACATCATGAACAGCTTGGCCATGACAAAGCTGATGAGTCCGCAGGCGGGGAAGGTGAAGAACCAGGTGAACATCATGTCCTTGACGACGCCGAAGTTGATGGCCGAAAGGCGCTTGACGGCACCGACACCCATAATGGCGCAGGTTTTGATGTGCGTGGAGGACACGGGGATGCCGGTAAGGGTGGCAAGTAGCAGGTTCGCGGCGCCCGCGAGGTCGGCGGAGAAGCCCTGATACTTCTCGAGCTTAACCATGCTCTGGCCGACGGACTTGATGATGCGCTCGCCGCCCACGCTGGTGCCGATACCCATGGTGGCCGAGCACAGCAGCATAATCCAGATGGGGATGCCTGCATCGCCGACGCTCGTCTGGCCGCTGGCAAAGGCCACGCCTAAAAAGAGCACGCCGATGAACTTCTGTCCATCCTGCGCGCCGTGCATAAAGCTCATGGCCGCAGCGCTCGCGATCTGAGCGTATTTAAAGAAGACATTGGCACGTCGCCTGTTGGCGGCGGCGAAAAGGATCGAGACGAGCTTGCACAGGACCCAGCCCATGACAAAGCCCAGGCCGATGGAGAGTGCTAGGCCGTAGATGACCTTCATCCACTCGTGGACGTTGACGCTGCTCGCACCGCCGAGGGCGATGGCGGCACCGGTCAGGCCGGCGATAAGGCTGTGGCTTTGCGAGGTGGGGATGCCAAAACGCGACGCTGTGGCGCCGTAGACGACGATGGAGAACAGCGCCGCGCATAGGCAGGCGAGCGCCATGGTGCTGTTTCCGCCAAAGTCGACGATATGTGAGATGGTGTTGGCGACGCTCGCGTTAAAGTGCGTCATGATGAGCACGCCGAGGAAGTTGAATGCGGCGCTCATGAGAATGGCGGCGCGGGCGGGCATGCAACGCGTAGTGACGCAGGTCGCGATGGCGTTGGGCGCGTCGGTCCATCCATTGACGAAGATGGCGCCCAACGCGAGGATCACGGTGACGGCAAGGACTGGGTTCGACACAATTTGGCCGAGGAAGGTTGAGAACGTTACGTCCATATATGGGCTTTCTCGAAGTTTGCAGACACGTTACAAAAACATGATAAATCGTATCACCTCCTGCGGGTCTCTTTACCGAGTTCTGATGGGAGAAGTGAACTTTTTGGCACTAAAATTGAATATTAGCCCTGTTGACCGCGGGTGTTCTTTTTGCTAACACGCCATGCGGACACGTGCGATTACTACGACACTCCAAAACCACAGTCTGTTCGCTTTACAACATGCAAACATGCGTTCGATAATAGGAGGCATGGAATATCGACAGACAGATGGCAAAACTCGGCGCGTGCACAAGCAGTATGTGGACGTCGTGGCTCGCATCCTCGCGGGCGGACAGGTCGTGCCGGTCACCGTCTGCTGGGTCGACGGTCGTTGCTTTACGATTGACGAGATTGTCTCGACCACTGGGTTTGGCCTGACGGTTCACGGCATCCGTACGGCAACCTATAAGGTGCGTTTTGGCGGGCACGCGACCGAGTTGTATCTGGAGGACCAGACGCGCGAACGACCAGATGGTTCGCAGGCCCATCTGATGCGTTGGTGGGTGTGGGCATTCGACCGTACGCTCGAGGGCGAGCGCCGTGGGTAAGGACGTACGGCATTCGGGTACAATGACAGGAATCTTGTCACCTGCTGCGCCGTCTTTCACGGCACTTTTTGAAAGGACGAACCTATGAACGATATCCAGGGCTATCAGAACGGCCCCGTCGAGAGCGGCGCAAGCCGCGCCAAGGAGATGTCGCCGCGCGCGTACAACCTTGTCATGTCTGCCCTGATCTTTTTGGGCTTTTGCGCCATGGGCGTCGGTGCTTACTTTACGAGCACCATGTCGTTTGCGCGCATGATGATGAGCGGCGCCGCTTTGCCGCTGGTCTTTGGCTCATTTATTTTGACCATCGTCGGCATGGTCATGATGTCGGCTGCTGCCAGCAAACAGTCCGTGGGCCTGTCGCTCGTGGGCTACGTGGTCTTTGCGAGCACCTTTGGCCTGACGGCGTCGTTTGGCCTTGCCAACTACGACCTGCCTACCATTAACACCGCCTTTATCGCCACGGCCGCCATCACCTTTGTCTTTGGTGCGCTGGGCGTGACCTTCCCCAAGTTCTTCCAGCGTGTGTACGGCATTGGTTTGGCATCCTACTTGCCACGATTCTGGTCGAGATCGTGCTGATGTTCATGGGCGTCTCGCAGTCCATCACCGACCTGATCGTGATCGTGGTGTTCGCCGGCTTTATTGGCTATGACACCTATGTGGCCACGACGGTGCCGCCCACGCTGCCCAACGCCGTGCTCATGGCATCCAACCTGTTCGTGGACATCATCAACGTGTTCCTGCGCATCCTGAATATCCTTGGTCGTCGCGATTAAAGCGCGGCATTGCGACGCTTCCTGCCGGACACGGTAAAACGATGCGAAAGGCGGTCCTTCGGGGCCGTCTTTTTTGTGCGCGGCGGGGTATGATGGATGGGAAAAAGCCGATAGCGGCAGCGACAGGAAAGGTGGCCACGAATGGCAGATGTCGACAACAGGAACCGTAACCGCAGGTCTAACCGAGCGGGTCAGCCCAATCCCAAGCGCGAGGCGCGTGCCAAGGCCGCCGAGCGCCATGTGGTGGCTGTGTCCGAGGCCTGCGCCAAGGACATCGAGCGTTCGCTTGCCGGCGTGCGCGAGTTCGATGGTATGCCTGCCGGTTTTGTCGCGGCGATGAAGGCTAAGGCCCAAGCGGCCGACACTGCCGAGGAACAGATTGCCGAGGAGTCTGGGGCCGCCGAGGTCGAGACCGCTGAGGTTGCATCCGCAGAGACCGAGGTTACGACCGAGCCTGCACCCGCAGAGGAGGCCGCGGAGGCCGAGTCCGCGCCTGCCGCCGAAAAGCCCGCTCCGGTCCTGCCCGAGGTCACCGTGCTCGACGCCTCTGCCACGCAGGCCATTCTGGATAACGGCCGAGGCTACGCGCAGTTCTGCGACATGGCCGTGCTCGCCTTTGCCTCGTTCACCAACCCGGGCGGTGGCTACATCCAGGGCTATCTGGGCCAGGAGGCCACGCTCTGTGCCGATTCGTACCTGTACAACGTGCTCGATAAGCAGCGCAAATGGTACGGCGAGAACCGTCGCCGCAACATCAACTGCGAGCTTTACCGCAATCGTGCGCTGGTGGTGCCTGCGGTGCGCTTCGACCGCAACCACGTACATGCATATGCCGACGTAATCGTCGCCGCCGCACCCAACGCCAAGCGCGCTCGCCAGGAGTATCGCGTGGGCGACGATGCCTTGCTGGATGCCCTGCGCGATCGCATCCGCTTTGTGCTTGCTATCTGCGACGAGTTGGGTCGCGAGAAGCTCGTGCTGGGCGCTTGGGGCTGCGACAACAACGGCTTTGACGCCGAGGCCGTGGCTGAGCTCTTCCGCAAGGAGCTCGCATCGGGCGACTTTAAGGTCAAGCAGGTCTTCTTTGCCGTGCCTTCTACGCGTTGGGACGAGGATTTTGCCAAGTTCGAGCACGTGCTGGCAAACTTCCCCGAGCGCAACGAGGAGTCCTATGCCCAGGTTGCCGCTCGTGCTGCGGCCGCTCACGCCGCCGAGCAAGCCCAGGCTGCTGCCGAGGACGATGAGGACGATGACGATTGGCGCAAGTACCTGTAATCGGTACGTGCCGACAGATGGGTCGGGCCGGCGGGAGAGACTGCTCCCGTCGGCTTTTTACTAAAGGAAGGGCTTACGATGAAAAACGTTCTGTGCTTTGGCGATAGCAATACCTACGGCTACGATCCGGCGGGTATGCGCGACGGCACCGCGGTGCGCTATGCGCACGATGTGCGCTGGTGCGGTGTGGCCCAGCGCGACCTGGGCGAGGGCTGGCACGTGATTGAGGAAGGCCTAAATGGTCGCACGACGGTGCGCGACGATATGTGTCATCTGGACACCAACCTCAACGGCATTCGCGCGCTGCCGATGCTGCTCGAGACCCATAAGCCGCTGGACGCGATCGTGATTATGCTGGGCACCAACGACTGCAAGACGGTCTTTAGCGTGGGTGCTGCCGATATCGCTGACGGTGCCATGGCGCTGATTCGCACCGTCCGCGCGTTTCCCTGGACCGACGCTGCGCCTTGTCCACGCATTCTGCTGATGGCGCCTATCAAGATTAAGCCGCAGATCGCCGACGTATATATGACCGATTTTGACGAGCATTCCGTAGAAGCCTCGGAACATTTTGGTGAGTACTACGCGCATGTGGCTGAGCAGTTTGGCTGCGACTTTTTGAATGCAGCCGACTTTGCCGAGCCGGGCGATATCGACTATCTGCATATGATGCCCGAAAGCCATGAGAGCCTGGGTCACGCCGTGGCGGCCAAGCTCCAAGAGATGCTCGGAGAGTAGCGCGACCCCAAACCACCGCAAAGGTGTCTGTCCCCTTTGCGGTGGTTTGGGCTGCGAATCTTAATACTGCCACATGTGATTGACGGGGCCGGAGCCTTTGCCCATGTTCAGGCCGGCGGCCAGAGCGCCTGTCAGGTATGCCTTGCCCGCATTGACGGCGTCGGCAAGATCCATGCCCTGGGCCAGCGCACAGGCGATGGCGGACGAGAGCGTGCAGCCGGTGCCGTGCGTGTTGTCGGTCTCAATACGCTTGTGGCGGAACCACGTGGTGAGCGGATCGCCTAGGTGGTTGCCCTCATCATCGAGCGGCGCGGGTTCGGCCAGTACGTCGTTGGCCTCGTTGACAAAATGCCCGCCCTTAACGAGGGACGCGCAGCCAAAGCGGCGGGTGAGGAGCATGGCAGCGTTTTGCTGGGTGCGCTCGGAATCGACCTCGTAGTCGAGCAGCGCCATGGCCTCGGGGATGTTGGGCGTGATGACGGTCGCCAGCGGGAACAGGCGACGCGTGAGCGCCTCAGCGGCATCTTCGGCAATGAGGCGGGCGCCCGAAGTGGCGACCATGACGGGATCGACGACGATATTTTGTGCGTTCCAGGCACTCAGGCGGTCGGCGATAACCTCGATAATCTCGGCAGAGGAAACCATGCCAATCTTGACGGCGTTGGGGCGGATATCGTCAAAAACGGCATCGATCTGCGCCGCGACAATATCCGGGGAGATGTTCTGCACGGCGGTGACGCCCAGGGTGTTCTGTGCGGTGATGGCGGTGATGGCCGTCTCGGCATACAGGCGGTGCGCCGTGATGGTCTTGATGTCGGCCTGAATGCCGGCGCCACCGCTGGAATCGGATCCTGCGATGGATAGAACGGCAGGTACCTTACTGCGATCCATGTTCGCTCCCTTGTTCGGTCGGAATCAAATGGGTCTATAAGCCAGCATTATAAAGATGCCCGGGCCGACTCTATGTCGAACCCGGGCGGGCGATGCAATCTTTACGCAAATGCAAGCAAATGTTCACACGTCAACAATTGACAGGCACCGGCTCGCCGCCAGAAGCGGCCGCGGCGACAGGGCTAGTCCTCCATGCCAAGGTCGATCGTGGTGCCCTCGAAGATCTTGTTGACGGTTCGGACGGCGCACATCTTGCCACACATGGTGCAAGTGCCCTCGGTGGCGGCGGGGGACTCCTCGTAGCGCTTCTTGCCCGTAACCGGGTCGAGCGCGCACTTCCACATGGCGTCCCAGTCGAGCTTGCGGCGTGCCTGGCCCATCCTGTCGTCCATGTCGCGGGCGTGGGGCACCTTCTTGGCGATATCGGCGGCGTGTGCGGCGATCTTGGTGGCCATGAGGCCGTCGAGCACATCCTGGGCGTTAGGCAGGCATAGGTGCTCGGCCGGTGTCACGTAGCACAGGAAGTCGGCACCGGAGCTGGCGGAGATGGCGCCGCCGATGGCGGCGGTGATGTGGTCGTAACCCACGCCGATATCGGTCACCAGCGGTCCGAGCACATAGAACGGAGCATTGTGGCACACGCGCTTCTGCAGTTTCATGTTGGCGGCGATCTCGTCGAGCGCCATGTGACCCGGGCCCTCGACCATGACCTGGACGCCGGCGGCCCAAGCGCGCTTGCACAGCTTGCCCAGCTCGATCATCTCAGCGGTCTCGGTGGCGTCGTTGGAGTCGTAGAGACAGCCCGGGCGGCAGGAGTCGCCGAGCGAAATCGTCACGTCGTACTCGTGGCAAATCTCGAGCAACTCGTCGTAGAACTCATAGAACGGGTTCTCGTTACCGGTGACCTCCATCCAGCCAAACAGCAGTGAACCGCCGCGGCTCACGATGTTCATCAGGCGGCCGGTCTCCTTAAAAGTCTTGGTGACCGACTTGTTGATGCCGCAGTGGATGGTCATAAAGTCCACGCCGTCCTCGGCGTGCGCGCGCACGACCTCGAACAGGTCGTCCTTGGTGAGCTTGACCAGCGGCTTTTCCATGTAGCCGATGGCGTCGTACATGGGGACGGTGCCCACCATGAGCGGCGTCTCGTCGATGAGCTGCTGGCGGAACTGGCGCGTCTTGCCCGAGTTGGAGAGGTCCATGATGGCGTCGGCGCCGTAGTCCTCGGCGATCTTGACCTTCTTCCATTCCTCGGCGGCATCGGCCTTGTCGCCCGAGATGCCCAAGTTCACGTTGACCTTGGTGGACAGGCCCTCACCGACACCAAAGGCGCGCATGCCTTTTTTGATGTGCACGATGTTGGCGGGAATGGCGATACGGCCGTCGGCCACGCGCTCGCGGATGTACTCGGGGTCGCGATGCTCGCGCTCGGCGACTTCCTTCATCTGCGGCGTGATCTGCCCGGCACGGGCGAAGTCGATTTGCGTGACGAGCTTGGGCTCGGTCTGTGTGCTCATTGGCACGGCTCCCTTCGTTGGCATTACCCATATCAGGTTTGCGGGTCAGGGCGGGCGCGCCCAGTCTCAGCCTGCCGTCTTGTCCTGCAAGCTCCCCGTTTATGTAATGGGCTCAAGTATAGCTCGAATGGGTACGATTGGCCTAACGAGCGTGCCTGTGGGGAGGCGTACATGGAAGACAAGCATCTATATCGAGAGACACAATGGGATGTATCGGCCGAGGAAAGCCGTGCGCACCATGGGTTGGTCGCGATTGGTTTTGCGGTGCTTGCCGTGCTGGTGATTGCCTTTTGTATCTGGACGTTTGGTGGTCGCGGCGGCGCTGCATGGGAGTTCGAGGCCGACGATGCCCTGCCGATCATGACAGTGAAGGTTACGGGCGGCAATACCGTTGCCGCGCCGGGCGACTATTGGTATCCGCGCGACGAGTTTGTGCAGCTGCAGCTGAGCGGCGGGTCTATTCCGGGCGAAGAAATCGAACGCGTGACGTTTGATGCGACGCTCAAAACGCTGACGGTGAAGCTCAAAGATCAAGGGGACGTGCCCACGACCATGGACATTGCGCTGACGGAATGGCGCTTGGAGCCCCCGGCGGGCGCTGCGGTATCCGAGGTGGAGCACGTTAAGATTACCTACCAAGATGGCTCGACGAGCGAGATTGCAAAGGCCGATGGCTTGGCGGAGTAACGAGGTGTTTGGAAACGGCGGGTCTATTGTGCCTGCGCGTTCATGAAAACCAGGGTGTTTTTGTCTGAAAGCTCGGGGATGTGTCGATAGCCGATGTTGAATGCGGTAAGTTCGCTTGCATCCTCGAGCTTGTTTTCTGCCATCCACCGCGCCATGGAGCCGCGCGCCTTTTTGCTGGCGGTCGACCGTTGGATGGGCTTCCCGTTGCGGATACCCTCGCCAAAGAGGCATGTGACGGCCGTGGCGTCGCCCGCGAGGTGGGGCAGAACGGCTTTGGCATACTCTACGCTGGCGAGGTTGACGATCGTGGTGTTTGAGCCTGCCGGGGCGATAGCCCGCGCGAGCTTGTCGCTCCAAAACGCGTAGAGGTCTCGGGCATCGTCAACGGCGAGCTTCGCGCCCATCTCCAGCCGATACGGTTCGACGGCATGAAAGGGACGAACGCACCCGTAGAGGCCGGAGAGGATCCACAGATGGTCTTGCAGCCATGCGAGCTGCGCGGAATCCATCACCTCGGGTGCCATGCTCTGGTATTGAATGCCGTGATAGGACATGACGGCAGGGGAGAGGTGGCGAGCGAGTGCGGGATTGTCGAGATCGCCGCTTTTCAGGATGGGCCCGAACTCATGCAGGGTGTTGAGGCAAGGCCCCAGCAGTTTGTCACTCACGTTCCACAGCGCCTGCAGGCCGCCGCTGCCTTCATTCCGCTCGATATCTAGCAGTGCGCGGTGGAGGCGAGCCGTCTCGCGCACAAAGGGTGGGATGCCCAGGACTTCAAAAGCATCTTGGGCCGCGCGCATCTGCTTGGCGGGCGAAATGATGACCTGCAGCATGAACTCTCCTCTGCCAAAAAAAGTTGCGGTGGAATACGGTCTGTTTTGGCCGTTTATGGGCCAGTTTAGTCCGTATTTCACCGCAACTGATGAAGGGTTGGTTAGGCTCGCTCGATGAAGGCCTTGTAGCCGCGGTAGGCCTCGTAGATATCGGCCTTGTTGGCGACCTCCCACAGGGCGTGCATGGACAGGACGGCAACGCCGGAGTCGATGACGTTCATGCCATACTTGGCCATGATGTAGGCAATGGTGCCGCCGCCGCCCGCGTTGACGCGACCGAGCTCACAGGTCTGGAAGTCCACGCCGGCCTCGTCCATGATGTCGCGGACGAGGGCCACGTACTCGGCATCGGCGTCGTTGGAGCCGCCCTTGCCGCGGCTGCCCGTGTACTTGTTAAAGCACAGGCCGCGACCCATAAAGGCCGCGTTCTTGGTCTCGAACTTGCCGGCATAGCCCGGGTCGAAGCCGGCGGACACGTCGGAGGAGAGCATGCGGCTGCGGGCGAGTGCGCGGCGCAGGGCCAGCGGGCTATCCTCGCCGGCGAGCGTCATGATCTCGGCGACGGTGTTCTCGAAGAAGCGGCTCGTCATACCGGTGGCACCCACGGAGCCGATCTCCTCCTTGTCGACGATGAGCGTGATGCTCGTGCGCTCCACGTTGGCGACGTCGATCTGGGCGAGCATGGAGGGGTAGGCGCAGACGCGATCGTCGTGGCCATAGCCCAAAATCATGGAGCGGTCGAGGCCCATGTCGCGGGCGGGGCCGGCGGGCACGACCTCGATCTCGGCGGAGAGGAAGTCCTCCTCCTCGACGTCGTACTGCTCCTTGAGGATGTCCAGGAACATCTGCTTGACGGGCTCCTTGGGGGCGTCCTTGTCGTCCCCATCGAACTTGACGGGACGACCGCCCACGATCACGTCGAGGATCTCGGCATCGACGGCGTCCTTGGCAGGCTTGGACATCTGCTCGCTCGAGAGGTGGATCAGCAGGTCGGAGATGGTAAAGACCGGGTCGTCCGCCTTGTCGCCGATATTGATGTCGACGGTGGTACCGTCCTTTTTGCAGATGACGCCCACGAGTGCGAGCGGGGAGGCTACCCAGTGGTAGCTCTTGACGCCGCCGTAGTAGTGCGTGTCGAGGTAGGCCATGTCGCCGGCCTCGAAGGCGGGATTCTGCTTAAGGTCCAGGCGCGGCGAGTCCACGTGGGCGCCCAGGATGTTAAAGCCCTGCTCGAGCGGGGCGGTGCCCAGGTTGACGAGCATAAGGTCCTTGCCGTGGTTGGCGGCGTACACCTTGTCGCCTGCCTTGAGCTCGCGGCCCTCGGCGATCACGGTCTCCAGGTCGACGTATCCCGCCTCCTCGGCCATCTTGATGCCGGTCTTGACGCACAGGCGCTCGGTCTTGTTCTCGCTCAAAAACTGCTTATAGCCGCGGCAAAGCTCCTCGAGCTCCTCGACTTGCTGTGGCGTGTACTTTTTCCATGCGCAGGGACGCTCCATGACGCAGGCTCCTTTCGGATCGATCGTGCTGGTTGATGTACCGTGAGCCATCGTATCACGCGCGGGCCCGCGGCGGCAGGGAAGCCTGATGTGCGGTGGCCGCGGGGCGGGGAGCGTGTAAACTGGTGTGAGCAAACCGTGCCCAGCCCAAAGCGAGGTATTCAATATGTCTGACAAGCGCCGCACCTTTGCCGTTATCGACGGCAACTCGCTCATGCACCGCGCCTTCCACGCCGTGCCGCCCACCATGAATGCGCCGGACGGCCGCCCCACCAACGCGATCTTCGGCTTTCTGAACATGTTTCTCAAGATGATCGATGCCTTTAACCCCGACGGTGTGGTCGTGGCGTTTGACAAGGGCAAACCGCGCGTGCGCATGGAGATGCTGCCGCAGTATAAGGCGCAACGCCCGCCCATGGACCCCGATCTGCATGCGCAGTTTCCGATGATCAAGGAGCTGCTCACCGCGCTCAACGTGCCGATTCTGCAGTCCGAGGGCTGGGAAGGCGACGATATCCTGGGAACCATGGCGCGCCTGGGTGAAGAGGCCGGCTGCGACATGCTGCTGGTGACCGGCGACCGCGACATGTATCAACTCGTGACCGAGCACGTCAACGTGGTCTCGACCCGCAAGGGCCTGTCCGACGTGGCGATCATGACGCCCGAGAGCGTGGACGACCTGTATCACGGCATTACGCCGGCGCTCGTGCCCGATTTTTACGGTCTAAAGGGCGATACGTCGGACAACATTCCCGGCGTACCGGGCATCGGCCCCAAAAAGGCGAGCGCGCTCATCGCACAGTACGGCAGCTTGGACGAGGTCATCGCGCATGCCGACGAGGTCAAGGGCAAGATGGGCGAGAACCTGCGTGCGCACATCGACGATGCGCTGCTGAGCCGCAAGGTCGCAACCATTCGCACCGATGCGCCCGTCGAGCTCGACTTTGACGAAACGTCCTTCCCGGCGTTTTCTGCCGACGAAGTGTCCGCGGCGCTGGGCACACTTGGTATCACCGCCATGCAGAACCGTTTCTTGGCGCTGGTCGGCGGCGAGGGCGGGGCTACTGCTGCCTCCAGTGTGGTTGAGATACCTGCTATGGTTCGCGCAGCCGCCGGCGATGCCGACGCGCTTGGTGCCGTTGCGGCTGAGGTCTCCCGCGCGATTGATGCCGGCGAGTGGGTCGCCGCCGTGGTGGACGACGACAAGGAAGAGGGCGCGCTCTTTGGACTGACGCGCACGCTGTGGTTGGCGACGTCCAAGGGCCTGTTCGCGCTCGAGGAGGGCGACAGCTGTGCGGCGGCTGAGGTTGAGGGCTTCAACTTCGTTCACGGCGTGATTGCCGGCGTGCTCGCGCGTCTGTTTATGGAGGGTCGCGTGGCGAGCCCGGATATGAAGGCGCTGTTGCACGAGCTTTCGCCCGTCGATTCTTCTGAGCCCGAGCTCATGGATCCGCTCGCTACCGATTCCACGCGTATCTTCGATACCGTGGTCGCTGCCTATCTGCTGGATTCCGATCGCTCCGAGTTCGATGAGGCATATCTTGCCGATACGTATCTGCAGATGGCGCTGCCTGCGGCGCGCGGCGCAGAGGGTGCCGGTGAGGACGCTCCGGCGCCTGCCGCCCGTACTGCGGCTCTGACGCTGGCGCTCGTGGCACCGTTGCGCGAGTGCATGGCCCGTGAGAATGCCGCCAACGTGTTCGATGGCATCGAGATGCCGCTCGTTCCGGTACTTGCCAAGATGGAGCGCGCGGGCATGCTCGTGGACCCCGACCGTCTGCACAGTCTGTCCGAGGGTCTGGCGACCCAGATTACCGAGGTTGAGCGCAGTATTCGCGACCTGGCGGGTGACGAGACCTTTAATATTGGCAGCCCCATGCAGCTGTCGCACGTGCTCTTTGATGTGATGGGGCTTCCGACCAAGGGCCTCAAGAAGACTAAGCGCGGCTATTATTCGACCAACGCCAAGGTGCTGAGCGACCTTGCGCGTGACCACGAAATCGTGCGTCTGATCTTGGACTGGCGTGAGAAGTCTAAGATCAAGTCCACCTATCTGGACACGCTGGGCCCGCTACGCCGTGGTGACGGTCGCGTACACACTACGTACAACCAGACCATCACGGCAACGGGGCGTCTGTCCTCGAGCGACCCGAACCTGCAGAACATCCCGACGCGCTCGGAGCTGGGTCGTACCGTCAAGACGGCGTTTTCGGCAGGCGAGGGAAGCGTCTTTTTGGCGGTGGACTACTCGCAGATCGAGCTGCGTCTGCTGGCGCATCTCTCAGGTGACGAGCACTTGGTGCGCGCCTTTAACGAGGGCGAGGACTTCCATGCCGAGACGGCGGCGCGCGTGTTCGGTGTGCCGGTGTCCGAGGTAACGCCCGACCTGCGCAGTCGCGCCAAGGCCGTGAACTTTGGCATCGTGTATGGCCAGCAGGCCTACGGCCTGTCGCAGTCGCTGCATATCTCGATGGCCGAGGCACGCGACATGATCGACCGCTACTACGAGGCCTACCCGGGCGTGCGCACGTTCCTCGACAACGTGGTGGCACGCGCCAAGCAGACGGGCTACGCCGAGACCATGTACGGCCGCCGTCGTCATATTCCGGAGCTCAAGGCCAAAAACCCGCAACTCCGCGGCTTTGGCGAGCGCACGGCCATGAATCATCCCATGCAGGGAACCGCCGCCGACATCATCAAGATCGCGATGGCCCGCGTAAGCCGCCGCCTGGAAGAGGAAGGCTTTGCCGCCCACATGATCCTGCAAGTGCACGACGAACTGGACTTTGAGTGCCCCATCGACGAAGTCGAGCGCCTAACCACCATGGTCCGCGACGTCATGGAGCACGTAGTAGACCTCCGCGTCCCCCTAATCGCCGAAGCCAGCACCGGCATAACCTGGGCCGACGCGAAATAGAAAAACAGCCACAGGTCCAAAGCAGCCAAACCAGAAGGGAGTCCCTTTCAGCAAGGAACTCCCTTCATCCATAATTATTCAGCCAAGTATCTAGACGCCAAGACGCCATCTAGGCGGCAAGCAAGTCACCCTAGGACCTGGCCGGGCGAGGCGGGTAAGTTTTTCGTAGATTCCGCACGAGCCGGAAAGCACTTAATGTGCTTTCCGAGCGAGCCCAGGACCTGACCGAACGAAAAACTTACCCGCCTCGCCCGGCCAGGTCCGACGAGCCACGTTAACGAGCCGCCAAGATGGCGTCGATGAGCGTCAGTACGCCCCCGTCGTTGTTGCTCGGAATGCGCCATTTGGCATGCGCGTTCATGTGCTCCTCGGCATTGTCCACGATAAAGCTGTGACCGACGCGCTCCAGCATGGGGATGTCGTTGTAGGTGTCGCCCACGGCGGCAGCATCGGCAATATCGATGCCCAGGTGCTCGCACAGGTGAGCGACGCCGGCGCCCTTGTCGACGCCCAGGTTCATAAAGTCGATCCACTCGCGCCCAGCGTTGGTGACGTAGAGTTTGTCCGAGAACTCGGGGCTATAGGTCTCGCGGAAAGCGGGCTCGGCGTCGTAGCCGGGGAAGAAGACCGAAATCTTGTTGGACTCGAAATCAATGCCCTCAAAGCTGTCTACGTAGTTGATTGTGTTGTAGTAGACGCTGATCTCGTCGTGGTATTGATGGTCGCGGGCAAGCACGTAGAACTCGTCGAAGCAGCACAGGACGGGGACAGCGCGAGGATCCTCCGAGGCACGGTTCAAGACCTGCTGATACAGCTCCACGTCAATATTGCTTTTATAGATATAGCTGCCGCGATAGATCACGCACGCTCCGTTGTCGGGACAAAAGGCGAGGCGGTTCTTGATGCCCTCGAACATCTCCTCGAGCTTGGGGGCGGGACGTCCGCTGGCGGGGCAGAATACGATGCCGGCGTCGGCGAGCTTGTCCAGGCGCTCATCAAGACCCTGGGGCAGCACACGCTCGTCGGTCAGCAGCGTCTTGTCCATATCGACGGCGAGAATCTTAATGTTGCCGATGTTGGCGTCCGATTCGTAAGTTTGCATAAAAATGCGCCTTTCGTTTCGAGATTGTTTCAGACGTTATAACCATCAACTAGTAGTCGAGCGTATTTTCGCAGGAATGGTGCGTATTTGCACCACGCTTCACAAAGTAATGAAAAAACTTTTCAGAAATTTGAATTTGTCGCTTGTGCTGCGGGCACTTTAGCGTAATATAGCGACCATCGAAAACGGAGACGGAAAAACAACCGCTTACCGAGTAAAAGGTACCGTTTACGATATTTGAATTGCGCCCGGCGATACGTGAAAGGAGAGGCAGATGCAGTTCGTAAAGATCATCACCACTGCAGACAATGCCATCCGACGCCAGCGCGCAATTTCCCGACGACGATAACAATCGTCTCTGTCCGCATGGGGCGAATTGCCTCAACAGAGTCATTTTGAGGTCGTTGGGTTTTAGCACGACATTGCTGCATGTTTCTAGGGCATGTATGTGCTGATTTTTGCTATTTAACCTGATATTGCACGGTATATGACCTTGAAATGACTTGCAACTGACCGATGTTCTAACTAGCTACCAAGGGCGAAAGGAAACAGCCATGAGCAAGGAAAAAGTCGTTCTCGCATATTCCGGTGGTCTTGATACATCCGTATGTGTCAAGTGGCTCCAGGACGAGAAGAATCTCGATGTCGTTTGCGTCTGCGGCAACGTGGGCCAGGAAGAGACCGGACTGGATGCCAAGAAGCAGAAGGCGCTCGACCTGGGCGTTCTCGATTGCCAGGTGCTCGACCTGCGCGACGAGTTCTCCGATGAGTTCCTGACCAAAGCCATCGCCGCAAACTCCATGTACGAGAATAAGTATCCGCTGCTCTCCGCCCTGTCTCGCCCGCTGCTTGCCAAGAAGCTTGTTGAGGTCGCCCACGAGTTTGGCGCGACCTACGTCGCCCACGGCTGCACTGGCAAAGGTAACGATCAGGTCCGTTTTGAGGCCGCCGTCAAGGCCCTCGACCCCGAGCTCAAGGTTATCGCCCCGGTTCGCGAGTGGGACCTGAAGTGCCGTCCCGACGAGGTCGCCTATGCCCACGCCCACAACGTGCCGGTTCCCGAGGGTGCCAACGACAACCCCTACTCCATCGACGACAACCTGTGGGGTCGCGCCATCGAGTGCGGTCACCTGGAGGACCCTTGGAATGAGCCGCTCGATGACGCTTGGGTTATGACCAAGAACCCCGAGGACACGCCTGACACCCCGACCTATACCGAGATCGAGTTTGAGGCCGGCAAGCCTGTCGCCGTCGACGGCAAGAAGATGAAGCTCTCCGAGATCGTCATCGCCCTCAACAAGATTTCGGGCGACAACGGCTTTGGCCGTCTTGACCTGGTCGAGGATCGTCTGGTGGGCCTCAAGAGCCGCGAGTGCTATGAGGTTCCCGGCGCCCTGACGCTCATCACCGCCCACAAGGCGCTCGAGGACATCTGCGTCGAGGGCGACCTGCTCAAGACCAAGATCAAGCTCGAGCAGGATTGGGCCACCGCCGTGTACAACGGCCAGTGGTACAGCCCGCTCAAGAACGCGCTCGACGCCTTTATGGCCGATACCCAGAAGTTCGTGACCGGCACTGTCCGTCTGAAGTTCTTTAAGGGCAACTGCCATGTCGTCGGCCGCAAGAGTCCCTTCAGCCTCTACGACTACGGCCTGGCTACCTACGACCGCGACACCACGTTTGACGAGAAGGCCAGCGCCGGCTTTATCGAGA
>JAYBEF010000056.1:0-24447 GCA_037277825.1 Collinsella sp.
ATTAACGGTTAAGGCTAAGAAGTGGCAGGTATGTCGGAAGCAACTAGGACTCGCACGCATGCGCCCGAGGTTAGGCAGCGCGCCGTCGAGATCCTCCAAGAGGGGGTCGGTCACCGCGCCCTCGCCGCAAAGCTTGGAATTCCCCAGGCCACGGCT
Organism: Collinsella sp.; assembly: GCA_037277825.1. Taxonomy (GTDB): domain Bacteria; phylum Actinomycetota; class Coriobacteriia; order Coriobacteriales; family Coriobacteriaceae; genus Collinsella. The sequence goes on from JAYBEF010000056.1 coordinate 157, forward strand.
CGTCAGTGGGCCCGCGCATATGCCGTGGGCGGCGCCGACGCCGTGCTCAACGCGGGCGCTCGCCATCACACCTATTCGTACGACGTCAAGCTCGCCGTGGTAAAGGATCGCCTGGAAAACGGCCTGACGGTTCGCGAAGCCATGATTAAGCACAAGATTCCCAGCGAGTCTTCGGTCAAGGCCTGGTGTCGCCAGTATCGCGATGGCGGCGCCGACGCGCTTATCGATAAGCCGCGCGGTCGCAAGCCGCGCGTTAAACAGGCAGAGTAGCAAGAGGGTGCGCCCACAGGGGCGCATTTTTCTTGCCGCCCCACTGCTCCAAAGCGGACGTGCCCTTACCCCGTACGCCTAAAACTCCCCAGTTGACCGAAAACCTGCCGCCGTTGCTCCTCAACTGAGCTATAACGTTAAACAATTGCAGCGTTTTTGCATGGGGGAGTGATGGTATGACGCTACTGTATTTCCTTACCCTGTTTCCGCTGGTACCGGCGCTGGGCATGCTGCTCGCGCGCGGTGACCGCGCCCGCGATACGGTAGGGCTCATAGGTTCCGGCATCATTATGGCGGTGACAGTTGTAGTCGCCGTCATGTTTTTTGGCGCGGGCCCGCAGAGCTTTGAGGTTGCTTCCGGCACCTCGCATGTGCTCTCGATCATCAGCTCCGTCATCGACGTCATCCTGTGCGCCGTCATCCTGTACAACGCGTACAAATATAGGAACGCGCTCACCACGGTACTCGGCATAGTCCAGCTGGTGGGCTCACTCGCCTTTGCAGCCATGACGTTGCCCGCGGCCGAAGCCGTCACAGCAACGCCGCTCTACCTGGACTATATGAGCGTGATCATGGTCCTCGCCGTCGGCATTGTCGGCAGCCTAATCTGCGTGTATGCCCTGGGCTACATGAAGGATTTCCAGGCCCACGACGAGCACGAGGCCGCGCTGCGCGGGCAGACCGCGCCCGACCGACGCCCGCAGTTCCTGGCGCTTATGTTCCTGTTCCTCTCGGCTATGTTCGTCATCGTGACGAGCGACAACCTTGAGTGGCTGTTCTGTGGCTGGGAAATCACTACCGTGTGCTCGTTCCTTATGATTGGCTATACGCGCACGCCCGAGGCCATCAAGAACGCCTTCACCCAGATCATCCTCAACATGCTGGGCGGTATCGCGTTTTTGGCCGGCCTCATGTACCTGCACGTTAACGGTATGCCGCTGACCATCTCGGGTGTGATCGAGCTTTCCGGCGCCGGAACCGCGCAATCCGCGCTGCTGGTGATGCCGGTCATTCTGCTGTCGCTCGCCGCACTCACCAAGGCCGCGCAGATGCCGTTCCACACTTGGCTGCTGGGTGCCATGGTTGCCCCCACGCCCACGAGCGCCCTGCTGCACTCGTCCACCATGGTCAAAGCCGGCGTGTTCCTGATGGTCAAGCTGAGCCCGCTCTATGCCATCTATCCCGTGACTGGCTTTATGGTCACGAGCGTGGGCGCCATCACGTTTTTGCTCGCTGCCCTCATGGCCATCTCGCAGAGCAACGCCAAGCGCGTGCTCGCGTACTCCACCATTTCCAACTTGGGACTCATCAGTGCCTGCCTGGGTGTCGGCGCGCCCGAGGCCGTATGGGCGGCCATCTTCCTGATCCTGTTCCACACGGTGGCCAAGTCGCTGCTGTTCCTGTGCGTGGGCACGGCCGAGCATCATATCGGCAGCCGCAATATCGAGGACATGGACGGTATGTTCAGCCGCATGCCGCACCTGACGCGCCTGATGATGCTGGGCATCATGGGCATGTTTGTGGCGCCGTTTGGCATGCTCGTGTCCAAGTGGGGCGCCCTGGTGGCGTTTGCCCAGACCGGCAACGTGCTCATGATCATGGTGCTTGCCTTTGGCTCGGCCGCGACGTTTTACTTCTGGGGCAAGTGGCTTGCCAAGCTTTCGGGCGTCGACCCCACGGCTCAAAACGTTGAGGTCAATGTCCATAAGACCGAATGGATGGCCCTCAACACCATCGCCGCGCTGCTGATTCTGTGCTGTGTGGCGTTCCCGGTTATCTCGAGCGGTCTGGTGTCGCCTTACTTGGCCATGGTGTTTGGCCGCGTGCCGTACGTTATCGGCAAGGATGCCATGTATCTGATGGTGGTTATCGTGGCGTTTATCGCCGTGGTGCTGCTGACGTCGTTCCGCGTGAGCAACAAACCGCACGTCAACGTGTACCTTTCGGGCGTGGGAACCGACAAATATCGCCATTTCCGCGGCTCGATGGGACACGAGGTGAAGGCCGAAAAGCGCAATTGGTACTCGGAGGACGCCCTTGGCGAGAAGCGTATTGGCCCCGCGGGTAGCGTCGTGTGCTGCAGCATTATCTTGTTTGCGCTGCTGTGTTGCGCGTGGATTGGACCCGAGAGACTTGCCATGAGCGCGCCCTCGGTGCTGCGCGGCAAGTATTTCGAAGGCTCGGGTGTCGTGGGCATCTTTATTGGTACCGTGGCGTTTGCCCTGCTGGCGCCGCTTGTGGGCGGCCTGATCGACGGTCTTGACCGTAAGCTTTCGGCTCGCATGCAGGGCCGCGTGGGCCCGCGCTTGCTGCAGCCCTTCTACGACGTTGCCAAGCTGCTGCGCAAGGCCCCTGCCAGCGTAAACACCATGGACGATACCTACATGGCGTGTGCGCTCATCTTTACCGTGGTGGGCGGCGGCATCTTTGTGTCGGGTTCCAACACGCTGCTGTGCGCTTTTATGGTGACGCTCGCCGCGATCTTTGTGGTGTTGGCGTCCGCCTCGACGCAAAGTCCGTTTGCCCAGGTTGGCGCCGACCGCGAGCTGCTGCAGGTCATGAGTTACGAGCCCGCCGTTCTGCTGATGAGCGTGGGCCTGTACCTTGCCACCGATAGCTTCGATTCCATTGCCGTGACGGGGCAGTCGGCCCCCATCATCGTGTACAGCGCGCCCATTTTCCTCGCACTGCTCGCGGTGCTTACCATCAAGCTGCGCAAGTCGCCGTTTGACCTTTCGTACTCGCATCACGCGCACCAGGAGATCGTCCAGGGCGTCGCCACCGAGATGAGCGGCGGCACGCTGGCCAAGATGACCCTTATGCACTGGTGCGAGACCGTGCTGTTTTTGATGTGGGTGGGCATGTTCTTTGTCTGGGACAACCCGGTGAGCTGGGTCGTGGCCCTGGCCGTGATGGCTGCGACATATTTTGTCGAGGTGCTGATCGACAACACCTTCGCACGCAGCACCTGGCGCAGCTGCTTTAAGCTCGGATGGAGCGTGGCGCTAGTGTTTGGCCTGCTCAACCTTATGCCCATCCTCGTCGACGTGTTTATTTAGGAGGCGGCATCCATGGATCATAAAATGTCGCGCTCGCCGTGGGTTATTCATTACGACGGCTCGAGCTGCAACGGATGCGATATCGAGGTGCTGGCCTCGCTCACGCCACTGTTCGATGCGGAGCGCTTTGGCGTGGTCAACACCGGCAACCCCAAGCATGCGGATATCTTTTTGGTGACGGGGTCGGTCAATGCCCAGAACCTGCCCGTCGTGCGCCAGATCTACAACCAGATGCTCGAGCCCAAGTGCGTGGTGGCATGCGGTATCTGCGCATGTTCGGGCGGCGTGTTCCGCGATGCCTATAACGTGATCGGCGGCGTGGACCGCGCGATTCCCGTGGACGTGTACGCGCCCGGGTGCGCCATTCGCCCCGAGACGGTGATTGATGCCATCGTTGAGGCGTGCGGCATCCTGGACCAGAAGGAGGCCGTGATGCGCGCCGGCGGCAATCCGCTCACCGTGGGCGGTGCCGCCACCTGGGACGGTGGCGTTGAGCTGGGCGAGGACGGGTTTGTGGCTGCGGGGGCCGGGGTTGACGGTGCCGGTGACGCGCCTGCCGGGAAGCCCGCCGCGCCCGTCGCTGGCGACGCATCTGCTGAGACGCCCACCGCTGCAAAGGAGGCCGAGTAATGCAAAAGGCTATCTATACCACCGTCGGGATCGACGAGCTCCTGTCGCATGTCCAGGCGCTCAAGGGCGTCGGCGCGCGCTTTGTGCAAATGCATGCCGAGCGCAACGTCGACGACGGCACGTATCGCCTGGTCTATACGTTTATCAACGTTCGTGCTGCACAGGAGCAGATCGCTCAGGATGGCAGCTATGCGATCGAGAACCTGGTGGTCGAGGGCATCGACCAGTACCAGGAGATTCCGTCCATCAGCTCGTATTATCCGGCGGTATTCCCGTTTGAGAACGAGGCGCACGACCTGTTTGGGCTTGCCATTACCGATATGCAGATCGACTTTAAGGGCTTTTTCTACCAGGTCTCGACTGCCGAGCCCATGAGCGTTATCACACCCGAGGTGAAGGCCGCGCGCGAGAAAGCCATGAAGGTCCGTGCCGCCGCAGAGGCCAAGGCGCGCAAGGCTGCGGCCGAGAAGGCCGCTGCCGCTGCTGCTGCGGGGGAGGGCGCCGCGGGTGCCGGCGATGCTGCGAACGCTGTTGCCGCCCAGCCCGCTGCGGCTACCGGCTCCGATGCTCAGCATGACGATGCCGCTGCCAAGGCCGCGCTCAAGGCTGCCGAGATGGAGGCAAAGCTCGCCGCCATGGATCCCGAGAAAGCGGCCAAGGTCCGCGCGGCGCTTGCTGCCAAGGCCGCCCGCGACAAGCAGAAAAAGGAGGCGTAAGGTCCATGGCACATCGCTCCGTTATTCCGTTTGGCCCGCAACACCCGGTGCTGCCCGAGCCGCTTCATCTGGACCTGGTGATCGAGGACGACCGCGTCATCGAGGCAATTCCGCAGATCGGCTTTGTGCACCGCGGGCTCGAGAAGCTAACCGAAAAGCGCGACATGCATCAGTTTGGCTACATCGCCGAGCGCATCTGCGGCATCTGCGCCGTGGGCCACAGCTACGGCTATGCCAGCGCCTGCGAGCGCATGCTCGACATCGAGGTGCCCGGCCGCGCGCAGTATATCCGCACCATTTTGCACGAGCTTTCGCGCATCCACTCGCATCTGCTGTGGCTGGGCCTGCTCGCCGATGCCTTTGGCTTCGAGGCGCTGTTCTATCGGTCGTGGACCCTGCGCGAGCAGATTCTCAAGATCTTCGAGAGCACGTGCGGTGGTCGCGTGATTCTGTCGATCAACGAGATCGGCGGCCTTAAGCACGACATTGAGGACTCCGAGCTGGCGGGTATTGTCCAGACGCTCGATGCCATGCGTCCCGACTACGAGGCCCTGGTGCATACGTTTTTGGACGACAATAGCTGCGGCGAGCGCCTGCATGGCGTGGGCGTGATCAGCAAGAAGGACGCGCTGAATCTGTCGATGGTCGGTCCGTTCGGTCGCGCCTCGGGCGTGGATTACGACGTGCGCATGTTTGGCGACGGTGCCTATGCAGGCCTGGCCGCGTTTGAGCCCATCGTTGCTACCGACGGCGACTGCTATGCCCGCTGCCAGGTGCGTTGTGCCGAGGTCACGCAGGCCATGGACATCATCAAGGAGCTTGTGGGCAAGATCCCGCACGACGGTATCGGCAGGCGCACCAAGCTCACGCCGGCCGACGGCGCCCGCGGCGAGGTTGTGATTGAGCAGCCGCGCGGCGAGGCGTACTACTATGTGCGCGGTAACGGCACCAAGAACCTGGACCGTTTCCGCGTGCGCACGCCGACGTCGCAGAACCTGGCGGGTCTGACGCATGCGCTGCAGGGCGTGCTCCTTGCCAACGTTCCTATGATTATCCTGACCATCGACCCCTGCATTAGCTGCACGGAAAGGTAGGCGTGGCATGAGTTTGCTGACATTTGCCAAGACGGCCTTGGGTTCTATGGTCAAGCAGCCGGTCACGGTGTGCTATCCGCAGGAGAATCTCGTGGCGCCCGAGCGCCTGCGCGGGCACATCGTTAACGACATGGACGTGTGCATTTGCTGCGGCATGTGCGCGCGTCGCTGCCCGGCGGGCGCGCTCGCGGTCGATCGCAAGGGTGGAACGTGGTCGATCGACCCGTATGCCTGTGTGGTGTGCGGTGAGTGCATCGAGAGCTGCCCCAAGCACTGCCTGACTATGGACACCGCCCGCACCCCAGTTGCGGTGGATAAGACTCCCACGGTAGAAACCAAGCCGGAGTAGCGCGAAGACGGGGCCGGTGGGGCAAAAATGCCCCACCGGCCCCGCGCTTAAACGCGCGGTTGTGCCGCTGCGAACAAAACTATGCCGGATTACGGGGCTGGATAGCGAACCTCCGACCATACAGAAAATTGCAAAAACAAAACCGCAGGTAGATAGCTTGCCGTTTTTCAAAAAATGAAGGTATGGATGAGGGCCCCGACTTTAGCCCCGTAATCCGGCATAGTTTTGAAATGGCGCCATATCCGTAACAGCCTTTGATCTCCCGTGGGCAGAGGGAAACGGATCATTTTGGCCTTGCGAGGGCTGCCACGTGACCCGTCTGCCACGAAATGGGCCCATCTACTACGTTTAGGTGGCAGCCCTCGACCACAGCAAGTAATGCGAAATGAAAACCGCAGGTAGAACGCCTGCGGTTTTTCATGAAAAGCGGTTATGGTCGGGGGTATCGAGTCAAACGTAGTAGATGGGCCGATTTCGTGGCAGGCGCCGTCGGCCGATCCCCGTGGGCGGAGGAAAACGGATCATTTTGGTCCCGCGAGGCTTGCGGGGGCACTCGTGTAGGGCCGCCCGAACAAAACTATGCCGGTTTACTACGATGAATCCGAGATTCCTGACCACACCCGCATTTTTGCAAATATCGCAAGTGTTCTACCTGCGGTTTTGTAAGTGCGCAATTTGCCGTGGTCGGAGATATGCGGTTCATCGTAGTAAACCGGCATAGTTTTGAAATGGCATCAAATTGGCGGCAGCCAGCGGCTAGCCTCGTAGATAGGCGATGGCGATTTGGGTGCGGTTGCGTAGCCCCATTTTGGCTAGGATTGAGCTGATGTGGTTGCGCACGGTGCCTTCGCCCATATAGGCGGTGGCAGCGATCTCCTTGTTGTCGAGGCCGCGGGCGATGAGCTCGGCGACTTCGAACTCGCGGTCGGTCAGGCCGGCAAAGGCGGCGGGCCGGCGGGTCGCGCCGGCCTCGACGTCCGCCCCATCAAAGTTGATATCTTCGATCGCCTTGCCCTCGAGCACGCGTTTGCCGTCCATGACCTGCGCCAACGCCGGCGGAATGGCAGCGACATCGGTCTTGATCAGGTAGCCGCGGGCGCCCAGCTTGAGCGCCGACACAATGTACTCGTCATCCAAGAATGTCGTCAGAAACACCACGCGCGCCGCAGGGTCGTGCTCAAGGATCTCGCGCGCGGCCGAAAGGCCGTCGCGTCCCGGCATCTGGATGTCGAGCAGCGCGATATCGGGTGCGTGCTCAGCGTAGAGCGCCACCGCATCGTTGCCGTTGGCACCGGTGCCCACCACTTCGATCTGCGGCTGGGCGCCCAAGATAATCTTGAGCGAATCGACCACCAAGCGGTCGTCGTCGACAACGATGAGCCTCATCGGCCCTCATCTCCTTGCTGTTTGGGAACGGTGGCAAACACACGCCAGCCGCCGGCGCCGGCACGCGGGCCGGCGGTGAAGGTGCCGCCAAGCGCCTCGATGCGCTCGCGCATGGAGGTAAGCCCCATGCCCTCCGCGGTGCCGCGGCCGCTTGCTTGGACCTCACCCACGCCATCGTCGGTAACAATGAGCTGGTAAAACGACGGATGCTCCATGCACCGTACGGTGACGGTCTGGGCGCAAGCGTGGCGCATGGTATTGGAGAGCGCTTCGCGCAGGACCGCTGCAAAGCAGTTGGCGACGTTTGCGGGCGCATGTTCGGCCATAACTTCAAGCTCAATCTGCGGGCCGCCGTCCGAGCGTGTGCCTTCGACAATGCGTTCGAGCTGCACGGAAAGGTCGACGGCGTTGTCGTTGAGCGCGTGGACGCTGGTGCGCACAAGCTGGAGCGCCTCGTCAACCGTGCGTTTAACGTCGGCGAAATCGGCGGCGACGCCAGGCTCGTCGGCGTGGACCACGCGTAGGGCTTCGGCCTGCAGTGAGGCGCGCGTGAGCTGGTGCCCGACGTTATCGTGGATCTCGCGCGCGATGCGGGCGCGTTCGGCGAGCGTCGCGAGCTCGACTTCGTAGTCCTGGCGGTCGGCGAGGTCGCGGTTGCGTGCCTCGAGTGCCAGGGCGCGTTCTTGCAGCTTGTCGCGGGTGCGACGCATGCGTTCCTGTTCGCGCTCCAGCTGCGCGGTGCGCAGCGACAGCAACGTGGCGGCGACCGAAAGGATGGCGGTTAACAGCAGCGTTCGGGTGGTGAGCACGCCACCACGAAGGTCCGCGACAAGCGCGCAGACAAGCACGGCGCCAATCGCCAGCGCGGGCCAGATTCGTTCACGGTGAACGCGTCGCGCGATGTCATAGAGAGCGAGAGGCGCAAACGGCACAAACGGCGGCACGAAGACGGCCGCGATGATGTAAGCGTAACTCGCGGCCTTGCCCGCACGGCGGGCGCGGTTTCCCTGTGCGACCTCGGCCAGCGAAGTGGCAATAACGCCAAGGCAAAACGCCGCAACCAGACGAGCGTCCACGGCAAGACCCATGGCGGCCGCAATACAGCACGCCAGCACGATCGATTTGTCGAAAAGCCTGTTCATACGGGTATTGTACGCGAAGCTGCGCGTGGTGGAGGGGCCGCCTAGCGCAACCGTGACATTCCTCCCGCGCGGCAAAGCGGCGTCGATCGCTCGCGCGAGCGGGGGTTTCACCTCTGCCCCCTCGCACTCGTGACAAAGCTCACTGGTGCGCGTCGGCGGCTCCTGCGATGATGCAATCGTACCGGGCCGCAATCAACAGAAGGGCCGCCTCATGACAGACATCGTCCACGTCGAAAACCTCGTCAAGCGCTACGACGATCTTATTGCGCTCGACCACTTTAACCTGAGCATCGCCCCCGGCGAGATCTTTGGCCTGCTGGGCCCCAACGGCTCGGGCAAGACCACGTCCATCAACTGCATCCTGCAGCTGCTCGCCTACGACAAGGGCACCATCGAACTGTTCGGCGAGCCCATGACGCCCGCCCGCTACGACCTCAAGCGCCGCATCGGCGTGGTGCCGCAGCAGGTGGCGGTGTTCGACGAGCTTACGGTGCGCGAGAACATCGACTATTTCTGCAGCCTCTACGTCAACGACCGCAAGCGCCGCCGCGCGCTGGTCGACGAGGCCATCGACTTTGTCGGCCTGGGCGACTTTGCCAAGTTCCGCCCCGGCAAGCTCTCGGGCGGCCTGGCGCGACGCCTCAACATCGCCTGCGGCATCGCGCACAAGCCCGAGCTCATCTTTTTTGACGAGCCCACGGTGGCGGTCGACCCGCAGAGCCGCAATGCCATCCTGGAGGGCATCTGCCGCCTGCGCGACGAGGGCGCCACGGTGGTGTATACCAGCCATTACATGGAGGAAGTCGAGCAGATCTGCAGCCGCATCATGATCATGGACGGCGGCCGCGTGCTGGCGCAGGGCACCAACGACGAGCTCAAACGCATGATTCAGATGGGCGAGCGCGTGACCGTCGAGGTCGGCGCCGTCGAGTCGGCCACGGTCGAGCGGCTGCGCGCCCTCGAGCACGTGCTTTCAGTCGAGCTGTCCGGCGGCGAGCTCGTCTGCACCTGCGAAGCGAGCCCGCATAACCTGGTCGACATCCTCGACACGCTGCGCGCCGCCGACGTGGCGCTCGGCCGCGTGTGGAGCGAGCCACCGACCCTCAACGACGTGTTCCTCGAGATCACCGGCCGCGAGCTGCGCGACTAGGGGGCAGCTATGTTCAACACTATCATCACCACGGTCAAGACGCTGCTGCGTCGGCCGAGTACGTGGGTCTGGGGCGCTCTCTTTCCCATCGCGCTTTCCACGATGTTCATGTTTATGTTTGCGAACCTCAGCTCCGACGGCACGGTCGACCCGGTGCCGGTGGCCGTCGTAGCGGATGAGGCCTGGGACGCCTCGACCTTTAAGGACGTGGCGACGTCGCTTGCCAAGGAAGGCGACGACCAACTGCTCGAGATCCACGAGTGCGACGACGCAGCCGACGCGAGCCGTGCGCTCAAGGCCGGCGAGGTTGCGGGTATCTATACGGTCGACGCTGCGGGCGCGCCCAAGCTCACGCTGCTATCGAGTCACGACGGCTCACGTGCTTCGTCCGTGCTCACCGACCGCAGCATTCTGGAGACGGTGGCAAGCTCGTATACACAAAATACCGAGCTCATGCGCCAGATTGCCCAGGACAATCCGGCGGCGCTCGCCGACCCGGAGGCGGTTGCGCGCGCCCTGTCGCTCGAGGGCGGCACCCGCCGCGTAAGCCTGACGCGCACCACGCCCGACGGCACGGTCATCTACTACTACGCGCTCTTTGGCCTGGTCGCGATGATGTCTGCCGAGTTTGCCGCCTTGAGCGTCGTCGACCTGCAGCCCAATCTGTCGGGCCTTGGTGCGCGTCGCTGCGTGGGCGGCCTTTCCAAGACGGCGTCGCTGGCCGGTATCTTTGTGGGCTCGTGGCTGGTTTCCTTTGCCTCGATGACGATCGCGATCGGCTATGTGCGCCTGGTCGTGGGCGTCGACTTTGGCGGGCGTGAGGGACTGTGTCTGGTGGGCGGTGCCGCTTCCGCGCTTGCCGCCACGGGCCTGGGGCTCTTTGTGGGCACGCTTCCCGTTAAGGGCGGCAAGGCGTCCAAGTCCGGCATCCTTACGGGCTTTGTTACCACGTGCGCCCTGTTCGCCGGGCTCTACGGCGAGCCGGCGATGGCGCTTGCCGACGACGTCGCCCGCGCCTGCCCGGCCGAGTGCTGGCTCAACCCCGTCAAGCTTATCTGCGACATGTTCAACCGCCTGTATTTCTTTGAGGACCTGGGCCCCTTTGCCGTTCGCGCCGGCGCACTGGTCCTTATGGCGCTGCTGTTCGTTGCCGCCGCCACGCTGATCTTTGGAAGGAGCCGCTATGAGCACCTTTAAGACCGCGCTTCGCATGGCGCTCGCGCACCCGCTCTATCTGCTCATCTACACGGTGTTCATTTCGCTCATGGGCGTATTCATTGCGGCCTCGGTGAGCTGGAACTCGTCGCAGCTCACCGAGTACAAGCCCTACGATGCCAACGTGATCGTGGTCGACCGCGACGGCAGCGACCTTTCGCGTGCGCTTACCAAGCATCTGGGTTCGCGCTTTGAGCTGGTCACGGGCGTCGGCGACGATGCGTACGATCTTGCGGATGCGCTTTCCAAGAGCAACAGTGCCAAGGGCAGCGCCGACTGCGTGTTCTTTATCCCGGAGGGGTTTGAGGACGACCTCGTTGCGGCCGCCCGCGCGGGGGAGTCTCTGCCCAAGCTCGATGTGACCTACGGTGCTGGCACCATGGCGGCGGCGCTTTCGTCTGCCGAGGCCTCGTGCTGGATCTCGCTTGCGGGCACCGCGGCGGCCCTAGAGCCCACTGCCTCCAACGGCTACGTTGCCAAGGCTGCCGAGCATGCCGCTGCAAAGCGCGCGGAGGTCCAGATCGAGCAGGTCAAGGTCGACTCGACTGCTGCCGCCACGCTCGAGTCGTATTTCAACTTTGGTGCGTACGCGATTATCTCGTCGGTCATCGTGTCGGTGGGGCTGGTGTTCTCGGGCATGAACGAGCCCGAGCGCGTGCGTCGTATGGATGCCGGCCCAATCTCCGAGCGCCAGCGTTCGCTTGCCGTATTTGCGGCCGCCGCCGTGCTCACCGTCTGTATCTGGTTTGTGTCGAGCATGATGGGTGTCGTGGGCTTTGCCGGCGCGGTCGCCGAGGTCGGCGTGGGCCGTGTGTGCCTGGCGCTGGCAGCGACGTTTGCCCTGGCGTGCACGCCGCTGGCCGTTGGCTTTGCCCTTTCGAGCTTGGGCGCGCGCGAGGAGCTGCTCAACGGTGTGGGCAATCTGCTCGGCATGCTCATGACGTTTTTGGGCGGCGCCTGGATGCCGCTGTCGCTGATGGGCCCAGCCGTGCAGACCGTGGCGCATTTTGTGCCGACGTTTTGGGTGAACGACGCGATCAGCAAGGCGCTCGCCGCGGACCTGACGCCCGCCGTGCTGGGCGACATCGCCTGCGACCTAGGCGTCACGGTGCTCTTTGCCGTGGCCATCGCCGCCGTAGGCCTGGCCCTCGCACGCGCCAAATCCCGCGCCTAGCCACCTAGTCATTTAAGAGCGTCCCCAACGACTAGTCTTGAAGCAAATCCCCGCTCTCGACCAAAAATAGTTCGCCAAGGTTTACTATTACCTCATAAAGTAGTACGAGGCTAACAATGGGGGATACCATGGCAACGCAGGAAGCCTACGTCCAGGTTAAGGATCTCAAAAAGCACTACGGCGACGGTGGCGCACGCCTGACGGTGCTCGACGGCATCGACACGTCCATCAACCGCGGCGAGGTCTGCGTCATGCTGGGGCCTTCGGGCTCGGGCAAGTCGACGTTTCTTAACCTGATCGGCGGCCTGGAGGATGCCGACGCTGGCTCTATTCTGGTGGATGGCTGCGACCTCACCACGCTCAACGCCGCCGACCTGGGCGAATACCGACGCCGTGAGCTGGGCTTTGTCTTCCAGTTCTACAACCTGGTGCCCGATCTCACCATCAAGGAGAACATCGAGGTCACGGCGCACCTGTCCAAAAACCCGCTCAATGTCGACGACCTGTTGCGCTCGCTGGGCCTCTACGAGCACCGCAACAAGTTCCCGCGCCAGGTTTCGGGTGGCCAGCAGCAGCGCTGTGCCATCGGCCGTGCGCTCGTCAAAAACCCGGGTCTGCTGCTGTGCGACGAGCCCACGGGCGCGCTCGACTATAAGACGTCCAAGGAAATCTTGCAGCTCATGGAGGATGTCAACCGCACCTACGGCTGCACCATCATCATTGTCACCCACAATGTCGCCATCGCGCGCATGGCCAATCGCGTGCTGCGCCTGCGCGACGGGCGCATCGTCGAGGATGAGCTCAACGAGTCGCCCGTCGCGGCCGCCGAGCTCGATTGGTAGGCGGCACCATGACACCTCTCACAAAACGTCTCCCGCGCGAGCTGCGCCGCAATATCGGCAAGTATCTGGGCATCTTTTTGCTTATGTGCGGAAGCATCGCTCTCACCTCGGGTTTTTTGCTCGCAGCGCATTCCATCGGCTGCCTTATCGACGACATGCGCGATGCGTACACGATTGAGGACGGCCGCGTGACCACCTCTTTCGAGGCCACCAAAGACCAGCTCAAGGCAGCCGAGGATGCAGCCGGCGACGTCGGCGGCGTCACGCTCTACAAGAACTTCTCCATCGACGCCATCATCAAAAAGGCGTCCGGCGACGACGACACCAAGCGCACGCTGCGCACCTATGCGCACCGCACCAAGGTCGATATCGCGTCCTACCGTGAGGGCAAGGAGCCCAAGACGGACGATGAGGTGGCAATCGACCGTGTCTTCGCCACCAACAACGATCTCGCCGTGGGCGATAAGGTCGAGCTCGAGGGTCGCACCTACACCATCTGCGGCATCATGACCCAGCCCGATAGCCAGGCGCTGTTCCTCAACAATTCGGACTTTACGGTGAACACCATCACCTATGGCGTGGCCGAGGTCACCGACGCCGGCTTTGCCGCGCTCGAGGATGCCGGCGGCGCGCCTGCCTACACCTACTCCTTCACCTTTGCCGATCGCAACCTCCCCACCGCGGATCGCATCGATGCGGAGCAGGATATGGTTGAGGCGCTGACCGACGCCGATGCGCGCGTGGACGATCTGATCGACGCCGATTCCAACCAGGGCATTGGCTATGCGCGCGACGACGTGGACGGCGACTCTATGATGTGGATGACGCTGCTCGACATCATCATCGTGATCATGGCGTTCGTCTTTGTGGTCCTTACCGACGCCACCATCGAGGAGGAGAGCGCCATCATTGGCACACTGCTCGCCAGCGGCTATCGCCGTCGCGAGATCGTGCTGCACTACCTTGCGCTTCCCGCCATCGTGGGCGTGCTCGCAGCGCTTTTGGGCACTGCGCTCGGCGTTGTGTTCTTTACCGAGCCCATGCGCAGCCTCTATTACGGTTCGTACAGCTTGCCGCCCTTCCAGGTGTACTGGAGTTGGGAGATCTTTGTGAAGTGCGCCGTGGTTCCCGCCGCCGCGCTCGTCTTCATTACGCTGGTGGGCCTGCTTCGCAAAATGGGCAAGACGCCGTTGCAGTTTCTTCGTCACGAAGCGAGCGGCAAATCGGGCACCAAGCGCGGTATGCAACTGCCGGAGCGCATGGGCTTTGTCTCGCGCTTCCGCCTGCGTATCTTTCTGCGCAACCTGGGCAACTTTGCCACGCTCTTTGTGGGCATTGCGTTTGCCTCGCTGCTGCTGCTCTTTGGCCTGGCGATTCTGCCCACGATGACGCACTATGCGGACAACCTCGAGACAAGCCTGGTCGCCGAGCACCAGTACACGCTCAAGGCGCCGCTGGAGCTCGAGGGCACTGCCGAGGAGCGCGAGCGGTGGTCGGCACTCGAGCGCTTGCAGTCGGTTGACGGCGCGCTGCTTTCCGCCGCCCGGGATGCCGATGACGAGCTTGACGACGCGGCCGATGCGGCGCAGGTGGCAGCCGATGCCGCGGCCGCATCTCCGTCTGCCGAGAGCCTGACTGCGGCGCAGGATGCGCTTGCCAAGGTCCAGGACAAGAAGGATGCGCTCTACGCGCGCCTTGACGATCTTGCCGATGCCCTCGGCTGCGACCGCGATGAGGCTATCGACCTGATCGACAAGGCCTCTAAGATCGACGCTGACAACGACGATATCCACCCGGTCAATACGACCGACAACGGCGCGGGCACAATCGCGCAGGCCGAGAAATACGCCGTTTACCAGCTGCAATACGACCGCGGCGATGGTAATGGCGAGGAGACGATTTCCGTCTACGGCATTTCATCCGATTCGCGCTATTGGAAAGACCTCAACGTCGGCGATGGGCGCGTCGTCTTTGGCGGCGGTCTGCTCGACAAGTTTGGCTGGAGCGAGGGCCAGAAGGTCACACTCGGCGACAAGTACGAGGGTAAGCATTATTCCCTTGAGTACGCGGGCAAGGACTGTGCCTGGGGCTCCAAGTCGGACATGAATATCTATATGAGCATCGATGACTTTAATGAGCTGTTCGACAACGACGCCGCCTACTTTAACGGCTATGTGAGCGACGAGAAGCTCGATCTCGATGCTCGTTACTTTGCCGGCGACACCACGCCCGACGACATGCGCGCCGTGGGCGACCAGTTCATCGGCATGATGAGCAAAATGATCGGCATGATGGTTGGGCTTGCGGTGTTCATCTTCCTGCTGTTTATGTACCTGCTGACCAAGGCAGTGATCGACCACAGCGCCCGTTCGATCAGCTACATGAAAGTCTTTGGCTATCGCGATAGCGAGATCTCGCATCTGTACATCCGCTCGATCACGCTGTGCGTGGTGGCGTCGCTCGTGCTGAGCCTGCCCGTGATCATTGGCTCGCTCACGGCTATCTTCCGCTCGATGTTGCTCGCCTACAACGGCAATATCGAGATCTACGTGCCCGCTTGGTCCATGGTTGCATGCGTCGGCATTGGCTTTGCGACCTACCTGCTCGTGGCGCTGCTACACACGCGTTCTATCAAGCGCGTCAGCCTGGCCGAAGCCCTTAAAGTCCAAGAGTAGTCGTTCGAGAACGTCCCCAATGACTAGGTGCCGTACTTGACTTTAACTCTGCTTTAACTGGTACCATCCTCTATGTCTGTAACGCCATATAGACCGAGGGGATAGATCTATGACCGCAACTGCACCCGCAGCACCCGCTAAGGTGTACTTCACCAACCTGCGCACGCATGCTCGCGAGAGCCAGCTCGACAAGCTCAAGCGCCTCATACGTCACGCCGGTATCGAGCAGATCGACTTTGAGAACAAGTTCGTCGCCATCAAGATTCACTTTGGCGAGCTGGGCAACCTGAGCTTTTTGCGCCCCAATTACGCCCGCGCCGTCGCGGATGTCGTGAAGGAGCTGGGCGGCAAGCCCTTCCTCACCGACTGCAACACGCTCTATGTCGGTAGCCGCAAAAACGCGCTCGAGCACATCGACACCGCCTACCAGAACGGCTTTACCCCGTATGCCACGGGTTGCCAGATCATCATCGCCGATGGCCTCAAGGGTACCGACGAGGCGCTCGTTCCGGTCGAGGGCGGCGAGTACGTGCACGAGGCCAAGATCGGTCGGGCACTCATGGATGCCGATATTGTGATCAGCCTCACGCACTTTAAAGGCCATGAGCAGGCCGGCTTTGGCGGCGCCATGAAGAACCTGGGCATGGGCGGCGGCAGCCGCGCCGGCAAGATGGAGCAGCATGCTGCCGGCAAGCCGAACGTCGCGACCGAGCACTGTATTGGCTGCCGTGCCTGCGAAAAGGTCTGTGCGCACAGCGCTATCTCGTTTGACGACACCCGTGAGCGCGAGCTCGCCAACGGCAACACCCGTACGGTTCACGTTGCCGCTATCGACCATGATCGCTGCGTGGGCTGCGGTCGCTGCATCGGCGTGTGCAACCAGGATGCCATCAAGCCCGGCCATGACGCTGCGGCCGACGTGCTCAACTGCAAGATCGCCGAGTATACGAAGGCCGTTGTCGACGGCCGTCCGAGCTTCCACATCTCGCTTGCCATGGACATCAGCCCCAACTGCGATTGCCATCCCGAAAACGATACGCCTATCGTCAACGACATCGGCATGTTCGCGAGCTTCGACCCGGTCGCCATCGACCAGGCCTGTGCCGATGCCGTCATGGCGTCCGAGCCGCTTCCCAACACCGAGCTCACCGATAGCGCGGCCAAGATGGAGCACAACCACGAGCATCTGGAGGGCGAGCAAGCCAAGGACCCCTTCTGCATCACGCATCCCGACACCGACTGGCGCACCTGCATTGCGCATGCCGAGAAGATCGGCCTGGGCACGAGCAAGTACGAGCTCATCGAGGTCAAGTAGCACCTATCTATTGGACAAAACAAGCACCTTTGTAGCGTTAGTTGAGCAAAAGCCGCCCGCGAGCGCAACGCTCTCGGGCGGTTTTCCGGAAGTATGCGGCAAATTTCGAGACCGCCGAGCACACGACGTTTTTTGGCAACAAAACCCCTGATAAATTGTTGGTAAAACTACGGTCTGGTCGGCAGTTCCAGATTTTGCCGCATACTTCCGAAAATAGGGGGTCAGATAAAGCCTCAGACGTTACTATTCGCCTAAAAATACTCGTCGAGGAAGTTGTTGACCGTGTTCCAGTAGAGCTCGGGGTCAACTTGCGCACTCTTGGCGTGGGTGGCGCCATGGATGGTGAGCTTTTGCTTGACCTTGCTGGCGCACGCGTCGTAGTTTTGGTCGAGCATGTCGTACGGCACAAAGGTGTCCTTGTCGCCGTGGATAAACAGCATGGGAACCGTCGCGTGTTTGAGTTGCTCCACACTGCTCGCCTTATGAAAGTCGTAGCCCGCGCGCACGTTGCACACGAAGTTTGCTACATCGAGCAAGGGAAAGCTGGGCAGGCCGAACACGTCCTTGAGTTGCAGGGAAAACTCGTCCCAAACACTCGTGTAACCGCAGTCCTCGATAATGCATTTCACGTTCGCGGGCAGAGATTCCCCCGCGACGTTCATGGCGGTTGCCGCACCCATCGACTCGCCAAAGACCAGGATGCGCGCCTCGGGGTCGGCCGCAACGATCCGCCCAATCCATGCAACGACATCGAGGCGCTCGGGCCAGCCCATGCCGATATAGTCGCCGCCGGAGCGCTCGTGGGCGCGGGCGGCGGGTGCGAGTACGTTCATGCCGCGGTCGTGGAATCGCTTGACGTATCGGGCCATACCGATGGGCTCGTTGGTATATCCATGCAGGCAGACGGCGTAGTCGTGCGTGCTCTCCGAAGCAGCAAAATACCAAGCGGCGAGCTCGGTTCCGTCATCTGCGGTGAGGCTGCTGCTCTTGCGGTTTTCTTTAAACCATGCCCGCGCCTCGGTGTCCTCGGCATCCGGCTGCTCACCGTCTTTGTCGTTCTTGCTATCCTGCATCATCTTCATGGTGTACGGCGCGCGGGGATTCAGCGCGAAGTCAAACAGGAAGTTGCCGGCAAATCCGAGCAGCGCAACGACAACCACCAGTGCAACGATGCCGGCTATCTTGAGCTTTCGATGGGAACGTGCGTTTTGAGCCATGCGGTATTCTCCTATAAGATGTTAATACATCAACATTTAATGCAAGCGCATTATGGACGTTCGCCGTTGATGCGTCAACAGACAAAGAATGGGTAAACAAAGGGTCACGTATGGTGCAAATTTCGCACGTACCTAGACGCTTTGATATAGTGTTGAGAACTCTTTACGTTGGAGGATGTAACCGGCATGTCCGATTCGAGCGACAGTTCTAAGCCGCGACCCAAGACCGCGGCCGTTCCACACTACACGGTGGGCGAGGAGATCATGAACTCCGTCACCCATGGTGTCGGCTGCCTGCTGGGTATCGCGGGCCTGGTGCTCCTGATCGTATTCGCTGCCCTGCGCGGCGGAGGCCCGGCCCACATGGCCGCGGCGATTGTCTATGGCGTCAGCATTATTCTCGAATATCTGGCCTCCACGCTCTACCACGCGATTCAACCCGCGCGCGCCAAGCGCGTGTTTCGCATCATCGACCACAGCTGCATCTACCTGCTCATAGCCGGCAGCTATACGCCGTTTTGCCTCATCACGCTCGCAAACGACGGCGGTCCTGCGCTGTTCTTTGCCGTATGGGCCATCGCCATTATCGGCATCGCCCTCGAGTGCTTTATGCGTGAGCGTCAACCGCACTGGGTAAGCGGCCTGGTCTACCTGCTGATGGGCTGGCTCGTTGTCTTTAAGCTGCCCGAGCTCGTGTCGCTGCTCAACCCCGTGGCACTTGCCCTGCTCGCCGTCGGCGGCGTGTGCTACACCGCGGGCGTGCCGTTCTATATCGCCAAAAACGTACGCTATCTGCACAGCGTGTTTCACCTGTGGGTGCTCGCCGGCAGCATCTTCCAGTTCATGGCGGTGATCCTCTTCGTAATCTAGCGACCATGCCTGCGCGCCCGCGTCCTCGTTTGGGTGCCGGCGCAATTGCCGTATCCGCCACCAACGTTTTACCCTAACGTCCCGAATCTTGGAGGTTCGAGAAACTCCCGATGGACATAACCATCTCCCTTATCACCACCCTCGTTTTGACCCTCATCAACGGCTACTTCTCTATGTCCGAGATGGCGCTCACCACGGCAAAGCGTGCTGTGCTGGAGCACGAGGCCGAGGAAGGCGACAAACGCGCCGAGCGCGCCATTAAGCTGGCCGCCGATTCCGACCAGCTGCTCGCCACCATCCAGGTCGCCATCACGCTCGTGGGCTTTGCCTCGTCCGCCGTCGCCTCGACGAGCCTGTCCGACCCGCTTGCCACGTGGCTCATGAGCTTTGGCATCGCGCCGCTCTCCGCCATCGCGCGCGGCCTGGCGCCGGTCATCATCACCGTCGCCGTCGCCTTCGTGTCCATCGTGATCGGCGAGCTCGTGCCCAAGCGCATCGGGCTGGCTAATGCCGAAGGCGTATCCAAGCAGGTCGTGGGACCGCTCTCCGTGTTCCAAAAGATCGCCCGCCCGCTCGTGTGGCTGACCGGTGCCTGCTCCGATGGCCTGGCCCGCATCCTGCGCATCAAGAGCGCCGACGACCGCCAAAACGTCTCGGAGGAAGAGATCAAGTACATGGTCTCGGAGCAGGACGACCTGCTCGACGAGGAAAAGCGCATGATCCACGAGATCTTCGACCTGGGCGACACCGTTGCCCGTGAGGTCATGGTGCCGCGCGTGGACACCACCATGTGCGAGGACGACGAGACGGTCGCCGACGTGCTGTCCGCCATGCGCCAGACCGGCTTTAGCCGCATCCCCGTCTATCACGAGGATCCCGACAACGTCGTGGGCATCGCGCACATCAAGGACCTGATCCAGCCTTCGCTCGACGGCAAGGGCGACCAGCCCATCGCCGACTTTTTGCGCGACGCCACCTTTGTGCCCGACACCAAGGACATTCTGCCGCTGCTGTCCGAGATGCAGACCTCGCACGACCAGATCGTAGTGGTCGTGGACGAGTACGGCGGCACGGCCGGTATCATCACCATCGAGGACATCGTCGAGGAGATCGTGGGCGAGATCGAGGACGAGTTCGACCCCGACAACAAGTACCTCACGCGCCTTTCGCGCCGCGAGTGGCTTGTCGATGGGCGTTTTTCGTGCGATGACGCGATTGACCTTGGTTGGCCGCTCGAGGAAAGCGATGATTATGAGACCATCGCCGGCTGGATTTTGGAGCTTTGCGACTCGGTGCCCGACATCGGAGAGGTGTTTGAGGTCGCGGGGTACAAGTTTAAGGTGCAGTCGATGCGTGGCCAGCGCATCTCGCTCATTCGCGTGATCGCTCCGGCCGAAACCGATAAGAAGGATTCCGAGCCCTCGGCAGATAAGCCGGCGGCGTCGGACGCGGGTTCTGCGGACCCGCACGACGGCGACGAGTAGGGCAAGGAAGAGTAGGGGAGAGTTATGGCAGGCCTGTTCAACATCCTTAAGGTCACCGTCAGCGAGGACAAGATCTGCGCGCACGTGCTGGTGAACCCCGGCATGCCGCTTATGACCTCGGAGGACATCGAGGCCACGGCGCGCGTGTACTACCTGGTACCTGCGATTGCCAAGCATCTGTGCCTGGGCGATTCCGGTCGCGAGTTCCAGGACTGCATGGGCCAGACCGAGCTTTGCCATCTGCTGGAGCACGTGACGGTCGAGCTCATGAACGAGACCGGTCTCGCTGGCAGCATTTCGTGCGGCCGCACCCGCGTAAGCGAGCACGACGAGCGTGTCTTTGAGGTCGAGCTTTCGTGTCCCGATGACGCGCTGGCCATCGGCGCGCTGTCTTCGGCGACCTTTATGATGGATTGGGCCTATCTGCATGCCGACCAGCCCGCTCCCGATGTGGACGGTACGGTCACGGGCCTGCGCAACCTGGTGCTGGGCATGCGCGCCGAGGCCGAGGGTAAGGACCCGCACGAGGCCGTAGCCGCCGCGAACGCCGAGGGCGAGGCCGAGGACGCGACCGAGGATGAGGCTCCTGCCGGGGCTGCCGCCGAGCCTGTCGGGGAGGCGCCTGCCGAGGCTGCCTCCGAGCCCAAGCCCGCGGAGCCCCAGGGTGTCCCGAGCTTTGACGACGAGCCACAGGAGGTAATCGATACCGAGGGCGCGACCGCCGAAAGCCACGAGGCCCCCGCTGCCGTCTACGGTGGCGCGGCGACGGTTCCGGTTGCTCCCGCGCACGAGGGCAACCTACCGCTCGTTGACGGCGCCGGCGAGGACCCGGCCGCCACGGTGGCCATGCCTGCCATGCCGCAGGAGTAGGCTCACCCGCTTATCACCATCATGTACCTGCGCCTTTACCGTACGCAGATGAGCAAGACGGCAAGCGCTGTGCTGCGGGTATAATGGACAGCATTCAAACGGTGGGCGCCGAGGTGCCCGCAGGAGAGGAATGAACATGGGTAAGACTTTCAACTTTATCTCGGGTGCGCTCTTCGGTGCTGCCGCCGGCGCCATCATCGGCGTCGCCTTGGCTCCGCGCTCGGGCGCCGAGACCCGCGCCATGGCTGCCGATATCGCCAACGACGCCTGGGATAACATGCGCGACACCTACGAGCACGGTGCCGAGGAGGCCCGCGCCGCGGTCAACGATTTTGGCCCGATGGTCGACGCCAAGACCGATGACCTGCGCGCCAAGGTCGACCTTGCCCGCGAGCGCATGGACCAGCTGCGCGAGCAGCTCAACGACGCCATCTCGGGCGGTAACGTGACGCCCGCCGCCGATGTCGTGGTCGAGAACGCCGTCGAGGCCGACGCTGAGGCCGCGGAGCCTTCGACCGAGGCATAATGCGCGCCGGGGATTTTGTCGGCGCCAAGATCTATCGCAAGCCTACCGAGGATAAGCGCACCAAAAAGGATGGCACGCCGCGCAGCCCTAAAAAGCTCGGCAAGATTCACTTTCCGGTCTTTACCCCGGGCGGTACGCGTGTGGTGGGCTTTATGGTTCGCCAGTCCGATATCGCGGGCATGATCGAGCGCCCCGACCGATTTGTGGCGCTCGATGCCATTGGCGTCTACGAGGGCGCCATCGCGGTTGATGACGTCAAGGGCACCTACGATGCCGCTGCGGCCAAGCGCCTCGACATCAACCTGGACGATTGCATTATCTGGGTTGGCATGGACGTGCGCACGGAGTCGGGCGATGTCGTGGGCTATTGCTCGGATGTGGAGTTCAAGCCGCGTTCGGGTATTGTGCAGTCGTTCTATGTGACCGCCGGCACCGCCTCGAGTGTGCTGGTGGGCGACACGCAGATGCCGCCGACGATGCTGCGCGGTTATGCAGACGGCGCGATGATCGTTTCGGACGAGGTCAAGTCAATCGGGTATTCGGGCGGCGTCGCTGCAAAGGCTGCCGAGGCAAGCGTCGTGGTGGGCGATAAGGTCAAGAAGGGCGCCAAGGTGCTCGATGACAAGGGTTCGGTCGCCGTGGACAAAGGCAGCCGCGCACTGGGCAAGCAGCTCGGCAAGACGCGCGGTATGTTCAAGGCCTTTAAGGACGAATACCAAAAGGCGAGCGGGGGCTCGTCGAAAGCTAGTAAATAGCGACGTTCCAAATGATGGGAGGCAAGCCGGAGACCTGTTGCTCCGGCTTGCTGCGTTTATGGGGGAGGGCACATGCGCCAAAACGGATCTAACTTAAACGGGCGCTCGGGTGCGCGTCCAACGGCGCGCCGCGACCTGGGGCAGCTGCCCAGCGGTCAGCGCAAGCGTCACCGTAAGCCCGGCGCGATGTATCTCAACCATAGCCGCGGCTT
Organism: Collinsella sp.; assembly: GCA_037277825.1. GTDB lineage: Bacteria > Actinomycetota > Coriobacteriia > Coriobacteriales > Coriobacteriaceae > Collinsella. Next base: position 23,108 of record JAYBEF010000056.1, read on the forward strand.
TAGCGACCGCAGCGCTCGCATCGGCAACGGCCGCACGCCCCGTCGTCCGTCTCGCCTGCCCTATGCGCTCATCGCCGTGGGCTGCGCGCTCGTGCTGTTTGTCGCCGCCGTTGTGGGCTACGTCAACCGCAGCGTGGATGTCGTCCTCAACGGCCAGGAGACTGCAGTGCGCGTCGGCTCTACGCTGCAAAATCTCATCGACGACCAGGAGCTGACCGATACCTACGACGCTGGTGATCTGCTGGCCGTTGACGACAGCGTGCTGACCCGCCATGGCGGCGAAAAGCTGTCGGTAAAGGTGGACGGCAAGCGCATAAAACAGGGCAAGTGGAAAAGCCGCGAGCTTACGGGTGGCGAGAAGGTGACGGTCGAGGACGGCCGTGACACGTATGAGAAGCACGAGGTCCAGGCGACGGTTATCGAGCCCAAGCTCAAGGTCGAGGGCACGGGTGCCATCGAGTACGTCAAGACGTGGGGCATCCAAGGCCGCTCCGAGGTGTGGGTCGGCGAGCAATCGGGCAAGACGCAGGACCGCGGCGAGGTCGTGCCCGCCACCGATTGCGTGGTCGAGTGCGCGAGCGTGGCGCCCAAGGGCAACGAAAAGTACGTGGCGCTGACGTTTGATGAGGGCCCGAGCGGAGCGACCAAGCAGATCTTGCAGGTGCTCAAGGAAAAGGGCGTCACCGCGACGTTCTTCCTGTCGGGCGATGCGGCCGAGGCCTCGCCCGCCACGGCCAAGGCGATTGTCGATGCCGGCTGCGAGGTCGGCTCCAACAGTTACAGCGACGAATCGCTCAAGGGCAAGGATCGCGATGCGGTGCGCGAACAGGTTTCGAAGGGCACCGAGGCGATCAAGTCCGCGACCGGAACGTCGACGATGCTTTTGCGTGCTCCCTACGCAGCCTTTGACGAGCAAAACTGGATTGATGCGATGGACCTGGTGTCTGCCGTGGTCTCGTGGAATATCGATTCGGGCGACTGGCTGCTCAACGGTGCCGACGAGCAGGTCTCGACGGTGCTCGATTCGGTGACGCCGGGCAACATTGTGTTGCTGACCGACAACGATGAATGTGCCGAGCAGACGCTCGAGGCGCTGCCGCAGATTATCGACGGGCTTATTGCCGACGGCTACAAAATCGTGACATTGAGCGATCTGGTCAAGACGGATACATCGCTGAGCAAAAAGCTCACCTCGCTGACGAAGGTCACCATGCCCAAGGACGCCGTGTTCCCCCAACTTGCCGAGGACGACGACACCACAGAGTAGTCATTGGGTAGTCATTTTAGAACGTCCATTACAGTCGAAATTGTCAGCCCGGGCCCGTCTCGGGCTACGATTG
>JAYBEF010000057.1:0-47653 GCA_037277825.1 Collinsella sp.
ACATTGATGAAGAAGAAGATGAGAACTGCCGTGAGCACCATCATGAGCAGGCGCACCGCCCGGCTGGCTTTCTTGGCGACAGAAGTATTCACAAGTTCACTCCCCAAATGACAAAAGCACAGGTAGTACGCAACGTGCTGGAATTCACGTGAGGTCAACTCTACCAGATGATTTTTCTAGGACGGGAATTAAAGAATCATCGACACGATAGCTATTTGAGAAGTTGTGCCATGGCGTTGACGAATTTTTGGACTTGGAGGGTGGGCTCGAGCGGGTAGTGCAGAAAGACCGGTACCTCGCGACCGCACAGGAACGGCACGCCCACAAAGGCCGGGTGCACGCCCGACCATGCGCCGCAGGTGAGCACCGCGTCGCCCTTTTCCTCCGCCTCGTTAAAGAGCGCAAAGTCGAAGCTATCCACGTCAATCACGTCCACGCCGCCGTCGGCCAACAGGTCGATGCGCAGGCTGTCCATGGCGTCGTTGCCGTGGCGGAGCACGCGCAGGCGCATGCCCTCCAAGTCGGCGACCGTAATGCGTGTCTTGCGCGCCAGCGGGCTCGTGCGCGGCACGTCGATATAAAACGGCACGTTGACGATGCGGAGCTTTTGGCAGGCATCACCCCAGCGCGGCGTCGAAAAACTCGACTGCACTACATCCACCTCGCGACCAAGGCTGCGCATGACGGATTCGCGCTCGTCGTAGAGGTCGCTTACCGGCACAATCTCAAATCGCAGCGACGGCTCCAGATCGTGGATGCCCGTCCACATCGAAAGCGTTTGGCGCCCCGGACACATCATCGACACGCCCAGGCGCACGGCACCGCCGTCGCCCGCCGCACGTCGGGCACGGCGCAGTGCGTCCTCGGACTGCCGCATGATCGAGCGCGCGTCGTCCACCAGTAGTGCGCCGGCCGGCGTCACCTTAACGCCTGAGTGCGAGCGTTCGAACAGCGTGATGCCGAACTCGGCCTCGAAGCCCGACACCTGCTTGACGAGCGCCGGAGTCGACACACGCAATTTTGCCGCCGCACGCGAGAAGCTTCCCAGCTCCGCGGCAGCCGATATGGCCTCGAGTCGTCGATCGTACACGTCAATCTCCCGTTTTCGCGCCTGTGACCGCATGGTGCCACAGGGGGTTGTTTTCGCAGGTCACGCGCTCAATTGAGAATAAACTGCATCGCACAGTGTAAACCTACGGTTAACGCAATTCTAACAAATATGCAATTCACCTGCGCAAATGCAAAGCATACGATAACCAGCGAAAACCACGTGGGTCGATTAATGGGAGCGACCCACCGGGAGGCACAAGAAGGGAAGTTCCTATGAGCAATTGGCTTAAGCTCGAGGGCGATGTCTGCGCCGTGACTGGCGCGCTCGGCGGTATGGGCGCCGAGATCTGCCGCGAGTTCGCCCGCAATGGCGCCAACGTCGTCATGCTCGACCTGGACGAGGAGAAGGTCAAGGCCGCAGCCGCCGACCTCGCCGCCGAGTTTGGCATCCACGCCGAGGGTTACAAGATGAACGCCACCGACGAGGCCGAGGTTCAGGCTGCTGTCGACGCCACCATCGCCAACTTCGGCCGCGTCGACGTCCTCGTCAACACCGCCGGTATCCTGCGCTTCGCCGCCATGGAGGACCTGCCGCTGAGCGACTGGGAGCAGGTGCTCAACGTCAACCTCACCGGTTACTTCATCACCTCGCAGCGCTTTGGTCGCGAGATGATCAAGGCCGGCCAGGGTCGCCTGGTGCACATCTCGACCGTCGCCAGCCACTCCCCCGAGACGTTCTCGGGCGTGTACAGCTCCACCAAAGCGGGCGTCAACATGATGTCCAAGATGCTCGCCGCCGAGTGGGGCCCCTACGGCGTCCGCTCCAACTGCGTCGAACCCTGCTTCGTTAAGACCCCGATGTCGGCCAACTTCTACGCCGACCCCGAGGTCGAAAAGAGCCGCAGCCGTCTGATCGCCACGCGCCGCATCGGCGAGGTCAGCGATATCGCCAACGCCGTCATGTTCCTGGCGTCCACGCGCTCGGACTTCACCACCGGCGACGCCATCAAGGTCGACGGCGGCTTCTCCAACATGATGGGCGACCTCACCGCCAAGCCCGGCGGCCGTCGCGCCTATGCCGACAACTACCTTAAGAACAAGGGTGTCGAGCTCTGGTCCGATGAGTCCGGCGTCGCCAAGCCGACTGACCAGTAAACCAACCTGACAGGGAGGTCCCGCGGACACGCCCGCTCCTCCCCCGTATCGATCAGAAAGAGTCCAATGGCTTCCACCAACTCCAACAAGGGTCGCGCCGTCGTGCTTTCCGCCGCGTGCGTCACCATGTTCTTCATCAGCTCCATCGCGCTGTATTCCGTCGTGAGCAAGAACCTGCTCGCCGTCTACCCCGAGTGGTCGAGCGCCCTCACCTGGGCCTTCCCGGTCTTTCAGACCATCATGGCCGTGACGGGCATCTTCGCCGGCCGCATCTCCGATAAGATCGGCCCGCGCAACGTCGTTATCGCCGCCGCCGTGTGCTACGGCCTGGGCTGGTTCATGTCCGGCACCGTCACCGAGCCGTGGCAGTTCTACCTGTGGTTCTCGCTCGTCGCCGCCATCGGCAACGGCCTGGGCTACAACCCGGCGCTCACCACCGGCCAAAAGTGGTTCATCGACAAGAAGGGCCTCGCCTCCGGCATCACCCTGGCCGCTTCGACCGCCGGCCCCGCCGTGCTGTCCCCGGTGCTCGCCTCGCTGCTCATCCCGAGCCTGGGCATCTTTGGCGCCCTTAAGGCGCTCGGCGTCATCTTCTTTGTGATGATCGCCGCCTCCGCCCTGTTCCTGAAGGCCCCCGAGGCCGGTTGGCTGCCCGAGGGCTTCGAGGCCCCCAAGGGTGGCGCACATGCCGGCACCTTCGGCGACCTCACCCCGGGCGAGATGGTCAAGACCCCGCGTTTCTGGGTCCTCATCATCACCTTCGCCTTTGCCGCCACCGCGGGCACACTGCTCGTGGGCAAGGTTGCCTCCATCGCCGCCGTCCAGCTCTTCGCCGACCCCACGAGCGCCGCGGCCGTCGCCCTCGGCGGTGTGGTGGTCTCCGTCAACACCTGCGCCAACCTGGTCGGCCGTCTGTCCTTTGGTCAGATCATCGACAAGCTCGGCGCCTATAAGTCGCTGCTCATCAGCCTTGTCGTCACCATCGTCGCGCTCGTCATCATGTCGATGAGCTTTACGCAGGCCATGTTCTTTGTGGCGCTCGCCCTGCTCGGCTTTAGCTTTGGCGCCCTGCTCGTCATCTACCCGCCGCTCACCGGTGGCGCCTTTGGCACCAGCAACATCGGCGTCAACTACGGCATCATGTTTTTGGGCTATGCCGCTTCCACCTGGATCAGCCAGCCCATCACCGCCGTGCTGTATCACGCCGAGGCTGGCAGCGCCGCCTACCAGCAGTCCTTCTACGGCGCCATCGTGATCGCCGCCATCGCCGTCGTGCTCACCGTCTACATGATGGTCTCCGACAGCAAGAAGAAGTCCGCTTAGTAATTGCCAATGCGACAAAGGGACTGTCCCTTTGTCGCATTCCATCGCCAACAGTATTAAGGAGTCGAAATGTCTGAGCTCAACCCCGTCCGCATTGCCGTTATCGGCGCCGGCGCCATGGGTCGCAACCACATCCGCTTCGTCACCGAGGAGCCCGAGGCCGAGCTCGTCGCCATCGCCGACGCCTTTGAGGGCGCCCGCGCCACGGCCGAGGCCGCCGGCGTGCCGTTCTTCACCGATCCCGCCCAGATGATGGACGAGGTCAAGCCCGAGGCCGTCATCATCGCCACCCCCAACGACCTGCACCTGGGCGTTGCCCGCGAGGCCGTGAAGCGCAATATTGTGCCGCTGGTCGAGAAGCCGATCTCCAACGACCTCGAGGATGCCCAGGCCTTTGCCGCCGAGGCCGAGACCGCCGGCGTGCCCGTGCTCGTGGGTCAGCACCGTCGCCACAACCCCTTCGTCAACAAGGCCAAGGAGATCATCGAGTCCGGCGAGCTGGGCAAGCTCACCGTGTCGAGCTTCCACTACATGATCTATAAGAACGACGAGTACTTCGACGTCGAGTGGCGCCGCAAGAAGGGTGCCGGCCCGATCCTGGTCAACCTGGTGCACGACGTCGACCTGCTCCGTTACCTGCTGGGCGAGCCCGTTGCCGTCCAGGGCATGCAGTCCAGCGCCGCCCGCGGTTTTGAGACCGAGGACTCCGCCGTGGTCAACGTCCGTTTTGCCGATGGCGCGCTTGCGAGCATGACCATCTCCGACGCCACCGCCAGCCCCTGGAACTGGGAGGCCACCGCTCGCGAGGACCCGCAGTACCGTCCCTTCGACGCCGACGCCTACTTTATCGGCGGAACTAAGGGCGCCCTTTCGCTGCCCCGCCTGCACCAGTTCTCCTACGACGGCGCCTCCAACTGGCACAAGCCGCTGCAGATGGAGATTCCGGCAGTCGACCCCGCGCTGCCGCACAAGATGCAGCTCAAGCACTTTGTGAAGGTTGTCCGCCGCGAGGTCGAGCCCGTCGTGACGCCCGCCGATAACGTCAAGACGCTCACGCTTCTCAACGCCATCAAGGAGGCCGCCGAGACCGGCCAGCTCGTCGAGCTGTAACGCCTTAGGGCAGACCGCGGCAGAAGCCCCATGCCGAACCCTTCGGTCCGCCACCAACAAGCCCCTCTTCTTTGCCCCGCGAGCAGCCTCCTGCCCGCGGGGCATTTTGCTACCTTTCCGACGATTTTTCTGGGGCGAGGGGCCATTTTGCACCTCGGCCTGATTCGTTCGCCACGAAATGCGCCTATCTACTACGTTTAACCGATCGCCCTCAACCGTGCCAAATTTCGCGAAGTAAAAACCGCAGGTAGACGGCTTGCGTATTTTCGGAAAACCGGGGGATGGTCGACCCATACGGGTTAAACGTAGTAGATAGGTCATTTTCGTGGCACGGCCCAAAACAGTCTTTTGGGACGGGTGGTATCCTTGGTAGCTCTGTGCTGCAAACGCACCTTTACCGCAAGGAGTTTCATGGATCTTATCGCCCAGCTCGCCCGCGAGCTCAACCTTAAGGCCGCCAACGTCGAGGCGGCCGTCAAGCTCATCGACGAGGGCAACACCATCCCCTTTATCTCGCGCTACCGCAAGGAAGCCACGGGCGGCATGGACGACGTCGCCCTGCGCGCACTCGACGAGCGCCTGTCCTACCTGCGCAATCTTGAGCAGCGTAAAGAGGACGTCGTTCTGCTCATCGACGCCCAGGGCAAACTCACGCCCGAACTCGAGCAGCAGATTCGAGAGGCCACGCAGCTCCAGCGTGTCGAGGACCTCTACAAGCCCTACCGCAAAAAGCGCATGACCCGCGCACAGAAGGCCCGCGAGGCAGGCCTGGAGCCGCTTGCCAACATGATCATCATGCAGGCCTCGGCCAAGGGCAGCGCGCTCGACACCGCCGCGGCCTACGTCAACGAGGAAGCCGGCTTCGACACGCCCGAGAAGGCGCTCGCCGGCGCGGCGGACATCGTGGCTGAGACGGTGGCCGAAGACCCCGAGAACGTCGCCGACCTGCGCGCCTTTACGCAAAACACCGCCGACATCGTCGTCGAGGCCACCGACCCCGCCGAAAAGACTCCCTACGAGCCCTACTACAACTATGATGAGCCGCTGCGCCGTATACCCAACCACCGCGTGCTGGCTATCGACCGCGGCGAGCGCGAGGGCAAGCTCCGCGTGCGCGTGAACGTCGACGGCGCTGCCGCCACAGCGCGCCTCAGCAGCCGTTGGCCCCGACGCCAGGGCGTCTTCGCGCCCATCTTCGATGCCGCCATCGCTGACGGTTACAAGCGCCTCATGGCCCCCTCGCTGGAGCGCGAGGCCCGCGCCAAACTCACCGTTCGCGCTCAGACCGAGGCCATCAACGTCTTTGCCAAGAATCTCGAGGGCCTGCTCTCGGCGCGCCCTGTGCGCGGCGCCCGCGTGCTCGCGCTCGATCCGGGCTACCGCACCGGCTGCAAGGTCGCCGTCATGGACGAGACCGGCAAGCTACTCGACCACGGCGTGGTCTACCCCACCAAGCCGCGCCACGACGTCGCCGGCACCAAGCGCGAGCTCGCCCGCCTCGTCAAAAAGGACGGCGTCAACACCATCGTCATCGGCAACGGCACCGCCAGCCGCGAGACCGAGGAAGTCGTCTCGGAGTTCATTGCCGAGCAGGCGCCTGGGCTGCGATACACCATTGTTAACGAGGCCGGCGCGTCGGTGTACTCCGCCTCCGAGCTCGCGAGCCAGGAGTATCCCGACCTGGACGTCACCGTGCGCGGCGCCATGAGCCTGGGCCGCCGCCTGCAGGACCCACTGGCAGAGCTCGTCAAGATTCCGCCCCAGTCCATCGGCGTGGGCCAGTACCAGCACGACCTTGACCAGGCCGAGCTCTCGCGCACCCTGGGCCACGTGGTGGAGGACGTCGTCAACCGCGTGGGCGTCGACGTCAACACCGCGAGCGCGAGCCTGCTGGGATACGTTTCGGGCATCACGCCGAGCGTGGCCAAGAACATCGTGGCTTTCCGCGAGGAAAACGGCGCCTTCACCGATCGCCGCCAGCTCAAGAAGGTCCCCAAGCTGGGACCCAAGGCATATCTCAACGCTGCAGGCTTTTTGCGAATTAGCGGCGGTAAGAACCCGCTCGACGCAACGAGCGTCCACCCCGAAAGCTACGAGGTGGCCACGTCCGTCTTGGAACGCGCCGGCGTTAAAGCAAGCGAGCTCAGCCGCGGCGGCGTGCCCGACATCGAGCGCCGCCTGGGCAGCATCTCGGCGCTGGCAAGCGACCTGGACTGCGGCACCCTGACGCTCATCGACATTGTCAACGAGCTCAAGAAGCCCGGCCGCGACCCGCGCGACGACGCGCCCGAGGTGGCCTTTAGCCGCTCGGCACTTTCCATCGACGACCTGGAGCCCGGCATGGAACTCAAGGGCACGGTGCGCAACGTCGTCGACTTTGGCGCCTTCGTCGACGTGGGTGTGCACCAGGACGGCCTCGTGCACATCTCCAAGCTGGCCAACCGCTTCGTCAAGCACCCGAGCGACGTGGTGCGCGTCGGCGACACGGTAAAGGTGTGGGTGGAAAAGGTCGATCGCGACCGCAAGAAGATCTCGCTCACCATGGTGCAGGGGAAGTAAACCACCTAAAGCAAGGGTCCCCCCTCTCGCGACGTGCAAAATCGCGAGTATTCTGCAATTTCCGCCGCCCCGAACGCCCCTCAGAGGCAATAAAGTCAAAAACGGCCCCCGTTTTAGCATCATCAGAGCCAAAACGGGGGCTGTTCCGTGCTTCGGTTAACTGGTAAAAGCCTTTACCTTGCTGAATACTCTCAATTTTGCACGGCGCAGGCGGGGGTACCTTTGCCCACGGCAGGATATGGAAGCCAAGCGCCAACTTGCTGGCAAGCTCGTGCCGGCAGCCCCGGCCTTTCCTTTGCCTAGCGCGACCCCCGCGAAGCGCGTGAGCGGTAGGGAAAGGAAAAGCCGGGGCGAACAACCCGCGGCGTAGCCAGTGTTCGCGTTACGGCAGGATATGGAAACCGAGCGCCGCGATATCCTTGGCAAAGCCGCGGACGGTGTCGAGCGAGACCTCGTACGGGTCACGGCCGATGTTCTTGCGCTTGGCCAGGATGCCGTTGGGCACCGTGATGATCTGGCAACCGCAGGCCTCGGCCTGGTAAATGTTGATGAGCTCGCGCGTGGACGCCCACAGGACCTCACAGTTGGGCTTGATGGCGGCCTTCTTGACCGACTCCGTCATAAACGGAATGGGGTCGACGCCGGTGTCGGCGATGCGGCCGGCAAAGAGCGAGATGATGGACGGCGTCTCGGTGTCAACGGCCTCGACCATCTCGTCAACCTGCTTAGGCGTAAAGATGGTGGTGACGTTGACCTTGATGCCGTCGGCCGACAGCTTGCGCACCAGCTCGGCGGTGGACTCGCCCTTGGTGGTCACGCACGGAATCTTGACGTAGACGTTCTCGGCCCAGGTAGCGATCTCGCGCGCCTCGACCTCCATGGTCTCGACGTCATCGGCAAAGACCTCAAACGAGACGGACACATCGGTGATGTGGGTCAGGACCTCCTTGGCAAACGCGCGGTAATCCGTCACGCCGCCCTTCTTCATAAGGGACGGGTTGGTCGTGAAACCCTGAACGTTGCCGTTCTCGTACATGTCGAGCATGCCCTCGAGGTTTGCACCGTCAGCGAACACCTTGATTGCCATCTGCCTGATTCCTTTCGCTTGCACATGGGCGTTAAACTGCTAAACACTTTACCTACGTTTATCAAGGCGTGAGCTGCGGTTTTTTATCTTCTCGGCGAACGGTATAAACACCTCAGTGTTTGGATTGATAAATCGATTGAGCATGCAAAAGCGAAGAGTCGCAGTTTGAGCAAACGTCAGAACGCGGGATTCATTAGATGAGGCCGAAATGCTGCATCGCTGTGACGGTGCCGTCGTGTGCGACATCGTCGGTCACGTAGTCGGCGACCGCCTTGACCTCAGGCATGGCGTTGCCCATGGCGACAGCCGTCTCGACCGCAGCGAGCATGCCCAGGTCGTTGCCGGAATCACCAAAGCCAAAGGTGCGCGCGTTGCCGGTGCGACCCAGGTATTCCAGCGCTCGCGCCACGCCCACGCCCTTGTCGATGCCCTTGGGGCTCAGCTCGCGATTCTGGCCACCGGTGTTGCACAGCTCAAACTCGCGATCGATAAAGCCGTCATCGTTGGCTACGCGAGCCAAACTGGGCACATTGAGGCATACCTTGCCCACGCGCAGACTGCCGTCGACGCGCATTTCCTCGGCGCTGTGCACCACAGAAGTGCCGATCAGAGACGACTGCTCAACGCCCGCGGGTTCCAAGGCAAAAGTAGCCACGTTGGTCTCGAAAAAGGCCTCAATCCCTGCCGCGGCCATACGGCGTGCAAGCTCCTCGACAATGTCCTCGTCAAAGCAGTCCTCGTGTACCACGCGGCCCTCGACCTCGAGTGTCGCTCCCGCCATGGCAACGACACCCGCAGGCTCCAAAGCACGCAGACCATCGGCAATCAGCCACAAGGGACGACCCGTGCAGATAAATGCCTGGTGACCCGCATTGCGCAGGCGATGAAACGCCTCGATCACCGCCTGCGAGGGGCGAACCGCCGAAAAGTCCTTGTCGGTCATGTTGTCGGGATCGAACGACGTCAGCGTGCCGTCCACGTCAAAAAAGAGCACGGCAGAATCGGGGCACGCATCAATCATATGGGTTCCTTTCGGGGGCGAGAGTAAACGAAGCATCCATCATATAATGAAGCGACGCAACCAGAGAGGTCACCCATGGAATTTTACGCAAGCTGCCCCGAGGGCTTTGAGTCCGCACTCGCCGATGAGCTTAAACGCCTCGGGCTTTCGCATGTTCGCCGCCTGAAGGGCCGCGCCACGTTTGAGGGCGAGCTTGAAGAAGGCTACCGCGCCTGTCTGTGGTCGCGCTTGGCGAGCCGCGTGTTTGTGGTGCTTGGGCGCTTTGAGGCGCAGGATGCCGACGAGCTGTACGATGGCGTTTACGACATCGCTTGGGAGACCATCATCCGCCCCGGCGCCACCATCGCCATCACCGCCCGCGGCGTGACCGAGCAGCTGCGCAACACGCGTTTCTCGGCCCTGCGCGCCAAAGACGCGCTGTGCGACCGCCTGGCCGAGACCACGGGCCGTCGCGCCGATGTCGATGCCGCCGACCCCGATGTTCACCTACTGCTTTCGCTGCGCCAGCGCCGCGCGAGCATAAGCCTAGACCTTTCGGGCGACCCGCTGTTCAAACGCCTGCCGCCCGCAGCGACCCGCGCCGGCGAGGGCGCGCACGTGCTGCGCCCCGACTACGCCGCCCTGGTGCTGGCGCAGGTCGGCTGGACCGCGCTATGCGAGCGCGAGCTGACGGCCGACGATTACGAAAATGAAGCCCTTCCCACGCTGATCGATGCCTCGTGCGCCGGCGGCGGCCTGCTGCTGGAAGCCGTGAACATTCTGACCGACCGCGCCCCGGGCGCCGCACGCGAGCGCTGGGGCTTTGAGGGCTGGCAGCTGCACAACGCCGCTCTGTGGGAGCAGCTGCTTGCCGAGGCGCGCGAGCGCGAGGCGGCAGCGCGCGAACGCCAGGCGCGCATCGTGGCCGCAGACATCGACCCCGCCGCTCGCAAGACCGCCGAGCGCATGGTCAAGAGCGCTGGCTACAAGCGTTTTGTCGACTTTTGCGCCGCCAAGCCCGCCACCGTGCTGGACCATGCGGGCGCCGTCGCCGGTGCCGCCGTGGTCGCAGACACCACCGAGACCCCGCTTTCGCTCATGCACGACGCCATGACGCTGGTCGGCGAGCTGCGCCGCGCGCCCGAGCTTTCCGCGGCGCCGGTCGCTGCGCTCACCCGCGATGGCCTTATGGCCCGCGCGCTCCATGCCGAGCCCGCGCGCTCCATCGCCGTCATGCCCAATAACGAGGAGGCGGCTCTTGAGGTTTGGCACTCGCTCGACCACGCCGCCGCGGCATTCGAGGCTGCGACCAGCATAAACGCCGAGGAACAGTCCACGGACGTCGAAGACGAAGCCGCCGCTTCCTCCATGCCCGAACCTGCCGCCACGCTCGACTTGGGCGACGGCAAGCCGCTGCCCGTGCTCATCCCCGGGTCCGAGCAGTTCGCCAACCGCCTGCGCAAGAACGCGCGCCTGCGCCGCAAGTGGGCCAAGCGCGAGGGCGTAAGCTGCTACCGCGTCTACGATGCCGACCTGCCCGACTACTCCGCCGCCATCGACCTGTACGAGGGTTGCCCGCAGACGCCGGGCCGCTGGCTCGTCATCGCCGAATACGCCGCGCCCAAGACCATCGACCCCGCGCTAGCCCAGGCCCGCATGCTCGACATTCTGGCCATCGCGCCGCGCATCCTTGATGTTCCGGCCGAGCATGTGCACGCCAAGGCCCGCATGCGTTCGCGCGGCGGCTCGCAGTACGGCAAGCAGGGCGCCGGCAAGGGCGGCTCGGGCGAGCGCGCCAATATCGCACGCCGTCGTCTGCCACTCATCGAAGAGGGCGGCCTTACCTTTGCCGTCAACTTTGACGACTATCTGGATGTGGGCATCTTCCTGGATCACCGCGTCACCCGCAACCTAGTGCGCGAGCACGCCAAGCAGGCGCGCCGCTTCCTCAACCTGTTTGCCTACACTGGCACTGCCACCTGCTACGCGGCCGATGGCGGCGTCGAGGAGACCGTGACGGTCGACCTTTCCAACACCTACCTGGACTGGGCCGAGCGCAATATGCGCCAGAACGGCTTTGTTGGTCCGCAGCATCATTTTGTGCGCGACGACGTGCTCGCCTGGATTCGCGACCAGCGCCAGACGCGCAACCGCTGGGACCTGATCTTTGTCGACCCGCCCACGTTTTCGAACTCGTCCAAGATGGGCCGCCGCACCTGGGATGTCCAGCGCGACCATGTTGAGCTTTTGGCCGGCGTATCGCGCCTGCTCGCACAGGGCGGCCACGCCATCTTTAGCTGCAACCTGCGCGGCTTCCGCCCCGAGGCGCGCAAGCTCGCGCGCGCGGGCGTGGTGCTGGAGGACATTACGGCACAGACCATCCCCGAGGACTTCGCGCGCAACCAGAAGGTGCACCACTGCTATATCGTGCGCCGCCTGCCCATCGAGGACGCCATGGCCGAGGTCGGCTTTAGCGCCGAGGAAATTGCCGAGCGCGTCGAGGAGCTGCGTAACCCCGAGGCCCGTAAGCCTCGCGCGGCAGTGCCCGCGCACGTGCAGACCGGCAACGGCAAGTCCAACTTTGCTGGCAAGCCCTCCCCCGCCGGCAAGTCCAAAAAGAAGAAGTTCTACGCCAGCAAGCCCAAGGGCAAATAACAAAGTTGCGGTGGAATACGGACTGTTTTGCCTGGAATTAGGCAAATTTAGACCGTATTTCACCGCAACTCATATTGGGATGGCGGATGCCGACCTATCCCTGGATGACCAATCGGTAACCAATACCCACGTGCGTCTGGATATAGCGCGGATGCGCGGGGTCGGACTCGATCTTCTTGCGCAGCGTGCCCATAAAGACGCGCAGGCTCGCCAGGTCGCTCTTAGTTGCCGTGCCCCAAATCTCGTGCAGGATAAACTGGTGCGTCAGTACCTTGTCGGCGTTATGCGCCAGCAGGCACAGGAGCTTATACTCGATCGGCGTCAGATGCAGTTCCTCGCCATCCATCGTGGCGATGCCGGCATCAAAATCGATATGCAGCTCACCGGTATCGAACGAGCCCTCGGAGACAACGCCGCCCGCCTGCGCATACGAAAGGCGCCTGAGCGTCGTGCGAATGCGCGCGAGCAGTTCCTCGACCGAAAACGGCTTGGTCAGGTAGTCGTCGGCACCGGCATCGAGCGCGCGGATTTTGTCCGCGTCCTCGCTGCGCGCCGAGACCACGATAATCGGCATGCCCGACCATGCGCGCACCGACTCCACCACCTTGACGCCGTCCATATCGGGCAGGCCCAGATCGAGCAGCACAATGCTCGGCGTCTGCGACGAGGCGGCGGCGATAGCGGCATGGGCGGTCTCCACAGCCATATGGCGCAAGCCGTGCGCCTCGAGCGCGGCAACAATAAGATTGCGGACGGCGGGGTCGTCCTCAACGACCAAGATGAGCGGTTTTACGGCAGAGTTCGGCACAGCGCTACTCCTTATCAAACGAAACGTCGGCGGCAGGAAGCTCAATCGTAAAGACCGAGCCGTGCGGGTCCGCCGCGGCAACCTCTATGCTACCGCCATGTGCCAACGCAATGGAACGGCAGAGCGAAAGACCCAGGCCAACGCTGCGGTGGCTGTCGGCCAGACCATGGTTGGCGGTATAGAACGACTCAAAGATCCGCTCGCGATCCTCGGGTGCGATGCCCGGACCATCATCGGCCACCGAGCACGCCACGCGTCCATCGTCGACGCTAATCGAAATCACGATATGCGAACCCGCGGGCGTATAGGTGATGGCGTTGTTCACCAGATTGACCACCAGCTGCACCATCAGGCGCGCATCGACGTTGACGAGCGCCGGCTCATCGCACGCCACCACCTTAAGGTCGTGCTCGCGCACGGCCGGATTTACGTGGCGCAGCGCCTCCTCGACGATATCGTCCATGAGCTCGAGCGTGGTCGACAGGCGCATACCGCCACCCTCGAGCTTGGTGATGGCGAGCAGATTCTCGACGGTGGCGTTGAGCCACAGCGCATCCGAGCGAATGGATAGAAGCAGGCCGCGGCGCGTCTGGGCATCGAGCACCGCGGTGCCGGTCGAGCCCTGGTCGAGCAGCACATCGGCATTACCCGAAATACTGGTGAGCGGCGTGCGCAGGTCGTGCGAGATGGAGCGCAGCAGGTTGGCGCGCAGCTGTTCGTTTTTGGCAAGCACCGCCGCCTCCTCGCGGGCCTCCATGGCGCGGGCGCGATCGAGCGCCAGCTCGCCTTCGCTCACGATGGCATCGGCAAGTGTCCGCTCCTCATGCGTCAGCACGTCGGGCTCGGCAACGATAGCCAGCACGCCCACCACCGAGGCGGGGTCGCCCGAGCGCACGAAGCCGTCGCCTGTGCGAACCGTCAGGTAGATGCCATAAAACGCCGAGCCGCCATAGGTGGCATCGAGCGGCGTTCCCACATAGGCGGACGCCGAGAGCCGCGGCGGCATCTGCGGCGCCAGTTCGTGCACCGGTGCGGCATCGCCCACGGCCGTGTATGTCGCACGCGGCAGCAGGTCATCGCCCTCGGCGTCGGCGCTGTACCACACGACCGGGCAGCCCGAAAGACGTGCCAGCTGCGTGGCCATGGCGTGAACGATCTGATGCTGATCGGCGCACCGCTGCAGCATGCGGTTGGTCTCGAGCACCATATGCGTGCGGCGGTCGCTGGCGGCAGCCTGTGCCAAGGCGCGGCGCAGGGCCAACGCAATCGAGCTCGACACAAGCGAGACCACGAACATGATGAAGAACATGCCGGGATAGCCGCGGTCGATAAGCGACAGCGAGTAGCGCGGGTCGACAAACAAGAAGTTGTAGAGCGCCACGGCGGCAGCCGAGCTCAGCAAGCAATACAGGCGACTCCAGGTAAAGAATGCGCACAGCTGAACGGCGAACACATAGACGATCATGATGCTCGGCGCGAGACCCGGATGGTCGAGCAGCGCGCCCACAATCGTCGCCGCGACCAGCAGCCCCACCGATACGCAGGCGTCATACAGAGGAGTGCGGCGCGTCAGCGTTGTGCGCCGCCACCAAAAGCTATCGGCAATATCGCCGTCCGTACGGACGTCCATCAGCGTCCCGCCCCTCTCTCAAAACAAAAACCACCACAAAGGGGACAGGCACCTTTGTGGTGGTTTCCCTTGTGGTGGTTCCAAGTGTATAGCCTTTGCAACCGGCGGTCGCTAGACAAACAGCACGTGCGCGAGCAGGGCACACACGCACACCGCTCCAAATACCAGTGCCACGATCGAAATTACGCGATCGGCCATATCCATGTTGGCACGGTTCGTAAGGAACCGATCTTCGGCGGCGTCGGCGCGTGCCTCACGTACCAGCTCGGCAACCACCTCGCGGCCATCAAGCATCTTTGCATCCATGTTTGCCTCCCCGGTCTCAATCTTGTCCATCGAAAACCAACTCCGTGCAACCCGTCGGCGCCTACGGCCGCTCGTTGGGGGCCAGGCGCTGCATCTTGTTCACGGCCTTGAACTTGGTGAACAGCGGCACGTACTCAAAGCTCACGTTGGAGTTCTCCAGGCCGTACCAACGCGCGGGCGTGCCGGCGGCGCGGCGAATGATGTACTTGAGCGTGATGGCCGTACGCTCGCTGGGCTCCACATCGCTTTCGGGCGCCAGAAGCTTACGGATCAGGACGAACTTGAACGTGCCGATGTTACCCGGATCCTTGTAGACCGAGTAGTCATGCGTCTGCGGCGGCAGCTCGCCGGTGGCAGCCAGGTCCTGAACAACCTGACGCAGGTAGGCATTGACGCGCTGGTTGATCTTGTAGCCCAGGTACAGGTGCACGCGGAACACGTAGTCGGTGCCGAACGTCTCGACCGAATAGGCAAAGGTGTGCGGTTCGTCCATGGTCTCGACATTCACGAACCACCAGGCGCGGGCACGCTTGGGATGCTTGTCCAAGATCGAATAGACGATATCGCGGTCGATGTAGTCGGTATGGGTGTCCTTGGTCAGGTACACGACGTTGTCACTCATGCGCTCGTAACGGTCGTCGTCGCGCAGGCGCTTGAGCTGCGGCAGGTAGCTGCGCAGCGGCAGCAGCGTAAACTGGCGCTGCTCGACCGCCGTGCCGTTGTACCAGCACACCATAATGCCCATGATGAGTGCAGCCATGAGGATGGTGAAATAGCCGCCGTGGAAGAACTTGGTGAGCGAGCTCACGAAGAAGAAGCCTTCGAGCAAAAGGAAGAAGGCCGCGAAGATCCACGGAGCAACCTTGAGCTTGCGCTCCTCGTGCAGGTAGAAGAAGAGCAGTAGCGTGGTGCACATCATAGTCAGCGTAATGGCAAGGCCGTAGGCGGCTTCCATATGCGCCGAGTTCTGGAACAGCAGCACCACGATGACGCAGCCCACAAGCATGACGTTGTTGACCATGGGGATGTAGAGCTGGCCTTTGGTCTCGGCAGGGTAGAAGACCTGCATGTGCGGCATGAGGTCCAGACGGCTGGCCTCGGACACCAGCGAAAACGCGCCGGTGATGAGCGCCTGCGAGGCAATGATGGCCGCGACGGTGGAAAGGCCAACGGCAAACGGGCGCAGGCCCGGGGCGAGCATCTGGTAGAACGGGTTGAGGTCGGCAATGCCCATGAGCTCGGGGTTGGCAGCGTTGTTCATAAGCCAAGCGCCCTGGCCCATATAGGAAAGCAGCAGGCAGCACTTAACGAACGGCCAGGTAGCGTAGATATTGCCGCGGCCGACGTGGCCCATGTCGGAGTAGAGCGCCTCGGCACCGGTGGTGGCGAGGAAGCAGCTGCCCAGAATCATGATGCCCGCGTGGTTGTTGGGGCTCAACAAAAAGGCGATGCCGCGGAGCGGGTTGAGGCACAGCAGCACGGCGGGGTGCTGTAAGACAAAGAACAAACCCGTGCCGCCCAGGAATAGGAACCACAGCGTCATGATGGGGCCAAAGGCGTGACCGATCTTGGCCGTACCGATGCGCTGTACCAAGAAGAGCACGATGATGATGGCGAGCGTAATGGCGACGACGCGGCCCTGGTCATCGCCCAGCACGGCATGAACCGCCGGGATAGTGCGCAGGCCCTCGATGGCCGTGGTAACGGTAACGGCCGGCGTCAGGATGCCGTCGGCGAGCAACGCGGCGCCACCCAGCATGGCGGGGATGATAAGCCACTTGCCGCAGCGCCTGACCAGGCTGTACAGGGCAAAGATGCCGCCCTCACCATGGTTATCGGCGCGCAGCGAGATGAGCACATACTTGATGGTGGTCAGCAACGTGACCGTCCACACGACAAGGGAGAGCGCGCCGAGCACGAACTCCTCCGTGACGCTTCCGATGCCGCCGTTGCCGGCAACGAGCGCCTTGGTTACATACATGGGGCTGGTGCCGATATCGCCGTACACCACGCCTAGCGTGACGAGCATCGCCGAGATGCTCACAGGAATCGCAGCGTGCGAGGCTGCCTCCTTGGCCTTTTGTTCCATAAGCCGGTTTCCTCCCAACTTTAATGTTCGAAGGGATTATAGGTAATCGGCCCATGTTTTAATGCACTGTTTTCCCAGCTAGATAAAGATTTATACAGTCTTTAGGCTACCGCGGCGATATGAAGTGTGACAAAGGGACTATCCCCTTGTCACATTCGTCATTTTCCGAGCCAGTTTTTGAACCACCACTCCATGGAGCGGCTCATCTCGGCCATAAAGGGGCTCGTGTGCTTGCGGGTGTAGATATCCACGACGCGCTCCCCCACCTCGCGGGCGTGCGGGCGAAACATCGCATCCATCTCGGCCACCTGCGCATCCATAGTCGCGGCATCCGCACGGCAGTAGCGCTCCTCGTGCACCAGGTTCACCACGGGGTGCGCGATTGCCGGGCGCTCCTTACGGGGCGTGCCGATGATGAGCATCGACAGCGGCATGGTATAGGGCGGCAGATCGAGCAGCGCGGCAACTTCCTCGGCGTTCTCGACGATGTCGCCGATATAGCAGCTCCCCAGCCCCAGGGCCTCGGCGGCAACCACGGCGTTTTGCGCGGCGATCACGGCATCCTGAGCCGCGATGGCAAAGTCGCCCAGACCCGGCGCGCGGCGGGGCGCCTTGCCCGTACGCTCGACAAACTCGGGCTCAAAGCAGCCCACGTGCTCAAACAGATCGATCCACTTGGCATAGTCGACCACAAATATAAGTGCCCAGGGCGCCTTGGCGATCATGGGCTGGTGGTCGCACAGGTCGGCCAGGCGGTCGAGCGTTGCCCGCTCGCGGACGCTCACGATGGAATACATCATCATGGCGCCCGCCGACGGCGCGCGGCTCGCCGCATGCAAGATCGCCGCCCGCTGCTCGTCGGTCACCGCCACGGGACGGTCGTCGTCATCACGCGCGAAGGCACGCGTGGACGAGCGGTGTTCCAAGATGTCCAGCGCCGCGTTGCCCGTAGTCTCGACCGGATAGCCGCCCGCGTCCACGCCCACAGCTCCGCCGCAGTACTCGGTGCCCGTCATACAAACCTGCTCGCCCATAGCTCTATCCTCGCTAATTCTTTAAGAAGCCTTTACGTTTCCGTGTAATTCCCGTCCATTATCGCGCAGGTCGCCACTACATTGCGCCACACCGCCACACGTGCGCGTTAATATGGCTGGTTGTTGTGCGCAGCCACCAATTGCAGCGCATATCTTGGTAACAATCGGGTAAACCTCCGCTTTCGTACGTTTTAGTTTGTGAGGAGTCTCAGCATGTTCGCTGCCGCCATCTCGCTCGTCGGTCTTGCGGCGACCGTCTACCTTGTCTTGCGCGAGGCCAAGGCCATTTGCGCTCAGTCGGGCACCGTCACCAAGGGCGCCTTCGCCTGGAGCGTCACCTTTGGCCTGTTCCAGCTCTTTTTGACCATCTGGGGCGCCATTGGCCTCGTCGCCCAAAACGAGCCGCTCGCCTTTGTGATGCTCATCCTGACCAACGCCATCCTCACCGGCTGCGCTTGGGCCAGCATCGCACGCGACCGCATCGCCCCGCGCGTCTTTGCGTTCGCCAAGCCCGACGCCCCCGCCCCCATCGGCAAGCTCGCCCGCCTGCGCGGCGCCTTTGTGGGCAAACCACTCGTCGCCGCCGTCCTGTGCCTGCTGCTCGCCGGCGTCTTTGCGCTGCTGGGCATGGAGGTCTCGTCCAACCACGACTTTACCTGGGTCTACCCCCTGTGCATCCTGCTCGAGTGGGCCATCATCACCGTGCTCATGGTCGGCCTGTTCTTCCTGTTCCAGCGCCACGGCGTAGCTCCCGCGGTCCTGGCCTTTGCCCTCTTTGTCCTGGGCATTGCCGAGTTCTTCGTCATCACGTTTAAATCCATGCCCATCCAGCCGGGCGACCTTTCGGCCATCTCCACCGCCGCCGCGGTCGCCGGCACCGGCTACACCTTCTCGATCTCACTGTTCTGCGTGCTGTCCATGGGCTTTACCGCCATCGCCATGCTGCTGTGCGAGTACGCCGGCCTGGTGGCACCGCACCGTCAGAAGGGCGCCGCCAACGCCAAGCGCATGCTGCTCACCAACCTGCTCGTCGCCGTGCTGTGCCTGGGCGGTGTGACCGCACACGTCACGCTCATCGACTACTACAACACCCTCGGCATCACCGTCTACACCTGGCGCCCGCTCGAGAGCTACTGGCGCGAGGGCTACCTGCCCGCTTTCATTAGCGCAGCGCAGTCCATCAAGCCGCCCAAACCCGCCGACTACTCCGTCGACGATGCCAAGGCCACGCTCAAAAAGTACGCCAAAGCCTACGACAAGTCCGACGCGGCCAAGAGCGACGAGCGCGCCGCCGCAAAGGAGCAGTTCGACAGCGAGAAGCCCACGGTCATCGCCATCATGAACGAGACCTTCTCGGACCTGTCCATCTATCAGAACATGCGCGCCGGCTACGAGGGCCCGCAGTACTTTAAGAACCTGTCCAACTGCCTCAGCCGCGGCAAGCTCTACGTGAGCGCCTACGGCGGCGGTACCGCCAATACCGAGTTTGAGTTTATGACCGGCAACTCCATGGCCAACCTGGGCTCGGGCGTGTACCCCTACACCATCTACAACATGGAGACGACCGGGAACCTGGCAGAGCAGTTCAAATCGCTCGGCTATTCCACCACGGCCATGCACCCCAACCACGCGACCAACTGGAACCGCGAGAACGTCTACAAGGACTTTGGCTTTGACCAGTTCCTGTCTATCAATGACTTCCAGGGAGCCGACACCCTGCGCGGCATGGTGACCGACCAGGCTACCTACGACAAGATTCTTGAGCTGCTCGACCAGAACGCCGATCCGCAGTTTATCTTCGACGTGACCATGCAGAACCACTCGGGCTACGATACGGGCCTGCTGCCGGTCGACAAGCAGATGCACCTGAACATCGACACGACCGACCTGGACGCCAAGACCGTAGAGGACGGCACGCTCTCCGATGTCGACGAGTATGTCTCGTGCATCGAGCAGTCCGACCAGGCGCTGCGTTACTTCCTCAACGCCCTGAGCAAGCTCGACCGTAAGGTGGTCGTGGTGTTCTGGGGCGACCACCAGCCGTTCTTCCCGTCCAAGTTCAACGATAAGTGGTTTACCGGCGAAGACGATGCTACGCATCAGGAACGTCTGTGGCAGACCGACTACATCATCTGGGCTAACTACGACGTTGCCGGTTGCAACCAGACGAGTGAGGTCGACGACCTGTCCACCAACTACCTGTCCACGCAGCTGATGCAGCTAATCGGCGCCCCGCTGACCGACTACCAGAAAGCGCACATGACGCTGCGCGAGTCGCTGCCCGCCATCAACTCGGTCGGCTACGAGGACGCCAGCCTGCGCTGGGCGCTCTCCTCCAACGTCACCGGTGACGATGCCGCCGCCGCAGCCGCCACCAAGGCGCGCGAAGATTACGCCAAGATGCAGTACTACGAGATGTTCCGCGACGGCAAGAACGTGTACACCGAGCACTTCCAGACCGAGGCTAACGAGACCGACCCCAACCTGGCACCGGGTACGACCAAGATCAAGTAGCGAGCCTGTATCCCGGTTCGTCTGCCCGGACGGCGCGGAACGTAAGGTTCCCTGCTCGGACAGTCCTGCGCAAGACGAAGGCCACATTAAGTGGCCTTCTTTGCGTGCGGAACTCGCGATGAACCTTATATGCCTCCGCCTGGACAGACGCCCTGTTGTTGGAGCGCGGCTTGTCATGGGGGTATCCGCAACATATATAAGTTGAAGGCCACGTCTTGTGGCCTTTTTTGCATCCGGAAACCGTGTCCCAGAATTCACGTCCGGAGTGGGATGCAGTTTCCGCTTACGGCCCCGTTGGGAAACTGCATCCCACTCCGATTGCAAATTCCGGGTCGCATTTTCCACCAGAGCCCTCAACCGGAAACCGCATCCCATTCCAAAGGCAAATTCCGGGACACACTTTCCGAAACCCCATCCATCCGGAAAGCCCGTCCCACTCTGAATACATCCAGCGAACGCATGCGAGTGTGTCGTCCAGGACGGTCTCGTCATCGGGGTAATGGAAAATGTCACCCCAAACGCCTGCCACGGTTGCGCCTACAAGTGTCAAGAAAAAAGCCTCGAGAACTTCGAGGCTTTCACATTTGTATTGTTTTGCACGAAGGATCGCGGACGGCGAAGCTACTCGCCCAGCACGGCCTTCTTGGCGGCTGCGGCCATGTTGTCCAGGTCCTCCTTGGTAGGATGGTCCTTTGCGGCAACCCAGTTGTCGAGCAGCATCTTAAATCGGGCGTTGTCGGGATCTTGCTCGAGCATGGCCTCGTAGCGCTGCTTGACCGCAGGGCCCATCTTGCCCTGACACATCGCCCAGCCCGCAAGCTCGGCATCTCCAGCCAAATTGGAGGTCACGCGGTCGATAATCTGCTGGTAATAGCTCTGATCGGCCCCAAAGCCGCAGGTGCCAAACAGGAAGACGCGCTTGCCGTGCAAAGCGGAGAGCAACGCCGCGACCGAAGGCGTGCACGCGCCCTTGTCGCACCAAAAACCGACGAGCACCGTGTCGGCCGCGCAGGCGCCCTGCGCCTCGAGCGCAACCTGATCTGCATCCGCATCGTCGCTCAACGCCGCGGCATGGACAAACTCAACACCCGCAGCCTGCAGAGTGCGCTTGATCGCACCCGAAACCATCCTGGTATTACCGCTCTTGCTGTTAACCACCAAAGAGCACGTCATAGTCACGTTGCCTCGTATCCCCCAAAACTAAAGCCACTAATGCAATTTATTAGATGACTATCTTAGTACTAACGTGACAGATGTAAACCACCGTCTGTCGATTGATTAATTTGCCCCACGGGCTTGCTTACTGGGCAAACTGGCTGCGGTAGAGTTCGGCGTAGAAGCCGCCTGCCGCTAGCAGCTCGTCGTGCGTGCCGCGCTCGATAATCTGGCCGTCGCGCATGACCAGAATGCAGTCGGCGTTGCGAATCGTGCTCAGGCGATGCGCCACGACAAAGCTCGTACGGCCGGCCATGAGCTCGTCGAATGCCGCCTGCACCTGCAGCTCGGTACGCGTATCGATGCTCGACGTTGCCTCGTCCAGCAGCAGAATCGCCGGATCGGTGAGCATAACGCGCGCAATGCACAGCAGCTGTTTTTGACCCTGGCTAAACGTGCCGCCGTCCTCGCCGATGACCGTATCGTAGCCGCCTGGCAGCTGCACGATAAACTTGTGCGCATGCGCGCGCTTGGCAGCTTCGATAACCTGCTCGCGCGTGGCGTCGGGACAGCCGTAGGCGATGTTTTCCGCCACCGTGCCCTCGAACAGCCACGTATCCTGCAACACCATGCCAAAGGCATGGCGCAGGCTTGCGCGCGTGTAGTCACGCGAAGACCTGCCATCAACCGTGATGTGGCCGGCATCGATATCGTAAAAGCGCAGCAGCAGGTTGATGAGCGTCGTCTTTCCGCAGCCCGTGGGGCCAACAAGGGCAAAGCGCATGCCGGGCTTGGCCTCGATGCAGATGTCCTGCAGCAGCTTGCGGTCGGACACGTAGCTAAAGTCCACATGCTCAAAGGCGACCTCGCCCTGCGGGGCAGCAAGTTCCACGGCATCCGCCGCATCGGGCTCCTGCTCGCGGGCATCGAGCAGCGCAAACATGCGGCGCGCCGAGGCATACGCCGTCTGGATCTGCGTAATGACGTTGGTGACCTCGTTGAACGGCTTGGTGTACTGGTTGGCATAGGACAGGAAGATCTGCACGCCGCCCACCGTAAGCGCCGCGGGCACGCCCGTGATCACGCCCACGCAGCCGATCACAGCGACCACGGCATAGATGATGTTATTGATAAAGCGCGTGCCGGGGTTGGAGAGCGAACCCATAAACTGTGCGCGCTCGCCCGCGGTGTAAAGCTCGGCATTGAGGGCATCGAAGCGCTGCTGGGCGTTGGGACCGTAGGCAAAGGCGTCGACAAGCTTTTGCTCGCCTACGTACTCCTCGATATGACCACCGAGCTGCCCTTGAATACGCTGCTGTGCCGTAAAGCTTTTGTTGGAGAGCTTGGCAATAGCACCGGCTGCAAAAATGGAAAGCGGCGTGACGAGCACCACCACGAGCGTCATGGTCAGGTTGATGGAAAGCATAAACGCGAGCGTGCCCACGATGGTAATAACACCGGTAAAGAGTTGCGTGAAGCCCTGCAGCAGGCCGTCACCCACCTGGTCGACATCGTTGACCACGCGGCTCATGAGGTCGCCGTGAGCATGGCTGTCGATAAAGCTGAGCGGCATGCGGCTGAGCTTGTCGCTCGCCTCCACGCGCATGTCGCGCACCGTTTCGTAGGACAGGCGGTTGACGCAGTAGCCCTGCAGCCACTGGAAGGCCGCGGCTCCCACCACGACGAGCGCGAGTTTGGTGACAAGCGGCAGCAGCGCGTCGAAGTCCACCTGCCCGACGGCAACGATCAGGTCGATGCCCTCGCCGATGAGAATGGGCGTGTAGAGCTGCAGAATCACGGAGATGGCGGCACTCACAAACGACGCAACAAACGAAATGCGATGCGGACGAACGTAGCCCATCAGACGGCGAGTCACCGCACCCACGGGATAGCGCTCGGGGTCGCCGGGCTGGCGCGGACCGTCGCCCAGGTCGTTGAGGTTATCGTTACCGGACACGTTGGCCGTCATCGTGGCGACCGAACCGGAGGAAGTGTACGGATTCATTTAGCAGCCCTCCTTTGCGCAAATGGATGCCGGGGCAGTCGGGGCGGACGCGGGGCTTAGGGTGGACGCGGGCGCCGGAGTGGGCGCGGGCGCTGTGCTCCCCCGCTGGCCCTCAAGCTCCTCGCGGCGCAGCTGCGACTGGCAAATCTCGCGATAGAGCCGACAGGTCGCATAGAGCTCGTCATGTGTGCCCAGGCCGGCAACCGAGCCGTGGTCGAGCACGCAGATCACGTCGGCATCGCGCACGGTCGAAACGCGCTGGCTCACAATCACCGTGGTCAGCGGCAGCCCGCCCTTGGCGGCACCGCGCATGCTGCGCTCGCGAATGGCATGGCGAAGCGCCGCGTCGGTCTTAAAGTCGAGCGCCGACGCGGAGTCATCCATGATCAATATCTGAGGCGAACCAACCAAGGCACGCGCGATAGTCAGGCGCTGACGCTGGCCACCGCTAAAGTTCTTGCCGCCCGCCTCGACCGGGGCGTCTAAGCCCTGCGGCTTGTTGCGCACGAACTCGCTGGCCTGCGCCATGTCGAGTGCCACCCAGAGCTCCTCGTCGGTCGCAGCTTCATCGCGCCAGGTCAGGTTGCTGCGGATGGAGCCGCTCACCAGCGATGCGCGCTGCGGAACGGTCGCGACCACACGGCGCAGCTGGTCGAGCGGCCAGGTGCGCACGTCGACGCCCATCACGCTCACGCTGCCGGTGCTCGCATCGTACAGGCGCGGGATGAGCGAGACGAGCGTGGACTTGCCGCTACCCGTACCGCCGATAATGCCGAGCGTCTTGCCCAGCGGGAGTTCCAGCGTCACATCGTTGACAGCATTGGCCGCGCCAGCGCCAAACGAGAAGCTCGCATGGCTCAAGCTCAGCGCGGGAACTGAAGCGACATTGCCCGGCTTGGGCAGCGCGACCGGCTGGTTGCCCTCGTCAGCGATGCCCGGCACGCAATTGAGCACCTCGTTGATACGCGACGCGCTGGCGCTCGCCTTGGTAAAGACCACGACCAGGTTGGCGACGTACACGATGGAGGTCAGGGTCTGCGTCATGTAGTTCACAAACGCCATGACCTGGCCCTGCGTAAGCTCGCCCACGCTGACCTGGATGCCGCCCACCCACAGGATGGCGCACACGCCCAGGTTCATCACCAAAAACGTGACGGGGTTGAGAATCGACGAGAGCTTGCCCACCGCGATGGCAGTATTGGCCTGGTCGTCGGCGGCCTGCGCAAAGCGCTCGCGCTCGTGATCTTCGCGCACGAAGGCGCGAACCACGCGGGCGCCCGAAAGGCCCTCGCGGCAGATAAGCGCGATGCGGTCGAGCTTTGCCTGCAGCTGCTTGTAGTACGGAATGCAGCGCGCCATGACAACCCAGAACACCAGGCCAATGGCGGGCGTGCAGATCAAAAAGATGATGCCGAGCTTAAGGTCGATGGCAAGGGCCGCGCACATGGAGCCCACCGCTAGAAAGGGCCAGCGGATGAGCATGCGCACGCCCAGCGCCACAGCGAGCTGGACCTGGTTAACGTCGTTGGTAATGCGCGTGATGAGCGACGGCGTGCCAAAGCGGTCGAGCTCGGCATAGCTCAGCTTGTTGATGTGCTGGTAGAGTGCGCCGCGAATGTCAGTACCCATGCCCTGCGAGGTGAGCGCCGCCATCTTCTGGCAAACAAGCGTAAACGAGATGCCGATTACAGCCATGGCGGCGAGCACCATGCCGTAGCGGACGACGGCACTCACGTCGTGCGCACCGATACCTTTATCGATCATCTGGGCAATCACCAGCGGCGTCAGCAGGTCAAAGATCACTTCAATCAACTTGCACGCAGGGCCAATCACCATATACCGGCGAAACTTACCACCAAAACGCCTGAGCAGCTCAATCATAAAAAGGCGCTCCCTATCATCATCTCAATTCAATCTGATTCATGATAGTACGGAGAACCCTGGAGATGCGTAAGCAACTCGTTACAGATGTAAGGGCAACGGTCACTAGCGCCCAAGGCACGTAGCAGCCGATGTTTTGGCAACGCCAGCGAGCGGCATAACGCCGGGGATTCAATTATCAGATAAATGTGACCCTTCAGGCGGTTTTGGTCGGCTACCCGCGGGTGCCGGCAGGGCGCTTGGTAGTCGAGCGATCCCGCAGGCGAAGCCGAGGACCAGCGAGACACCAAGCGCCCTGCCGGCACTCGCGGGTAGCCGCGGCACCAAAAAACGCCTGCGCACTCGATGGATTCGGATGCCCGACAGAGGCTCCTTATGGCTGCTTCCTTCCGGACCTGACCAGATTCGGAACATGTCGTCATCCGAACCCATCGAACGCGCTAGGCGCTCGATATATCTTACCCGCTCCCGCCCGATGGGGCAAGGTAGCTAATTTGGGACGGGGCTTTTTGACTACTTTTGCAGCCCGATTGCCAGAGCAGCCAATGAGTAGTCAAAATAGTCCGATCCCAAAATGACCGGCTTGGTGCCGCACCACAGAAAGGGCCCATCTACTACGTTTAGGCCGCAGGGGTCAACCATAGCCGGCTTTTTCGAAAATCGGCAAGCTTTCTACCTGCGGTTTTGTTTTTGCAAATTCCGGGATGGTCGAAGGTGGCCGGTTTAACGTAGTAGATGGCCGCATTTCGTGGCAAACGGTCCGACCCAAGACCCAAGGCAGCCAACCTCGAATGGCCATTCTCGAAGTTGCGGTGGAATACGGACTGAATTGGCACCTTAAAGGCAAAAACACTCCGTATTCCACCGCAACTTATAGGGAGATAGGCCTTAGAGGCGAGCGAGGTCGTAGGCTTGGGCGGCTGATTCACCGGCGAAGATGAGGTTGGTTGTGGCTTCCTGAGGATTGAGCGCCTGGTCGAGAGGCATGGGCTTGCGGCAGATCGGAAGCACCAAGTCGACGCCCTGCCCATACACCGCATCGAGGTTGTCAGCTCGACCGCCCACGACAGCAATCACCGGCTTGCCATATCGCTTCGCACGACGGGCTACACCCACCGGCGCCTTACCGGCAGCGGACTGCTCATCCATATTGCCCTCGCCTGTTATGACCAGGTCGGCATCGCGCACGAGCTCGTCAAACCCCACGAGATCGAGCACCGTCTCCACACCCGAGCGTAGCTCCGCCCCGAGCGCCAGCAACGCCGCGCCCAAGCCACCGGCAGCACCCGCGCCGGGCACGCCGAGCACCGAGCCAAATGTCCGTACACCCTCGGGTGTGCGCAACAAACCCTGGGCTCGAGCTCCGGCAATCGCAGCGTCGAGCAAGCGACCGTAGCCGACCATCCAGCTGTCGTACCTGCGCAGTACCTCGGCATCCCGCGTCGGCAGGCCCTTCTGTCCGCCGAACACCGCAAGCGCGCCGCGACGCCCTACGAGCGGATTCTCGACATCGGAAAGCACAACGATACGAGCGTCATCCAAAGCCTGCAGCGCTGGCGCCAAATCAACGCTCGCCACCTGCTCAAGGCCTGCAAGACCGAGGGCGACATCGCAGCCCTGATCATCGACCACACGCGCGCCCAGCGCCTGCAGCATGCCGGCGCCACCGTCGTTGGTGGCACTGCCGCCCAGACCAATATAGATAGTCTTTGCCCCAGCACGAACCGCTCGAAGCATGAGCTCGCCCACGCCATAGGTCGTAGCGGCCAACGCCGCCGGCTCTGTGCAAGGCGAATACCCAATACCCGCCGCCTCGGCCATCTCGATTACAGCCGACTCGTACTCGCCGTCCACCAGCATCCGGGCAGACACACAGTCGCCCAGAGGGCCTGCGACTTCACATGCCACGACCTCACCGCCGCACGCGGCAACGGCATCGAGCGTTCCCTCGCCGCCATCCGCCAGCGGCAGCGCGCTTACCTGGGCATCGGGCCACACGCGGCGCACACCTTCGGCAACGGCCTCCTCCGCCTGCGCGCTCGAAACGCTGCCCTTAAAGGAGTCGATCGCCAGCTGCACACGGCGGGGCCGGCGGCACGCGGCACCAAAATCGACCGCCCCAACGGCAGTATCTTCGACACCCGCAAGCGCCTCGGCGTGGGCGGTATGCGCCTCAAGATCGGCCCCACAACCGCAGCCAGCACCATCGGTGCCACGCAGCCCACTAAAATAACCGCTCAGCACCGCGCGGCACTCGTCTGCCAGCACGCCGGCGGTCACATTAAACCGATGATTCAGGCGCGAATCGGCATTGAGGTCGTATAGCGACCCCAGAGCGCCCGCTTTAGCATCAGCCGCGCCGTACACGCAGCGCCCCACGCGCGCGTTAACCATAAGCCCCGCGCACATGCAGCAGGGCTCGAGCGTCACGTAGACCGTACAATCGGAAAGACGCCAGCGTCCAAGCGACTGAGCGGCGGCGCACAGGGCCGAAAACTCGGCATGCGCCGAAGGATCCTGGTCGAGCTCGCGGCGATTATGCGCCCGCGCGACAATCTCGCCGTCGCGCACCACTACGGCTCCGATGGGCACCTCGCCCACCGCAGCGGCGGCGCGCGCCTCGGCCAGCGCCTCACGCATGAACTTCTCATCGATTTCGGTGATCGTCATCGTTCGCCTTCCCTGTTGCAAATCCAAAACGATGCTATCATTACGACTCACGGAGAGATGGCAGAGCGGTTGAATGCGGCGGTCTTGAAAACCGTTGAGCGCGAGAGCGTTCCGGGGGTTCGAATCCCCCTCTCTCCGCCACTCCTAGTGATGCACCGGTGTCATGGTCCGCTCAAACAGTGCATCGACCACATCGGCTATCTCAGGTCGACGCTCAAGATCGTGGCCCGATTCCCACCATATCGTGAAAAGTCGAATAATACCGCCGGCGACAAACTCAGACGTCGTCTCGAGTGACACGGGGGCCAGGGCATCCTCGGCAAGCACGTTCATCACACGCTCGCGGATGGAGCGGGCAATGCGGTCGCAAATAACGTTGGTCAACATGCCCGACATGCTGCTTGCCAAAATGTTATCCATGAGCCGCTCGTGCGCCAGAATCAAATCCATGGCATCGTCCAAAATCGCGTGCCGAAGCGCGCGCACGTCCTCGGCAGATACCGCGCCGGCCTCATCGGGCTGTTTTTGCGGCAAGCCCGACATGAGCTCATCGATATAAAAGGCAAAGTAATCGTTCTTGTCGCGAAAGTGCTTGTAGAACGTCGTGCGGCGAATCATGGCGCGGTCGCACAGCATGGCAACCGTCAGGTCCTCAAAACGATGCTCCTCGAGAAGCTCGGTAAAGGCATCGAACAGGGCGCGGTAGGTTTTCTTGATGCGAAGGTCCACTGGTATCGCCATCCTCAGGGCAAAGACAACACTCGTCAATCTGTCGCATATCTTACACCTGTACCTCGCGCGCTTTGCCCCGGTGCCAACCCCGCCGAAAACACAACGCTTACCGGAAAGTTCGGCACGACAAAACGTTGCGGGTATACTAGTAGCGTTATACCAACGGCAGCTGGCGCATGCCGCCGCGGCCATTCGAAACGGAGACATCATGCTT
This sequence comes from Collinsella sp., assembly GCA_037277825.1. Taxonomy (GTDB): domain Bacteria; phylum Actinomycetota; class Coriobacteriia; order Coriobacteriales; family Coriobacteriaceae; genus Collinsella. Next base: position 28,978 of record JAYBEF010000057.1, read on the forward strand.
CCCGTCATCATCGGCATCGTTGTTGTCATTGTGATTGCCTGCGCCATCGCCGGCATCTACAACAACATGGTCACCAAGCGTAACCGCATCGATAACGCCTGGCAGAACATCGATACGCAGCTGCAGCGTCGCAACGACCTGATCCCCAACCTGGTCGAGACCGTCAAGGGCTACGCCAAGCACGAGCAGGAGACGCTCTCCGCCGTGATCAGCGCGCGTAACACCGCCGTCAAGGCCACCACGCCCGAAGCCAAGATGGAAGCCGACAACGTGCTGACCGGTGCGCTGCGTCAGCTCTTCGCCGTAGCCGAGGCCTATCCCGATCTTAAGGCAAACACCAACTTTACGCAGCTGCAGGCATCGCTCGAGGATACCGAGAACAAGATTAGCTATGCACGCCAGAGCTACAACGATTGCGTGCTCAGCTACAACAACGCCATTCAGACGTTCCCGGCTGTCATCTTTGCCGGCATCTTCCAGTTTAAGGAGCGCCAGGGCTTCGAGGCCGCCGAAGCAGCCCGCCAGGCCCCGACCGTCAAGTTCTAGTAGTTTGACAGCGCATCCTTAATCGGCCAAATGCATAAACCGCCCCGTCGAATGCATACTTCGACGGGGCGGTTTCCTTTTTCGCGAAGGTCCCCCTCTAAGCGTCGTGCATTTTTAGGAGTATTCAACATAACCAAGAGCTTCGGGCGCCACGATAAATGCCAAAGACCGCGAATATCCCTGCAAATCAAACGCTGCCAGCCCATAACCCCGCCCATCATTCGTAGAAAACATCGAGAACTCCCGATTTTTTGCCCGAGATCGGTATGCAGGGACCTTCGACTGCAGAATACTCGCAAAAATGCACGTCGCCACCGCCCCCACATGGCGCGAAGCAAAGCAAAAGCGCAGCCTAAAAGGCCGCGCACCATCTTTATTCAGATTAATCATTGCCCGTTGTGACATCGCCGAACCCGCAGGGCAGAGAACAAGTTCCCTCCCGGCGCACTCCGCAGGACGCAAGAAGCCCTCGCCGCACGAAGTGCGCAGCGAGGGCTTCTTGCATGTCCGAGGACGCGCCGGGAGGGAACTTGTTCTCTGCCCGGATAGGTAAGACAAATTACGCGACGGTGTAAACCCAGTTGTGCTTGTCCTCGACAGCACCAGACTGGATACCAGTCAGGGTCTCGCGAAGCTTCTTCATCACAGGGCCGATCTCGGTGTATCCAGCCGGGAAGGTCACGGTCTCGTCGGCGCCGTAAACCTTGTTGTCGATTTCGCCAACCGGAGAGATGACGGCAGCGGTGCCGCACAGGCCGCACTCCACAAAGGTGCCGGCCTTGACCTCGGCCCACTCGACGGGGCGCTGGTCAACGGTCATGCCCAGGTCCTGAGCAACCTGAACGAGCGAACGACGGGTGATAGAGGGCAGGATGGAGTCGGTGTGCGACTGCGGAACGACGAGCGTGCCATCCTCTTTCACGAACAGGACGTTGGCGCCACCGGTCTCCTCGACATAGGTGCGGGACTCGGAGTCGAGATACAGGTTCTCGGCATAGCCCTCGCGATGGGCCTCCATCGTGGGCTTAAGGGACATGGCGTAGTTCAGGCCGGCCTTGATGTTGCCGGTGCCGTGCGGTGCAGCACGGTCATACTCGGAAACGCGCAGCTTGACGGGCTTGAGGCCGCCCTTAAAGTACGGACCGACCGGGGTCACGAGAATGCGGAACGTGTACTCAGGAGCGGGAGCCACGCCGATCACGTCACCGGAGCCGATCATAAACGGACGCACGTACAGGGTCGCGCCGGAACCGAAGGGCGGAACCCAGGCGGCGTTGGCAGAAACGACCTGCTTGACGGCCTCAACGAACTTGTCCTTGGGAAACGGGGGCATCTCGAGGCGCTGGGCAGAGTTATACATACGCTCAGCGTTCATGTCGGGACGGAAGCAGACGATGCTGCCGTCCTCGGCGGTGTAGGCCTTCAGGCCCTCAAAGACCTCCTGGCAGTAATGGAAGATACCGCCGCACTCGGAGACATGCAGGGTGTGGTCGGTGGTCAGGCCGCCCTCGTCCCACTCGCCATCCTTCCAATGAGCCTCGTAGCTGTAATCGGTCTTCATGTAGCCAAAGCCGAGGCTACCCCAATCGATATCCTTCTTCTCGACAGTCATATGTCGCTCCTTACATACACAGTTGCATACTCGCGAACCCGCACGCAAGGACCGAGGCCGACCGCGTCGCAACGTCGCACGCCCGGAGCGTAGAGCCGGACGGGACACGCGAGCAGCATCAAAGCCGATGGCACGTCGATTCGCATGCACGAGATTGTACTCCCCGCACGCGTCTGATAAAACGCTTTTCTTTAACTAAGTAAAGTATTTTCATTTGACCGAAGCAAAAAGGCCCGCCACCGTAAGCGGTGACGGGCCTCAACTGTACGGTCTGCGCGCTGGCTCGAGCTAGGCGTTCTATTTACCCAGCTTGGCCTTAACCAGACCGACCACGGTCGGGATGATCGACACGGCAACGATGCCGATAATCAGCAGCTCAAAGTGCTCTTGCACAAAGGGAATGCCGCCAAAGAAGTAGCCCAGCAGCGTAAAGACCGTCGACCAGGTAATGCCGCCCAGCACGTTAAAGACGACAAAGTTGCGCCAGTGCATGCCGCCCATGCCAGCGATAAAGGGCACAAAGGTGCGGATAAACGGGAAGAAGCGACCCAGGAAGATGGCCAGGTGACCCCACTTGTCCAAGAAGTCCTCGGACTTTTTGATGCGCTCGGGCGTCATGGCCTTGACCTTGCCCGAAGCGATGATCTTGCGGCCAAAGAAGTGACCGATCATAAAGTTGCACTGATCGCCCAAAATGGCAGCGGCCCATGCGGTGGCCAGAAGCGCCACGATGTTAAAGCCGCCGTTGTGGGCAAAGAAACCCGAGGCGAACAGCAGCGAATCACCGGGAAGGAACGGGAAGAACACCACGCCCGTCTCGATAAAGATGATCAGGAACACGCAGCCGTAGGCCATAAGCGGGCCGGCGGCGATCCAGCTGGCGATCGCGGTGCGCGGGTCCTTAAGCAGCTCGGCAATAAAATTGATGAAACCCATGAAGTAAAACCTCTCAGTTGTGGGCGCGGATACGTCCAAGTTGACCAGTATACGGTTGCGGTGCCCCCTCGTGCGCAACCCCACAAAAGCATGACTCCATTACCAGCAAGTTTGCATAACTGACACTTGTAGCGCAAAGCCGCCAAGATTGTCCTTTTTAATCCCTAGCGAATCGCTATACTTTATTGAATCGCATTGCCATGGCGCTAAGGGAGGGCGGCCGGTGAGCTTTATCAATACCATTCGCGAGGACATCAAGACCGTCCAGGCGCAGGACCCCGCCGCGCAAAACGGTCTGGTCATCTTTCTTTCCTATCCTGGCCTGCACGCCAAGTGGAACCACGTGCCCGAGCACTGGCTGTGGGAGCACGGTCATCGCTCGCTCGCCCGCGTGCTCTCGCAAATCACCCGCCACATCACCGGCGTCGAGATTCACCCTGCCGCGCAGATTGGCAAGCACTTCTTTATCGACCACGCCATGGGCGTCGTCATCGGCGAGACCACCATTGTGGGCGACAACTGTGTGCTCTACCAGGGCGTCACGCTCGGCGGCACCGGCAACGAGACCGGCAAGCGTCACCCCACCCTGGGCAACAATGTCACGGTGGGCACGGGCGCCAAGGTGCTCGGCAACATCTGCATCGGCAACAACGTCAAGATCGGCGGCAACTCGGTCGTCGTTAAGGACGTCCCCGACAACTGCACCGTCGTGGGCGTGCCGGGACGCATCATCAAGCGCAACGGCTGTCGTGTGTTCGAGGAGAGTTTCGACGCCAAGCAGCATCGCGAGTACATGCCCGATGACGCCGCCGAGCAGTCCGCCCTCAACCGCCAGGGCATCACCGAGAATGCCCGCCGCGTCAAGGAACTCGAGCGAGAGGTGGCCGAGCTCAAGGCCCTCGTCGCCAAGCTCGTGGACGAACGCTAGGAACGCAAGCGGCACAAAACGACATCGGCATCAACGCAAAGGCGCGCCAGGGAATTCATCCCCGGCGCGCCTTATTTGTGATGTGGCAAAGAGACTGTCCCTTTGTCACATTATGCGAACTGGCTCAGATAGAGGTCGGCGTAGGCACCCTCGGCAGCCAGCAGCTCCTTATGCGTGCCCTGCTCGATAATGTTGCCGTGATCCATGACCAAGATCAGGTCGGCGTCCACGATCGTCGACAGGCGGTGCGCGATCACAAAGCTCGTGCGCCCGCGCATGAGCGCGTCCATGGCACGACCGATGGCAAGCTCGGTACGCGTATCCACGCTTGAGGTCGCCTCGTCCAGGATGAGAATCGCCGGGTTATTGAGCAGCACGCGTGCGATGGTCAGCAGCTGACGCTGGCCCTGGCTGATGCTTTCGGCATCGTTGGCCACGCGCGTGTCATAGCCCTGCGGCATGGTGCGCACAAAGAAGTCGACCTGCGCGGCGCGCGCAGCCGCCACGATCTCCTCACGCGTCGCCTCGGGACAGCCGTAGGCGATGTTTTCGGCAATCGTGCCATCGAACAGCCAGGCGTCCTGCAGCACCATGCCAAACTGCTGCCGTAGCTCGCCGCGGTCCATGCGGCTCGTATCCACGCCGTCGAGCGTAATACGCCCGCCGTCAATCTCGTAGAAGCGCATGAGCAGGTTGATGAGCGTCGTCTTGCCCGCGCCCGTGGTTCCCACCACGGCAATCTTCTGGCCCGGCTCGGCGGTAAACGACACGTCGTGCATAAGCGGCTTGTCGGGCGAATAACCAAAGCGCACGTGCTCAAAGGAGACGCGACCCTCAACGCGACCCGGCAGCTTGGCGGCCTCGTCCGGCAGCGGATCGGCCTCCATCTCGGGCTCATCGAGCAGGTCGAACACGCGCTCCGCACTCGCCAACGCGCTCTGCAGCGAGTTGAAGGTAAACGACAGCTGCGTCATGGGTTCGGACGCCTCGTAGATAAACTGGAAGAACGCCTGGAACACGCCGACGGTCATGTGACCGGCAACCAGCATGCTGCAGCCCACCAGCGCGATCACGATCTGCGCCAAACGGCCGATAAAGCGCACCGCAGGGCCGACGGCATTGATCATAAAGTCGGCCTTGGCACTCACGCGTGCCAGCTCGCCCGAGGCCTGGTGCACCTCGGCAGAACTTTGGCGTTCGCGGTTAAACGCGCGGATCACCAGACGGCCCGAATAGCCTTCCTCGACCGCACTCGTAATCTTGGACACCCACTCCTGGCGCTCGCCCGTCACATCGTGTGTGCGGCGCGAGACGACCTTCGTCACCAGCAGCGACAGTGCCGTAAAGAACAGAAAGACGAGCGTAAGCTGCACGCTGAACACGAACATCACGCTCACAGCACCAACAACCGTGCCGATCGACACGAGCAGCTGCAGCAATCCGCGCTGCATGCTCTCGGACATCTTGTCCAGGTCGTTGGTCGCGCGGCTGACGACCTCGCCGGGACGATGCGCGTCAAAATAGGCGAGCGGCAGACGGTTGAGCTTTTGCGCGATGCGGTTGCGCAGGCGCAGATTGAGACGCTCAGCGACGCTCGACATCAAAAAGCTCTGGAGCGCATAGAACGAGGCAGCGGCAGTCCAGATCATAAAGTAGACGAAAATGGTCTTGCCGCAGTTCTCCCAGGTGATGCTGAAAGTGGTGTCGTTGGCAAACGCCACCTGAATGTGGCCCCACAGCTCATCGATCACGCGGGCGCTATATGCCGGCGCGGCGGTGTTAAAGATGACATAGAACACAATGCTCGCGAACACGATATAGAAGCGCCAATGGTCGCCGGCAGCCTCACTCCACAGGCGGCGCACCGTCGCCCAGGTATCCCGAGGCGTCTCGTCCTCGTCTTCGTCGTCCACGTCGCGCATACGCTCTGCCTCGGCGCGGGCGCGCTCGTCCTCGGCACGTTCGTTTTCCTCGTAGAGCGCTTGGCGGCGAGCCTCGCGCTCCGCCGCCTTGGCGGCTTCGTCCAGGTCGGGCGCGACGCCCGTCTCCTCGACTGTCTCTACAACCGCAGCGCCATCGACGATGCCCTGCTTCTTGAGCTCCTCGGTCATGCTACTCACCTCCCTTCATCTGCGATTCCGCGATTGCGCGGTACACCTCGCAGGTTTCCATGAGCTCGTCGTGCGTGCCTAGGCCCACGATCTCGCCGTCTTTGAGCACCACGATCTGATCGGCATGCAAAATAGTCGAGATGCGCTGGGCGATGATGAGCACCGCGGCATCGCACGTCTCGTCCTGCAGCGCATGGCGCAGTGCCGCATCGGTCTTAAAGTCCAGGGCCGAAAAACTGTCGTCGAAGATATATAGATCGGCATGCTTCATGAGTGCGCGGGCAATCGCCAGGCGCTGGCGCTGACCACCCGAGAAGTTCGTGCCGCCCTGGGCCACCGGCGTATCGAGCCCCTGGGGCTGGTCGAGCACAAAGGTGCTCTGGGCAACCTCCAGCGCATGGAGCATGTCAGCCTCAGTCGCGTCTTCGTTGCCAAAGCGCAGGTTGCTCGCCACCGTACCCGAGAACAGCCATGCCTTCTGCGGCACATAGGCGATACGCCCGCGGATGTCGTCTTGCGAAAGGTCGCGCAGATCGATGCCATTCAGGCGAATGGCGCCCTTCGTGGCATCGTGGAAGCGAAGCAAGAGCTTGGCCACCGTCGACTTGCCCGAACCCGTCGAGCCTACAATCGCCGTGGTCTGGCTACGGCGACAGGCAAAGCTCAGGTCGCACAGGGTATCCTCGTCGGCATCGTCAAAACGGAACGACATGTGGTCGAACACGGCCACCGCGTCGGCACCGTCAACAGACTCCGCCGCGCACGTGTCCAGCGTGCGCTTGCCGTCCACGATGCTCGGCTCAATCTCCAACACCTGCTGCGCACGGTTCAGGCATGCGGCGGCGCGTGGGAGCGTCAGAATCACCATCTGCGCCGTCATCACAAAGAACAGGATCAGGATCGCGTACTCCAGCACGGCCGAGATGCTACCGATTTGCATGGCGTGGACGCCCACGCGGTTGCCGCCCACCCACAGCACCGCCACCTCGGCGATATTCATCAAAAAGAAGCTGGAGCTGTCGAGACCCACAAACAGGTGGTTGACCTTGATGGCATTGGCCGCGTAATCGCTAAACACCTCGTCCAGGCGCTGCTCCTCGTGGCGCTCCTTGTTAAATGCGCGGATGACGCGCACGCCCACGATGTTCTCGCGCAGCACCACGTTCATGCGGTCGATAAAGCTCTGCAGGCGCATAAAGATCGGCGCGGCGTTGGCAACGGTAAAGACCGCCGCCACCAGCACGATCGCAACCACCACGCCCAGCAGCGTACCCATGGCGGGATCGATGAACCAAGCAAAAATGATGCCTGCCACGGCCAAGAACGGCACCGGCAGCACCAGCTGAATCGTCTGAAGGACAGCTTGCTGAATCACGTTGATGTCGTTGAGCGAGCGCGTGATCATCGAACCCGTGCCAAAGCGCTCAAAGTCGCTGGCGGACAGCTCGAGCGACTTGTCGTACACGGCATTGCGGATATCGCAGGCCACGTTGGCGGCCAGGCGCGCCGAAAGATAGCAGCCCAGCACCGTGCCGCCGCTGGCCATGCCGGTCGCGATAAGCATGTACAGGCCGTTGCGTAATATATAGTCGACATCGCCCGTGGTAATACCGGTGTTGACCATGTTCGCCAGCATCGTGGGAACCAACAGCGTACCGACGTTATCTATCAGCACCGCAAACAGCGTCACCGCAATCAGACCGCGGTACGGCCTCATAAACCTCATTAAGAGTCGCATGCGTCCCCCTCGCCCTTATCGTCAGTCTCGTTCTCGGCGGCCACTTGCCGTTTAAATGCCTCGCACTCTTCGTTAAGAACATGGGAGAACTTACCGACCAAGCGCATGATCTCGCACTGTTCCCACGGCTCGAGCGCCTCGAATGCCTGTTGCTCGGCTTTTTGCGCCGGCAACGCGTAGCGCTTGGCAAACCGCACGCCTTCTTCGGTCAGTCGTACAACCTTGTTTTTACGACTGCCCTCGGCAAACTCCAACGTCGCAAGCCCTCGCGCCCTAAGCGTTTTAATCGCCGAATTGATGGTCTGTTTGCTGTAGAACCATTCACTCGTCAGCCGACTCACGGCAACGCTTCCGCCCGCTGCACTCGTGTCGACGAGCATCCAGTAGGCGCAGTCCGAAAGGCCGCAGGCGCGCGAGAACTCCGAATAGATATGGTCGAGTCCATTGAGCAACCGATCGAAGTCGACCAGCGTAACCGCACTATTCATCTATCCCACCATTCAATTGTCCGATTTTTGACCAATTATGTGTCTCTAGATTAGTCCGAGTTTTGACTATCGTCAACAGGCTCTCCGCAAATGCGTGCATTTTTATGGCCTATCGGCAGAAAAAGACCGCCGGCGCGGGGGCGGCGCCAGCGGTCACGTGAAAATCGGGTTTTATTGCCTGTTAAGCGGCGACGGCCTCATAGACCGTAGCGCCCGAGAAGCTGTCATGCAGGCTCTTGCCGGCAATCCACGGCAGCTCGACGACCTCGCAGACCGTGTTGACCAACTCAGAACAGTCAGTAAAGTGGCCCTTGTCGTTGAGGGCCTCGCAATCCTGAACACGCCAATAGCCATCGGTGTGCGTGATGTAGTACTCGTGATCGTTGATCGACACGAAAGCGCGCGTCTTGGAACGCAGCAGCTTCAGAAATCCTTCGAAATCGGTCTCGACGACATCTCCAGCCTGGAACATGATGTTACCTCCTGGCCCGGCGCCACCACGGCGCATTGATAAACGTTGGTACTCCTTTAGTAAAACCCTTATCAGAGGTTATGCGTTCGTCATTTAGGCAAGTGGTAAAAAACCGCAGGGTAGACGGGATAAAACGTTTAACCATCCCATTTGTTTGTCACATTCTGAAGGTACTTTTATGCAAACCTACTTTCCCAATTGGAATCTATCCTTTTGGCCGGGCAATTGACCGTCTATCGTTTGAGCCCGACGGGTATGAACGGGGCATCTGCAACGCCACCGCAAGGAGACACCATGGAGACTATCGAAGCACTCATTCACCGCCGCAGCTGCCGCAACTACAGCGATCGTCCCGTCGAGGCCGAAAAGCTTGCACGTATTATCGAAGCCGGCCAATATGCACCGAGCGGCATGGGCCGCCAGCCGGTGACGTTTGTCGCCGTCACCGACCCCGCGACCGTCGAGCGTCTCTCGCAGCTCAACGCGCAAGTCATGGGCAGCAACAGCGACCCCTTCTATGGCGCCAAGACCGTTGTGGTGGTGCTGGTTGACCGCAGCGTGCCCACACATCTGGAAGACGGCTCGCTCGCCATGGGCAACCTGCTCAACGCTGCCTATGCGCTGGGCGTTGATTCGTGCTGGATTCATCGCGCCCACGAGGTTTTCGATTCGCCCGAGGGCCTGGAGCTACTGGCCAGTTGGGGTCTACCCGCCGACGGCAGCCTGCGCGGTGTCGGTCACTGCATTCTGGGCTATGCCGAGGACACGCTGCCCGAGCCCAAACCCCGCCGCGACAACGTGGTCTACGTAAGGTAATTAGTTCCGCCATTCTACCGAACGGCGGGCTCGTTGACGCTGCGCGGGCCGCATTCACGCCAATCTGACGTTCAATTTCGAGGGCGCGACCAGAAGGTCAGCGCCCTCTCATTTCACGTCACCTTGGCGCAAATGCGGCTCGCTCGCTTTTGGCGACTGACATCGAATGAGCCACTGTCTTGGGCAGCTAAAAAAGCCCCGTCCCAAATTAGCTGCCCCACTCGCAACTTATCCCGCCGATGGAGTTATTGCCGTTTCGCTCGTCTGATTCGCATCGACGTCGTCGCCTTGCTTGTCTTCGTCCTTTTGCACATCGGCGATGGTGGAGGCCGCCGCAACGATACCGCGCTGGGGCGCGACGCTCGTCTGGGCCTGAGCGCCCTCGACAACTTCTGTACCTACATGCGCGAGCTCGGGCGATTTAAACATTGCGTCCAAGTTGGCGCCACCGCCGGCATATCCGAGCGCAGCGAGCGCGATGACGATCACTGCAACGGCGGCCACGATCGGCACGTAGCGATGCCAGCCGGCGGGATTGAGCCCGCTGCGGCGAGCCGCCCCGCGGCTGATGTAGCCGAGCGTTCCGTCGTGCTTGAGCTTTGAGCCCACCACGCGTTTGCGGCCCCACAGCGAGGACTCTGCCTGCATTGCCAAGCGGGCGCTTGCCGAAGGATAGCCGTATTTAGTGCGCTTGAACGAGCCATCAAACCCCGAGGCGTGTTTGCCCCACGTCACCGATGTTGTGCGTCGGTTGACCGGCGCGGCACTCCGCCTTCTGCGGCTCGGTTTTGAAGTCTCAGCCATATGCCCTCGCACGCCGTAACCAAATCGAAACAATAACGCTTTGGACTGTAGCACACGCGTCGCGTGCGGTCACGGGCGCCTCGCTCAACGGTCATCGTCCTTCAGCAAGCGCCACAGCGTTGTACGGCTTATGCCCAGCACCTCCGCCGCACGGGTTCGGTTGCCGTGGAGATGGTCTACAACCAGATGCGCGATATCTCGCTCGGTATCGGCCAGCGGTCGCAGGATATACAGGTCACTTTCAAGCGTCGGGGCGCCAAAGGTTGCGGTCTTAATCACGTCCTCTTGGGCGAACACTTCCTCCGCCACAGCGCGGTCCACCGTGCCCGTCCCCACCAATATATACAGTCGTTCCGAGACCTCGCGGAGCTGCAGATAGTTGCGCGGCCAGCGGTAAGCATCGAGCGTCTTCGTCGCCGCGGCAGACAGCGTGGGCGCTGCCGTCCCAAATGCATCAGCGAGATATTCCAAATAGCGCGCGACCTTCGTCGACGCGGCTCCCTGCTCGGCGATTGCCGGCGCGACGCTCACCGCACAGGCGAAGCGCTCGGTCACAAAGGCGGCTTGATCACTTTCGCCGCCGCCCGGCATGTCATTCGCCGTCAGCACCACATGGCAGCGCGTCGCCAACGCGGTGTCGGTCATCGTGGAGACCAGCTCGCGGAGGCGCTGGGGGCCAACCGCATTCCAGCCCTCAATGCAAAGGGTCAGCCCCGTTTGGAACAGCGGCGATTCGGAGCTTTTGAGCACATGGCGCCAACCGCGATCGGTGAGTTCATCGAGCGCGACGGAAACAAAGGGCTGATCGACAAAAGGGCCATCCAGATAGAGGCGCTTGGCAATCTCGACCTGACCCGCTCCCAGCTCGCCCTCGAGCATAAGGGGCACGCCGCGCGCATAGCTCTCGGTAACCGGTACAGCCACCGAGGCCGCCCCCTCAACGATGCCGTACGCGCTCGATTCATAGCGGACCTCAACTTCGTCGGCGTTGAGCCACTCGATGCCCGCATGCGCCGCGGCACCGCGCACCTCGCGGACCACAACGACCCAAAGCCTCCCGCCCTCTTTGTCGGTGGGGCGAACGGTCAGGCTCAGGCGCGTACCCTCACGCCCCATAACCAGACGCGCGCCGTCTCCTATACGGTCGAGACGCTCAGCGACAAAAGCCGCCACATCCCGCTCAAGCGCCGCGTCATTCATGGTCGAGATCGCGACGTCCCCACGCGCATCGATTGCCAATGCCGAGGCCCCGGCAGCAGCTAGGGCATCGGTCAAGATGTTCAGCTTAGCATTGCTATCCATGATTTGCCCCTGTCCGCGGCGACGTGCAACCGCCGACGGTCGCACGACCGAGTGTTTCAAAATTGAACGATATTGCTCACCAAACACTATAGGGCAGAAAGCGCCGTCCTGCGAGTATAGGTGTTGCCCCGCATCGCCATCCTGGCGGGGCGATAAGAGCTCTTCGGGACTTATAAACCTGCGGACAAGCCATACCCGCAAGAGCTCCTATCGCTCCACCGAAGGCTTGCGCTCACCGGCAGCCAGCACGCGAATAAGCTACTTCTCTACCAGATTCCCAGCACGTGCTGCATTCCCAAACTCATGCACGCAATGCCAATCCAGCAGCAAAAGCCCAACGCGATGGGCTTGCCGCCCTTTTTGACCAGCTCGACGATATCGGTATTAAAACCAATAGCCGCCATGGCCATCACAATAAAGAACTTCGACAGCTCCTTGATGGGCGCCGTGATGGACGCGGGAAGCTGAAGCACCGTGGTGATCACGCTCGCCAGCACAAAGAACAGCACAAACATGGGAAACGCACGTTTAAGCGAGAACGTGCTTTTGGCGTCACCGCCGGCCTTGCGTGCCAGATGCATCTGCCAGCATGCGAGGACCAGCGTGATGGGAATAATGGCCAGCGTCCTGGTGAGCTTGACCACTGTGGCGCTCTCGAGCACATTGGCGCCGGGATGCATGCTGTCCCAGGCGCTCGCCGCAGCCGTTACCGACGAGGTGTCGTTGATGGCGGTGCCGGCAAACAGGCCAAAGCCCTCGTTGGTCAGCCCGAGCATGCCGCCGAGCGTCGGAAACACGAGCGCCGCGATAACGTTAAACAGGAAGATGACCGAAATGGCCTGGGCAATCTCGCGATCGTCGGCATCGATGACGGGCGCGGTCGCAGCGATGGCCGAACCGCCGCAAATCGACGAACCCACACCCACAAGCGTCGCGATCTTACCCGGTACGTTCATGACGCGGCAGAGCACAAAGGCGATGACAAGCGAGGTCGAGATCGTCGCCACGATAATCGGCAGCGACTGGGCGCCCTTGGACAGAATCTGGGAGAGGTTCATGCCAAAGCCAAGCAGGATAACCGCGTACTGCAAGACTTTTTTGGACGTATAGGTGACGCCGGCGGCGAGCTGTTCGCGACGCTTCCTGGGAAAGACGAGCGCCAGGACCATGCCAAAGAGGATGGCAAATACCGGACCGCCGACCACCTCAATTTGTTTGCCGAGCAACGTCGCGGGAATGGCAATGATCAGGCAGAACAAGACGCCTTTCCAGCGCTCGCGAACGATATTTGCCAGTTGCATATGGGATTCCTTCTTTCTATTTCACGTTTGCGACGGCTTATGATACGGCAACATTGAGCACAGCCTTGCGCAAACACAGACTAAGATGCCGCAATAGTTCTCAGGCAACAGCCGAATTGCCCACCGCGGAGAGCTGATTCGCGGCATAATTAACAACTGACATATGAGTTTGATAGAACAGTTGCGAGGCGCTATGGAAGAATCGATGCACGTCGGCGAGCAGGAAACGAGCCTACAGGACCAGTCCTACCACACCATTCGACGCAAAATCGTCTATCTGGACTACAAGCCGGGCGAAAAGCTGGGCGTCAAGCAGCTTTGCGACGACCTGGATATGGGGCGCACCCCTGTGCGCGAGGCACTGGTGCGCCTGGCGCAAGAGGGCCTGGTGCGCACCGTGCCCCAAAGCGGCACCTACGTCTCACCCATCAACCTCACCCTTGCCGAAAGCGCCTGCTACATTCGCGAACACCTGGAAAAGCAGGTGATTGTGGAGTGCTGCGCCCGTGCCACCTCGGCAGGTATCGAGCAGCTCGATCGAGCCATCGCGCTGCAGGAAAAGACCATGGCCGAGGAGGATCGCATCGGCTTCTTTTTAAGCGACAACCTCATGCACCGCATGATCTTTAGCATCGCGTGCCGCAGCACCGTGTGGTCGTGGCTCGAAGAGACCAATGCCGACCTGGAGCGCTTCCGCTGGCTGCGCGCCGCCACGCAGACGCTCGACAATCAGGAGATTGTTAACGAGCACAAGCAAATCCGCCGCGCCATCGCCGGCCGCGACCCCATCGAGGCGAGCTTTTTGGTCAGCAAGCACCTGCATATGATGTTCCGCAACCAGACCGAGGTCCTGGACCAATATCCCAAGTACTTCGAGACCAGCAAGCTCCGCTAACCTGTCAAAACCACCACAAAGGGGACAGGCACCTTTGTGGTGGTTTTTCCGCACAAAAAGGCCCGGCTCCGCCTGATGACGCGGAGCCGGGCCTTAGTTGTTAGGATGGCGGAACCAACTATTCCACGGTCACGCTCTTAGCGAGGTTTCGGGGCTGATCGACGTCGCAGCCGCGCAGGATGGCAACCTCGCGGGCGAGCAGCTGCAGCGGGACGCTCGCCGTGATGGGGCTGAACACGTCGCGGACGGCCGGCACGCGAATGATGCAGTCGGCGATCTTGTTGATCTCCTCGTCACCCTCGGTGGCAACGACGATGACCTTGGCACCGCGCGCCTTGCACTCCATAAGGTTCGACACGGTCTTGTCGTAGGTGGCACTCTTGGTGGCCACGGCGATGACGGGGAAGCCCGGATCGATTAGCGCGATGGGGCCGTGCTTCATCTCGCCGGCAGCATACGCCTCAGCGTGCAGGTAGCTGACCTCCTTGAGCTTGAGTGCGCCCTCGTAGGAGATGGCAGCACCCATGCCACGCCCCACGAACAGCGCCGACTGCGCGTCCTTGCACAGCAGGGCGGCCTCATGAACGGCCTCGGTCTGGGTATCCAAAATCCACTGGATCTGCTCGGCCGTATCGGAAAGCTCACGGAACAGCATGCGCGCCTGCTTGGTGGTCAGGCGGTACTTGACCTGCGCCAGCAGCAGAGCAAGCAGCGTCAGGCTCACAACCTGGCCGATGAAGCTCTTGGTCGAGGCGACCGCGATCTCCTTGTTGGCCTTGGTATAGATGACGCCGTCGCTCTCGCGCGCCACGGGGCTGCCCACTACGTTGGTGATGCCAAAGACCTTGGCACCCTTGATGCGCGCATCGCGAATGGCGGCGAGGGTATCGGCCGTCTCGCCCGACTGGGACACGGCAACGACGAGCGTCGTCGGCGTGATGATGGGGTTGCGATAGCGGAACTCGCTGGCAGCCTCAACCTCGGTGGGAATGCGAGCCCAGCCCTCAATAAGGTTCTTTGCGATGAGGCCGGCGTGATAGCTGGTGCCGCAGGCGATCACGTAGACACGGTCGATGTCGTTGAGCTCCTCGAGGGACAGGCCCAGCTCATCGATGTCGAGCTCGCCGGCAGGCGTCATACGGCCAACCAGCGTGTCGCGCACGACGCGCGGCTGCTCGTGGATCTCCTTGAGCATAAAGTCGGGATAGCCGCCCTTTTCGGCCATGTCTAGATCCCAGTCGATATGGGTGACCTTGGGCCCAATCACGTTGCCGGCCTCGTCGGTGTACTCGACGCCCGCAGGCGTAAGCTTGGCAAACTGACCATCCTCGAGCACCACGACATCGCGGGTGGCGTCGATGAGCGCGATGACGTCGGAGGCAACGTAGGAGCCGGTCTCGCCCACGCCGACCACAATCGGGGAGTCCTTGCGGGCAACGGCGATCACGCCAGGCTCGTCGGCGCACACGGCGGCCAGGCCGTAGGCGCCTACCACGTGGGTGCAAGCCTCGCGCACGGAGGCCATCAGGTCGTGCGTCTCGGCATAGGCCTCCTCGATCAGATGAGCGAAGACCTCCGTATCGGTCTCGCTCTTAAAGTGATGGCCGCGGCCCTCCAGCTCCTCACGCAGTTCGGCGAAGTTCTCGATAATGCCGTTGTGGACGATGGCGATGCGACCGTCGCAGCTGGTGTGGGGATGAGCGTTAACGACGGAAGGCTTGCCGTGGGTGGCCCAACGGGTGTGACCGATACCGCAGGTTGCGTCGCTATCGATATTGGAAAGCTCGCTCTCCAGACCCGCAACCTTACCCACGCGGCGGATAACGTCGAGGTGCGCCGCGGCGCCCTCGCCCACCTCGAGCGCGACGCCCGAGGAGTCATAGCCGCGATACTCCATGCGCTTAAGGCCTGTGACCAGGATGTTCTTTGCAATATCAGAGCCGGTGTAGCCGACAATTCCGCACATAGGATAAATCCCTTCGTTCGCGTGACTGCAAGACGTCCACGCACGGGAGGCGCTGAGACGTATAACGTTCGAGTATTGTACTCACGCAAGCGCAAGCTGATATACCAGAAGTGGTGCCTCAACTTGGATACCACTCGATACACACACGTCCAGCCGGTCCAAACCACCACAATGGGGACAGGCACCTTTGTGGTGATTTGGACCGAGGCGGCGCTCTGTCCTGGCGAAAGATCTCGATCTGTAACATCTGGGGCTCCGGAAGCCGGCTTGGTGTTACAGATCGAGACATTACGGTTCGGCCCCAGCACTATGTCTCGATCTGTAACAGGTAGAGCCGGTTTTGCCGCCCAGATGTTACAGATCGAGACAATCGAAGGCCCGGGCAGCTCAAACCACCACAAAAGTGCCTGTCCCCTTCGTGGTGATCGCGCTGGCAACGGCGTTTGCCCAGATAAAACCTGCCAAAATAAACCTGTCCCTAATTGGCAGGTTTTGACACCTCAGAGGCGGGCGATGCTACAATCTGGCTTGTACTTGAAACGCATCAAAGGGGCCGCTATGGCAAAGGTAAAAATCAGCGACGTCGCGCGCGAGGCCGGGGTTTCGTTGGGCACGGTTTCCAACGCGCTCAACCATCCCGAAAAGCTGCGCCCCGAGACCCTCAAGCTCATTAACGAGACCATCAATCGCCTTGGCTACCTGCCCAACCAAAGCGCCCGTCAGCTCGCAGGCGGCACCACCAAGTCCTTTGGCCTGGTGCTCCCCCGTCTCGATCACGGCTTTTCGCTCCAAATTGCCAGCGGCGCCCATAACGAAGCCCGCAAGCACGGTTACGACCTGCTCATCGCCAACGCCGATAACGACGATATTCTCCAGGACCATTACCTGCGCTACTTTATGGGCACGCAAATGTCCGGCGTCATGGTTCAGCCCATGGCGTCCCCCGACTGGCACCCTGCAACGACCAAGATGCCCGTGCCGATCGTCCATCTGGACATCCACTGCTCCGAGCCCGGTTACTACGTGGCCGCCGACAACGAGGCACAGGGGCGCATTATCGCCGAGCTCGCCGTCGCCCGCGGCGCACGCCATATCACCGTTGTGGGCAGAGCGGCATTCATGCAGCTCACCCTGCGCGTACTTGGCATTCACAAGGCCCTCGCCCTGCATCCCGATATCAAAATTGAAGTCATTGACGCCGGAGAGTGGAATACCGCAGCCGACGGCTACAGTATTGGTGCTCAGATTGCCGGGCGCCCTGCCGACGAACGCCCCGATTTTGTCGTCGGCCTGACCGACGTGCTGGCCTCGGGCGTTATCTCGGCATTGGTCGACAAAGGCATCTCCGTCCCCGAGCAGGTTCGCGTGGCCGGATGCGACGGCAACCCGCTCGCTTGGAGCGGATCGGTCCCGCTCACAACGGTAGCGCCCCCGGGCTACGAGATTGGCCGCAAGGGTGTCCAACTGCTCATGGAGCAAATCGAGAACAAGGTCCCGACAAAGACCAAGCATATCCGCGTCGGCTCTGCAGCGCGCACCGTCACCGCAGTCACGGCCGCCGAGGATATCAACCGCCAAGAACTGGTACGTCCATTCCTACTGGAGCGCGCCAGCACCCAGGCAAGCACCCAGACCGACGCTACGGCCATCAACCTCGGCGCGTATCTATAGCACGTCGGCCAGTATGCCAAAACTCCGCCTAAGCAAAAGAGGCCCGACCATTGCCGGACCTCTTTTGCTTAAATGCAAAGACGGCCAATCGCGCGCTTCAACGCCGCAATTGTCTAGCGTACGGCCTTGACCGCCGCCGCCAGATCGAACAACGTGTCGAGCACGGCCTCGCAGCCATCCACCACATCCTGCGGCAGCGGCACGATATCGGGCACGGCAAAGACATGGCAACCCGCCGTGATGCCCGAGACACAGCCGTTGCGCGAATCCTCGACCACGGCGCACTCCTCGGGGGCAAAGCCCGCGCGCTCGCAGGCGAGCAGATACATCTCGGGGTCGGGCTTGCCGTGCACGACGTCCTCGCCACAGGTCACCGTCTCAAACTTGTCAAAGAGGCCGACCATCTTAAGGTTGCGTTCAGCCGTAGCGAGGCGCGACGACGTCGCAAGGCCCACGTGATAGCCCGCAGCCAGCAGCTCGTCTATGCACTCGGCGGCACCGGCCTTAAGCTCCAGTTCGGTCTTGACCATCTCGTCGCGAATCTCCTTGTGGCGGACATAGACCGCCTCGGTGGTTTCATGGCTGCCATAATGCTTATCGAGGATGTCCATAACATCGGGCAGCGTGCGGCCGATAAACTGATGGATCAGCGCTTCATCAATCGCGACCCCCAGCTCGGCAGAGCCCGCCTTCCATGCCTTAATGCCCAAACGCTCGGTATCGACCAGCGTTCCGTCCATGTCAAAAATAACAGCTTTGATCATATCGGCCCCCTCACCGGATTGCGTTACTGCCACTCTACTGCATTTAGCAACTTGTATATAACGTATATACCATATTGCACTTTCGTTACATAGATAGAAGTCTTATGACAAGCGGCTCGATAGGATTATAGTTTTCGACCGAGCAATCGATGATAAGGAACGTTTCATGCTTTCAGACACCACCGCACCTGCAAAGGAGCTTCAGGATAAACTTGCAGAGCTCGAGCAGCTGCTTTTGGCATACGGACGCGTTGCCATCGGCTTTTCCGGCGGCGTCGACAGCAGCTTTTTGGCCGCGGTCTGCGCCCGCATCATGCCTGCCAGCA
>JAYBEF010000058.1:0-5596 GCA_037277825.1 Collinsella sp.
AGGAGAAGGCGATACCGGCGATGCACTGAGCCTCGTGCATGTGCTGACGGGCCTCATGGTCGCCAGCATAGGACTTGGGCAGCCACTCGACGATCTCGCGGATGCCGTGCAGGGCGTTGGCGTCGGTGAACATAGAGGCGCAGGTGGAAACGTAGGCCTCCATGCAGTGGGTCAGAGCATCCATGCCGGTGTGAGCGCACAGCTTGGCGGGCATGGTGTAGGTGAGCTCGGGGTCGACGATGGCGACATCAGGGGTGATGTTGAAGTCGGCCAGCGGGTACTTGATGCCCTTGGCGTAGTCGGTGATGACGGAGAAGGCAGTAACCTCGGTAGCGGTACCGGAGGTAGAGGAGATGGCGCAGAAGTGAGCCTTCTGACGCAGCTCGGGGAAGCTGAACGGCTGGATGATGTTATCGAAGGACTCCTCGGGATACTCGTAGAAGACCCACATGGCCTTAGCGGCATCGATGGGCGAGCCGCCGCCGATGGCGATAATCCAGTCGGGCTCGAACTCGCGCATAGCCTCGGCGCCCTTCATGACCGTCTCGATGGACGGGTCGGACTCGACGCCCTCGAACAGCTTGACCTCGAAACCGCCTTCCTTAAGGTCGTTCTCGACGTCCTGCAGGAACCCGCCGCGGCGCATAGAGCTGCCGCCAGAAACGATGATGGCCTTCTTACCCTTGAGGTTCTTCACCTCGTGGCGAGCGCCCTCACCAAAGTACAGATCGCGAGGATTGGTAAAACGTCCCATACTGTGCCTCCTAAACAAGCCCCTCTTAGACTTGCGTATATAACGGAGCACCCAATTGGCTCCGTTAGGACCGGTTTGCGCGTTGCCGGCGATGACAATGCGCGATGTCTAAACGTCTCAACGCTCAGACAAACACTATTTTACCGTTCTGGTTGGTCAGTTATTCACCTAAAGCCGCCAATGATGAAACGTTTTTTCTATCCCTGAAGACCCTTGTGCGGCATTCATACTCCCAAGCTGGGCAAACGTTTTATCAAGGTTGACTACATATCCCGGGCAGGACGGTGCCCCTCCAAAATATGCACCGTTCGCCGCCAAAAATCGACCGTTTGCGGCACCGTGATACCACTCGGTCGTCCAAGGTGCCGACATTTGTGCGACATCCGTCTTCGTGGTGCAAAGGTGCAAGTCCAAGTGCGGCACCCCCGGTGTGCCACATGCGGGTAAACTAGAACTTTATATAGAAACATTTGAACCCTAACCGCAGCAAAGGAGGCCCCATGGCATTCGATCCCATTCAAGAGGATTGCCATCGCCTCGTTCTTGAGGCCTTGCGCCGCGACAATATCCCGCTCACCGACGCTGCCGCCGTAGAGCATCTGATGGAACAATTCACCCGCAACCCCGCACCGCTCATCGTGCACGACCGCGACCGCGCCGGGCACCTCATTGCCAAGGTGGTCGAGGCTGTCGACTACCGCATTCCCTTTATCCCTGACGATACCCAAGCAGAGCAGGAAGAGGCAGCTGCCGAGAACATGCTCCGCGAGGCAGCCGCGCTCGACCCCACCAACTGGGACGCTCAGCGCATGCTGACCGCCCTCACCGCCAGCTCCAACGAGGAGTACGTACAGTATTTGGTATCCAAGCGCGATGAAGTCGAGCACGACCTGGCACTCAAGATCGCCTCGGCGCAGGACCCCTACGAGCGCGAGGCCGCAGGCGACCTGACCCGCCGTCCCTACCTGCGCTGGCTTGCCGCCCTTGCGTCGCGCGCCCTCATTAGCGGCCGCTATCGCATGTCGCTCGAAGCCGCAAACCGCAGCTTGGACTTTGCACCCAACGACCCCGCCGGTGTCCGCCACACCGCGATGCTCGCCATGGCAAAGCTCGAATACCCCGCCGAGGAGCTCAAGCGCTTTCGCTCTGCCCACTCCGTCCCCTATCTCGCCAACACGCCGCTGCGCCGTCGTCCCAAGGACGCTGAGCGCGACTTGGACCCATGGACGCTCATCGCGCTGATGAGCGCTGCCTGGCGCGAGCTGGACTACGAGAGCGCCGAGCACTACTTGCGTATCCTTGCGCGCTCGTGTCCGCACGCAGCCGAGGCACTCTACTTCCAAACCGAGTTTCCCGATGGCGTCTATGCCCGCGTCAACGTGGGTGTGGGCTCCACCGACGAACTTGTCCTTGCGCTGTCCGAGGCGACGCCGGTACTGCAGGAGGGCCTGGGCGCCCCCGACAACGCCAGTTTTGCCGCCTGGGTCGCCACCAACGATATCGTGCGCTCCCAAATCGATGAGCGCATACTGCGGGCGGCCGAGCAGGGTTTGCCGTTTAAGGGAGGAGACCTCTAATGGATCCGAGCGTCTACATCCCCGCCTACCTGGAGCGCGCCTACCTTGCGTCGCACCCCGAACTCACCGATGCAGCACGCAATCTTGTCCATAACGACGTGAACGTCAACCCTCATAAGTATGCGCAGACCGAGCATGCCCAGGCGCTGCTGTCCTATGCCGGTGTCCACCGCCACCTGCTCGACGAGCTCCATCGCATCGAGGACATGGGCAGCGACGAGGAGTTCGAGCAGACGCGCAATCGCCTGTTCGACGACATGCGCGATGAGCTGCTCAAAATTGTCCGCGTCGATGCACTGGCCGTCGACGCGCAGCTGCTCGCCATCATCCTGGCCGACACGCCCGTTGACGCCTGCCTGGGTGACCTGATGAAGCTCGAGGCGACCACGGCCGATTACCTGCAGCAAAGCGTGCCCGGGTTCGACATGGAAGCCCCGCACTACTGGGCCAATAATGTTTTGGCCGACGGTGTCACCGCAGCAGACCTTACCGTGAGCGAGCCGGCTCTAATCGGGTGGCTTCACACACTCGAGGCCATCTCGCAGCTGTGCATGGCGAGCGCTCGTTACCGTGCTGCCGCCAACTACGCCCGCCGTGTTCTTAAGGCAGAAGGCTATCCCACCCGAGCTGCAGGCACCGTGCTACTCGCCCTCGCTCGCTTGGAAGACGAGGACGGCTTTTTTGCCCTGGCCCACCAGCTCGAGGAAGAGATCGGGGCTGACGCGCTCGAGAACTCTCCTTGGTATCTGCTCGCCCGCACAATCCTCTTGTTCAAAACGAACAAGATGCGTCCGGCGGTGCGTGCGCTGCGTGAGTTCGCTAACCGCTGCGAGGGCGGCGCATTCTTCTTGCTGAACCCCATGTACCAGACGCCGTACCTTCCCTGCCGGCCCGAGCCGCGCGATCCCGGGGATCTTTCGCATCAGGCCGTTTGGGAAGCGGACGGTATTATCTCGGACACTCCCGACTTTGCTCCCTGGGCCAATGCCTGCGAAGACGTGTCGCAGCTTGCCCAGGAGTTTGCGCGCCGCTACGGTTTTTAGTGACGCACTCGACCCGACCATGTCGTTTACGTTAGGAACGGTTTCATGAACCTCCGCTCATCTCTTGCCTGTACCTCGAGCGATATCGCCCGCTGGGGGCTGCGCTCTGTCCTTAAGCGCCAGGGCGGCGTACTCCCCGGCCGCATCGCCATGAAGATCGACCCCGAGCTGCTAAGCGACCTCGCCGGCCTTGTCGACCGCAGCGTGGTGATCACCGGCACCAACGGTAAGACCACCACCTCCAACCTCATCGCCGACGCCGTTGCCGCCAGCAGCGCCACCGTGGTATGCAACCGCGCCGGCAACAACATGGAGCCGGGCGTGGTGGGTGCACTGCTCGAGGCGCGCAGCGGCCTCAAGCGAGCCGGCGGCGGCAAGCGCGTGGGCGTTTTTGAATGCGATGAGCTCTACACCGTGCGCGTCCTGCCCAAGCTCAAGCCGACGTACTTCGTGCTGCTCAACCTGTTCCGCGACCAGCTGGATCGCTATGGCGAGATCGATCACACCCAAGAGGTCATCGCCCACGCGTTGGAACTTTCGCCGGCAACGACGCTCATCTACAACGCAGACGACCCGCTGTGTGCCGCGATCGCCGCACGCGTTCCCAATGCAAGCATCGCCTTTGGCATCGACGGCGCCACCAACACCGAGTCCGACCGTATTAGCGACTCACGTTTTTGCTCAAAGTGCAACGCGCCGCTGGAGTATGACTACGTGCAATACGGCCAGCTCGGCGCCTACCATTGCCCCTCGTGCGGTTGGGCACGCCCCGCACTGGTCCGCCGCGTAACGAATGTGGAGCTCAGTCGCGATGGCTATGGTTTTGACCTGGTGTTTGGATCTGATTCCAGTGCGCCAGCCGCGCACATTGCAACGCGCTACAACGGCCTGTACATGGTCTACAACGTTGCCGCCGCATTCTTTGCCGCACATGAGCTAGGCGTGGATACCGCGCACCTGCAGCCCACGCTCGATGCCTACGTGCCCGCCGGCGGACGCATGGGCCGCTGGGATATTGCCGGTCGCACCGTCGAGGCAAACCTGGCCAAGAATCCCGTGGGCTTCGATCGACAGATCCAGTCCATTAAGACGGCGGGCGGCAGGCTCTGCGCTTTCTTCCTGAACGACAACGACGCCGACGGCCACGATGTATCGTGGATCTACGACGTCGACTTTGAGCGCATCGCCGACACGCCGGGTCTTGTCGCCTTTGCCGGAGGCACGCGCGCGCACGACATGCAGGTGCGCCTCAAGTACGCCGGCATCGATGCCGCGATTATCTCGGACGTCGCGCAGGCAATTGGCGCCGTGGCAGACGAGGCCGCCGATGACACCTTCTACGCCGTCGCCAACTACACGGCCTTCCCGCCGCTGGTCAAGGAGCTCGACGGGCTGAAAGGCGCCGCCGCCGACGCTGTTGCCGGGCACGCCGTAGCCCGTGCCGATGGCAACACCATCCCTTCCGCCGTCGCGCCGGTCGAGCTTTCGCGCCCGCTGCGCATCGTCTACCTGTATCCCGATGCCCTTAACCTCTACGGCGACGGCGGCAATGTTATCGCGCTCGAGCGCCGCTGCGTCTGGCGCGGCATTCCCGTGCGCGTGGACGAGGTCCGTATGGGCGAAACGCTTGATTTGACCGATGCCGATATCGTCATGATGGGTGGCGGCTCTGACCGCGACCAGCTAGCCGTGGCACACGAGCTGCTCGCTCAAAAAGACAAGGTCGCGGCCTATGTTGAGGACGGCGGCACACTGCTTGCCATCTGTGGCAGCTATCAGCTGCTCGGCCGTTCGTACTACATGGGCGACGATCGCATTGAGGGCCTGGGCGTCATTGCCGCCGAAACCGTACGTGGCTCCGATCGCCTGATCGGCAACGTCGCCGTCAAGACCGACCTGGCACCCGAACCCTTTGTAGGATTCGAAAACCACGGCGGCCGCACCCTGCTCGATGCAGAGGCCACGCCGCTCGGAACGTCTGTCGTCGCGGGCACCGGCAACAACGGCGACGATGGCTTTGAGGGCCTGATCTACAAGGGCGTCATCGGCACGTACCTGCATGGCCCGGCGCTGCCCAAGAACCCCGAGCTCGCCGACTGGCTGATCGCGCACGCCCTCGAGCGCCGCGGCGATGCGCAGGCCACAGCCCTGCTGCCGCTCAAGCCCCTCGACGACACCTACGAGCACGCCGCCCACGACGCCGCCATGAAGCTCCTCCCCTA
>JAYBEF010000059.1:0-18286 GCA_037277825.1 Collinsella sp.
TCATGGACCAGACCGTACCCGCATACGCCGCCGAGGTGGCCGATTACGGGCGCAGCCGCGACCCCGAGCCGGGTGATGGCGCGCTCGTTAAAAACGTGCGTCCCGAATCGCCCGCATGGGACGTGGGTATCGAGCCGGGCATGCGCGTGCTTACGGTCAACGGCGAGAAGCTGACCGATATGATCGTGTGGCTCTGGGAGGCCGACGACGACACCGTCGAGCTGGAGGTTTTCGACCCGCTCGACGACACCGTCACTCCTGTCGAGCTCGACCGTTTTCCCGGCGAGGACTGGGGCCTGGAGTTCGATGGCCCCATCTTTGACGGCATGCGTACCTGCGTTAACGCCTGCGTGTTCTGCTTTATGACGATGCTCCCCAAGGGCGGCCGTTCCACGCTCTACATCCGCGACGACGACTATCGCCTGAGCTTTTTGCAGGGTAACTTTGTCACGCTCACGAACCTTTCCGACGAGGACGTGCAAAACGTCATCGATCGCAACATGAGTCCGATGAACGTGTCTGTCCACGCCGTAAGCCCCGACGTCCGCCGCCGCATGATGGGCCGCAACGCCCAGCGCGGCATGGATGTACTCGAGGCCATCATGGCCGCCGGCATCGAGATTCATGCGCAGATTGTTTTGTGCCCCGGCATGAACGACGGTGAGGAGCTGGAAAAGACCCTACGCTTTTGCGAGGAGCACGAGCAGATCACCAGCCTGGGCATCGTGCCGCTCGGTTTTACCAAGCACCAGAACCGTTTTAGCTGGTCCTATAGCGACAAGCCCGAGCTAGCGCGCGAGACTATCGCCATGATCCGCCCCTTCCAGGACCGCGCCTACGAGCGTTTTGGCCGCCACACCTTCCAAATGAGCGACGAGTTCTACCTGGACGCCGGCATCGAGCCGCCCGAGGCAGACTTTTACGACGGCTACCCACAGTACTACGACGGTATCGGTATGATCCGCTCGTATCTGGACGAGACAGACGATGTCCTTGCCGCCGACGCCGAGCGCCTTGCCCGCGTTCGCAACGCTATGACCGCCCGCAACCAGCGCCTGGTATGTCTCTCGGGCGCCAGCGCACGCGATACCGTGGCGCGCTTCGTGGAGTCTCCACAGGGCCTTTCCGGCACCGTCACGGCCATCAAAAACCGCTACTTCGGCGGCAACGTGGACGTGACCGGCCTCATCGTCGCGAGCGATATCCTGGAGCAGCTGCCGCAAGACCTGTCGGGGGTTATGCTCTTTGTGCCTAAGCTCATGTTCAACGCTGACGGCATGACGCTTGACGAGTATCATCGTGACGATTTACTCGCAAGCCTTACCAGTCGCGGCGCCGAGGTTCATGTGGTGTCGACCATGCCGCATGAGCTGCTCGATACCCTGGAGCACATCCTTGGCATTGTGCCTGCCGACTCTACTAATTCCGCTGACCCTATCCATTAAAGGAGAGCAGATGAAACCTATCGTCGCCGTCGTCGGACGCCCCAACGTGGGCAAGTCCACGCTCGTTAACCGCCTGGCCCAGACCTCGGACGCCATCGTCCACGAGTCCCGCGGCGTCACGCGCGACCGTTCGTATCACACGGCCGATTGGAACGGCCGCGAGTTCACTATCGTCGACACAGGCGGTATCGAGCCTCTCAAGAGCGACGACGTCTTTGCCACGTCCATCCGCGATCAGGCGCTCGCCGCCGCCGAGGAAGCCGCCGTCATCCTGTTTGTGGTCGACGGCCGCACCGGAGTCACCGAAGAGGACGAGTCGGTCGCTCGCATGCTCAAGCGCTGCGACAAGCCGGTCTTTCTGCTGGTGAACAAGCTCGACAACCCCGATCGCGAGAATGACAACATCTGGGAGTTCTATTCACTTGGCATCGGTGAGCCCACGCCGCTGTCGGCCCTGCACGGACATGGCACGGGCGACCTGCTCGACGATATCGTGGCCCTGCTCCCCGAGGAAGAGGACGAGGTCGCCGATGAATTCCCCGACGCGCTGAACGTCGCTATCATCGGCCGCCCCAACGCCGGTAAGTCGTCGCTGTTCAACCGCATCCTGGGAGCCGACCGCTCCATCGTGTCGAACATTGCCGGCACCACGCGCGATGCCATCGACACCGTGGTCGAGCGCAACGGCAAGCACTACCGCATGGTCGACACCGCGGGCATTCGCAAGAAGAGCACCGTGTACGAGAACATCGAGTACTACTCCATGGTCCGCGGCCTGCGTGCCATCGACCGCGCCGACGTGGCGCTGCTCGTCGTCGACGCCTCCGTAGGCGTCACCGAGCAGGACCAGAAGGTCATGGGCTTGGCCATCGAGCGCGGCTGCGCCATCGTGGTGCTGCTCAACAAGTGGGATCTGCTCGACGACGACCGTAAGCGCGAGGCCTGCATGGAGACCATCGACCGCCGTCTGGGCGTCATGGCTCCCTGGGCCCAGTACCTGCGCATCTCTGCCCTGACCGGCCGCAGCGTCGAGAAGATCTGGGCGATGGTCGATGCCGCCGAAAAGACGCGTTCGCAAAAGATCAGCACCTCGCGCCTCAACACGTTCCTCACCGACCTGCGCGAGTTTGGCCACACCGTGGTTGACGGCAAGCGCCGCCTGCGCATGCACTACGTAACCCAGACGGGCGTCAACCCGCCGACGTTCACGTTCTTCGTCAACCACAGCGATCTGGTCAACGACACCTACCAGCGCTACGTGGAAAACCGCATGCGTTCGACCTTCGACTTCGCCGGTACGCCCATTCGACTCTTCTTTAGGAAGAAGGAGCAAAAGGATGCTTAATCCGATCCTGCTGACCGCCATCTGCGCCGTGGTCTCGTTCTTTATCGGAGCGATTCCGTTTGGCCTGATCCTGGGCCGCGTGTTCAACCACACGGACATTCGCAAGGCGGGCTCCGGCAACATCGGCACCACCAACGCGCTGCGCGTGGCCGGCCCCAAGGTGGCCGCGCTCACGCTGCTGCTCGACTGCCTTAAGGGCGCCATCTGCGTCCTTATCGCCCGTCCGCTCATCGCGAGCGTGGGCTATGGCTTCCCTGTGAGCATTATGGCTCCCGGTGCCGCCGGCGACTGGATGCTCGGCGTCATCTGCCTGGCTGCCGTGTGGGGACACATCTTCTCGCCCTACCTTAACTTCCATGGCGGCAAGGGTATCGCCGTGGGCCTGGGCGTGATTCTTGCCTGGTACTGGCCCATTGGTCTGTCGCTGCTGGGAATGTTTATCGTGGCCGTCGCCATCACCAAGTTTGTGTCGGTGGGCTCGCTTGCCGCCGCCATCGGTCTTCCCATCGCTGCCTGCGCGGTCTTTCCGTACAGCAGCCTGGGCCTTAAGTTTTGCATGGCGATGATCGGCATCACCGTGGTGTGGGCCCATCGCGCGAACATCAAAAAGCTCATGACCGGTAAGGAGTCCAAGCTCTCGTTTACCAAGCGCGTCACCGAGCCCGACGATAAGTAGGAGAGAGTCATGAATGTTGCGCAGATTGGCTCCGGCTCCTGGGGAACCGCCGTCGCCGGCCTTGCCGCCGCGCGAGCCGAGCGCGTGACCATGTGGGCCCATAGCGAGCAGACGGCCGCCGGCATTAACGGCGAGCACCGTAATCCCCGCTATCTGGTGGACTACGTGCTGCCGGAAAACGTTGTAGCCACGACGGACCTGGCCCAGGCGCTCGACGGCGCCGAGGCCATCATCTTTGCCGTGCCCTCGACGCACCTGCGTGGCGTCTGCCACCAGGCGGCGCCGTTCATCGCGAACGAGACGCCGGTTCTGTGCCTCACCAAGGGCATCGAGCCCGAGTCCGGGCTACTCATGAGCGAGGTCATCGCCAGCGAGATCGGCAACGAGGCGCGCGTGGCGGCGCTCTCGGGCCCCAACCATGCCGAGGAAATCTGCCGCGGCGGGCTTTCTGCCGCCGTCATCGCCAGTGAAGATCAGCAGGTGGGGGAGACCTTTAAGGAGCTGCTGCTTTCCACGGCCTTCCGCATCTACCTGTCGCAGGACATGACTGGCGTCGAGGTCTGCGGCGCCATGAAAAACGTCATCGCCATCGTGTGCGGCATCTCAGCCGGCTCAGGTGCGGGCGATAACACGCTCGCCCTCATCATGACGCGCGGTCTGGCCGAGATCAGCCGCCTGGTGCACGCCCGCGGCGGTCAAGCCATGACCTGCATGGGGCTTGCCGGAATGGGCGACCTTATCGCCACCTGCACCTCCGAGCATTCACGCAACCGCACCTTTGGCTACGAGTTTGCCCACGGCGTTTCGCTCGACGAGTACCAGGCCCGCACGCATATGGTGGTCGAGGGCGCCGTCGCGGCCCGCAGCGTCAGCGAGCTCGCCCGTTCACTGGGCGTAGACATTCCGCTCACCTTTGCCGTGGAGCAAACGCTCTACAACGGTGTTACTTTGGATAGGGCGCTCGAGATCCTTACCGACCGCGTCCCCTCCCAAGAGTTCTACGGACTCGCCGACTAGCGCAGAAAGGCTACTACCATGGGTTCCATCAAAATCGCTCCGTCCGTCCTTTCGGCCGACATGGCCAACCTCAAGGGCGAGCTCGACAAGATCGCCGGTGCCGACTACGTGCACTTCGACGTCATGGACGGTCACTTTACCGGCAACCTCACCTTTGGCGTCGATATCCTCAAGGCCGTCAAGCGCTCCACAAATGTACCGGTCGACGCGCACCTGATGGTGTCGAACCCCGACGAGACGGTCGATTGGTACGCTGACGCCGGCGCCGACATGATCACCGTGCACTACGAGGCTTCCACGCACCTGCACCGCACGCTCACGCATCTGCAGCAGCGCGGCGTCAAGGCCGGCGTGGTGCTCAACCCCGCCACGCCCGTCTGCGTGCTCGAGAGCATCATCGACGTTGTCGATATGGTGCTGCTGATGAGCGTGAACCCTGGCTTTGGCGGCCAGAGCTTTATCCCCGGTACCATCGCCAAACTGCACGAGCTCAAGGCCATGTGTGAGCGCCACGGCGTTTCGCCCCTCATCGAGGTCGATGGCGGTATCTCTTCCAAGAACATCGCCGAGGTCGTTAAGGCTGGCGCCAACGTGCTCGTAGCAGGCTCCGCCGTATTTAAGTCCGAAGATCCCGCCGCCGAGGTTGCGCTGCTGCAGAAGCTGGGCAACGAGGCTGCACAGGAGGCATAAACCCTTATGACCGCAGGTCAAAACCGCATACCCGTGAATCTTGACTATGCCGCCTCGACGCCCATGCGCGCCGAGGCGCTCCTTGCGCAGCGCGAATATGACGACAGCGAGCTTGCCGGCGTCAACCCCAACTCGCTGCATTCGCTCGGCCGCAAGGCCGCCGCGCGCCTGGAGGTGGCACGTCGCGAGATTGCTCGCAGCTTTGGCGCGCGCGTTCGCCCGTCCGAGATCATCCTTACCAACGGCGGCACCGAGGCCAACCAGCTGGCGCTGCTCGGTCTTGCCGAGGGCGCTCGTCAGCGCGATCGAAAGCGCGATCGTGTCATCGTTTCGGCCATCGAGCACGATTCAATTCTGGACAACCTACCGCTGCTGCGCGCCGCCGGCTTTACCGTCGACCTGGTGCAGCCCTGCCGTGCAGGCTACATTGACCCTGCCGCGCTTGTCGAGCTGCTCGGCGACGACGTGGCGCTCGTGAGCATTATGGTCGCCAACAACGAAACCGGCGTGGTACAGCCCATCCGCGAGCTGGCCGCCGCCGCACATGCTGCCGGCGCCTTGTTTCACACCGATGCCATCCAGGGCTATTTGCACATTCCGCTCGATGTCACCGAGCTGGGCGTCGATGCCATGACCGTTGCCGCGCACAAGATCGGCGGCCCTGTGGCATCCGGCGCGCTCTACCTTAAGAACCGCACGCCGCTGCGTCCGCGCATCTTTGGCGGTGGACAGGAAGCCGGCCGTCGCGCCGGTACACAGGATCTGCGCACGCAGCTGGCTTTTGCCGCCGCCGCTTCCGTTTTACTGCCGAACGTGGCCCAGGAGCGCGCGACGCTACAGGCCCTGTCCGATAAGCTCTACGCCACGCTTACGGCCCATCCGCACATTCACGCTACGATGGGCGACTACGCGCAGGCAGACCGTCTGCCGGGTATGGTTTCAATCTACGTCGACGGCATGGACTCCGAAGAGCTCATAATCAAGCTCGATGCCGCCGGTTTTGAGGTGTCGGCTGGATCGGCTTGCTCGAGCGGCAGCATGGACCCGAGCCACGTGCTCAGCGCCATGGGCATCGGTCGCGAGCAGGCATTGGGGTCGCTGCGCATCTCGTTTGATGACCGCGTGAACCCTGCCGACCTGGATGAGTTCGCCCAGACGCTGCTCTCGATCGTAGGCGCCGCATGATCGTTGCCGAGCTTGAACGTGCGCTGCTGGCGCGCTACCCCAAGGCGGACGCCGAGGGCTGGGATCATGTTGGGCTTTCTGTGGGAGACCCCGCTGCAAAGATAACCGGCGTTGCCTGCGCACTCGACGCGACCGAGGCCAACGTGCACCGCGCTCTCGAAGCCGGCGCCAACGTGCTGCTGACGCATCATCCCATCTATATCAAGGCGCCCGAGGCCTTTTGTCCGGCCGATTCCGCGCGCCCCCAGTGCAGCGCTGCGCTGTACGAGGCAGCTCATTGCGGCGTGAGCATCATCTCGCTTCACACCAACCTGGACCGCTCGCACGAAGCGCGTGCTCGCCTGAGTGAGTTGCTGGGCGCTGAGCCCATAAGTTCGCTGGAGCATGTGGACGAGCCTGAGCTCACCGGTCTGGGCGCACTCGCGACCCTCCACGACGCCTGCAACCTGCGCGATCTCGCCAACCGTGCCGCCACGGCCTATGGCAGCGACCCGCGCGTATGGGGCGAGGCGGATCGCCCGTGCCGTACCGTCGCCATTTTAGGCGGCTCCCTGGGCGACTTTGGTGAGCTTGCCATCGCCGCGGGTGCAGATGTAATTGTGACGGGCGAGGCGGGCTACCACGTGGCACAGGACCTTACCTTGCGTGGGCTGGGCGTGATCTTGCTCGGCCACGACCGCTCCGAAGAGCCGTTCGTTGATATATTGATGAACTCTGCAGTTGACGCAGGGGTCGACCCCCGTCATACGATTAAAATACTGAACCCTTGCCAATGGTGGACTGTGACAAAAGGAGATAACTTATGAGCGCCGGCGCTACGCTACTCAAGCTGCAACAGATTGATTTGGAGCTCGCCCGCAACAAGAGCGAACTTGCCAATATGCCGGAGCTCAAGGAGCTCGCTTCCAAGCGAAAGACCTATATGAAGCTTAAGTCCGAGATGACCAAGCTCTATGCTCAGCGCAAGGATCTGGACATTGAGCTCGACGATCTCAACACCACCGAGATTCAGACCAACAACGCCATCGAGGCTGCCAAGAAGCGTCACGTCGACGGTTCTGATTACCGCGAGGTGCAGGACCTGGAGAATGAGCTTGCCACCCTGGCAAAGCGTCTGGACAAGATCGAACACACCCGCAAGGACGTCGTCATCGCCCATAAGGAGGCGCTCGACCGAGAGGCTCGCGCTCAGGCCATCATCGCCAAGTTCGAGGAGGGCGTGAAGGCCGATACCAAGGCTGCTCGTGCTAAGGCTGCCGATCTGCAGGCTCAGATCGATGCCGCAACCAAGGAGCGCACCGCCCTTGCCGCCACGCTGCCGACCGACGTGCTCACCGACTACGAGCGCCTGCTTAAGCAGTTCCGCGGCCTGGCCGTCGAGACCATCCAGGGCAACATTCCCACCATCTGCCACACCGCGCTGCAGGCATCGTCCATGAGCGACCTCAACCACGACGGTAGCGAGATCGCGCACTGCCCGTATTGCCACCGTCTGCTGGTGCTCCCCAGCAAGGAAGCGTAAACGATGACGGCGGCACCCAACAATTCAATGCAACTTGAGGGAAACACGATCCTGCTGGGTATTACCGGTGGGATCGCCGCCTATAAGTCGTGCAATATCGTGCGCCTGCTGCAAAAGCGCGGCGCGCGCGTCAAGGTCGTTATGAGCGAGCATGCCACCGAGTTTGTGGGCCCGCTCACCTTCCGCGCGCTCACCAACGAGCCCGTCGCCGTAGGTCTGTTCGACGATCCCTCCGACCCCATCCACCACATTTCGCTCGCGCAGGAGCCCGACCTGGTTGTCGTGGCGCCCGCGACGGCCAATATCATCGCCAAGATGGCCAACGGCATTGCCGATGACCTGATTTCCACGACGCTGCTCGCCACGCCGCGACCCATTGTGATCGCGCCGGCCATGAACAATGGCATGTGGAAGGCGCCGGCAAACCAGGCCAATATGGCCACGCTGCGCGACCGTGGCGTCCATGTGGTGGGACCCGGCAGCGGCTACCTTGCCTGCGGCGACGTGGACACGGGACGCATGAGCGAACCCGAAGACATCGTCGAGGCCATCTGCGAGGTGCTCAACCCCGCGCCCAAGGACCTTGCAGGCAAGCGCATCGTCATCACTGCCGGCCCCACGCATGAGCCGATCGATCCCGTGCGCTTCATTGGCAACCGGTCGTCGGGCAAGATGGGCATCGCCCTGGCGGGGGAGGCTGCTCGCCGCGGTGCTGCGGTTACGCTTGTGCTGGGACCGACGTCGCTCGATGTCCCCCGCGGCGTAGAGTGCGTGCGCGTGCAGACCGCCGCAGAGATGCTGCATGCGGCGTTAAACGCCTTCCAGACGGCCGATGCGGCCATTTGTTCGGCCGCTGTCGCAGACTACACTCCCGTATCCCCTGCGGACCACAAGCTCAAAAAGGCTAAAGAACGCCTCGATTGCATCGAGCTCGTCGAGACCGTTGATATTTTGGCCGAGCTTTCACGCCAAAAGGGGGAGCGGTGCGTGATCGGATTTGCAGCCGAGACCGATAACGTCGTGGAGTACGCGCAGCACAAACTTGCCCGCAAGGGTTGCGATGCGATCATCGCCAACGATGTCTCGCGCACCGATTCGGGCTTTGGAACCGATACCAATAAGGCCTGGATTGTAAGCACAGCAGGAACGCAAGAACTTCCCGTGCTGACAAAACCCCAGCTCGCAGATACAATTTTGGACTTGCTCAAAAATAATTAAAAAAGTTCTTGCACAAGTCCAAAGTTTCGGGTTAATATACTCCCTGTTGCGAGCGAGAGCAGAGCAACAAGCAAAAGCTTCGGGACGTGGCGCAGCTTGGTAGCGCACTTGACTGGGGGTCAAGGGGTCGCTGGTTCGAATCCAGTCGTCCCGACCAGAAGTTTGTAGGTCAGGCACCTAGTGCCTGACCTTTTTTGTTTTTAGCAATTGCTTAATTTTGATTAAGCAACAGGGTGCCAAAAATCTACCTGCGCGATAATCAACCTTTTGCGGCTACTTGCGCGTTTTGCACAAGCTTGAGCCGATTTATTAACGCGATATGAATCTACATACGCGTAGCTGGTATACAGCCGAGTACAGGCTGTATTTATCGCGGCGATTTACACAGATATAGCGACTGTAACGAACAAGCGTGTCGCTGTATTTATTCCAGTAGTTCACTTGATCGGTGGACAAGTGGACTGTTGCAACGAAATGCCAAGCAGGATGGGCTCTATACGAGGACGCCGCAGAGGCAATGGCGGGGGAGTGCGGCAGGCGCTCTGAGAGCCGCCGTATGACCCTATTTCTCCTCAACCCGAATACCTGTGCCGCGAACCTAAACCGTTCGTACACTTGCCAAAAGATAGGCCCGCGCGGAGTCGCGCGGGCCTTGCACTAGAAAATCTAGAAGCACCAAGCGGGAAACACGTTGCCGGCACTGTTGGCACTACCGCTGCTCCAGCGACCGAAAGGGCCAACATAGATAAAGTCCGTTGAGTCACTCGGAGACACGGAACAAGTGCTGAAATAGCACACAATCTCAGGTCCAGAATACCTCGACGTCGCATAGTACTCGTACTGGGCGCCGTCAGACTGGAGGTCTCCGTAAATCTCGGTCGTCGAGAGGATGAAGACCTTGTCATTCGTTGCCGTCGGAGTGCCGGCGCTACCGCCGCCCCCGTTGTCCGTCATCTTCGTGACGGCCTTCGCCTTGGACCGGAGCTCGGCCGGCAGGAGCACCCAGAGGTCACCGGAGTTCAGGCGGGCGCGGAGCTTAGAGGACCTCCAACCGCCGACATTGGTCTTTGTGTCGTTCCAGATGTGTTTGTATAGGACATCGTTGGTCGTCTCAAACGTCAGCCCCGCCTTGCCGCTACCGTCGGCGAGGTCGTCATGGTTGATACCGATGATGCGGTATCTGGGCATCGTGGTGTCAGCACTGCGAATCTCTCATAGAAGATATGCAACAACTTGATAATTTCGCAGCCTTAAGGAAGAACCTTTTCACTGTTTCCGAGGACAGCACAATTGAAGAAGCCTCGGTCCATGAAGGAGACTTTCCCATATACATAGATTGAGATAAGACCGTGTATGACCAATATGAACTTAAGCATATTCCGTCCGTATTCATACTGGATGATCAAGGAAACATCATCGGCTTATCCGAAGGAGAGGAAGAACCTCTTGCCTTATTAAAGAAATACGCCAAATACAACGGATATAAAGCGGAAGGAGGCGATATCGAGTAACTATCAAAGGCCAGATTAAGGAGCCAGCCATGAAGAAATGCCTGCCCTCCATCGTCTCAGCAGCTCTTTGCCTCTCCCTTGTCATGACACCATTTGTGCCCGTTGCGGCAGCCTATGCCGACGAGGGATCTCCCGCCGAGAGCAGCGAGATCTACGTCGGAGACAACTACGACGAAAATTACGATATATCCCTTTTTGAGCGCGGACGCTGCACGGATTCATATTCCTAGGCGTGGTGCGATTCTCACGGATTTGCAAATAACCGCCCCGTCCCTCACAAGGTCAAGCTGAACGCGAAGGAGGAGGCTTGCCTGCGCGATCTCTAGCTTGCTGGCACCGCTGAAGTTATCGCCGGTCTCGTGACAACCGGTCCTAGCGGCGGCTTTTTTGCAACCGCAATGACATCGTACCGACTTTTCACTTGCATGTTCTGAAAGGAAGTTGCCATGTTGTCGCAAAATCAATCGAGATACTTGACCACAATCGGCTTTGCCCTGCTTGCATTACTCTTTGCTAGCGACCTTTTGCTGAAACCGCCCAAGGAACTCGTTTCGCTTGCCATAGCCTGCATT
The DNA here is from genome assembly GCA_037277825.1 of Collinsella sp. GTDB lineage: Bacteria > Actinomycetota > Coriobacteriia > Coriobacteriales > Coriobacteriaceae > Collinsella. The sequence continues at coordinate 11,182 of JAYBEF010000059.1, forward strand.
TCCGCCCTTTACTTTACGGCAACCCTATTCGTCGGACTAAAGGAGAGGAAAAAAGGCGCAGTCGTTGCATCTGCCGTAGGCGTGATCATAGCCATTGCCTCATTCTTTATCTGACACATTGGTGATCTAGGGGCGATATCGTAGGAATACGACCGAGAGAGCCGGGACCAGATTGCCCGGGTTGCCCGGTCGGCTCGCGCGACGGCGCGGCGGTTCCACAGAAAGCTCTCCGGACTTCACGCCGTTTCTGATCGCTTTGTAGACAGCCATCTCGTCTTCGCAGTCGGCGAGCACGCGGTGTGCGTCGTCGTTTTGGATGTCCAGTATATCTCGAAGGTCCTCCATGCACCAGCGTCCGAGATTCGGCCATGCGCGTTGCGCGAGCTGATAAGTTTCGATTGCGATGTTGTAGTTAAAGTCCAGGCCAAAGCCGTCCCAGGCAGAACGGCTTTGTTTCCTTGATTATCAACTTCATCCGGACACTTCCCGCATTCATCCGTGTGTGTACGGATGAATGCGGGGTTCAATACCCCGGCGGCCTGATCGGCAGACCGCCGGGAATTCTCACTCCTCGAAAAAAGCCGGCACTCGGTTAGTCCTGCGCATCTTGAAATCGCCAGACTCGTGGGAGACGTAGAGAATGCCGTCCATCCCATCTCGTGATGCATACGACAGGTGAACTGAACCGCAATCCGATCCATCATTGTCGAGAAGATCGAACGAATTCGGGTCGCTCGTTGCGGCCAAACGACCACTCAGACAAGAGCCATAGTCATTACAGATTTGCCATTCCATGTCTTCGCCTGCAAGAATCGCCATAGACGGCCTGGTCGCGCCATCGTTGACATACATCCCGTCTATGCCAAACCCGTTTTCAGCGCCATCGATGAACGACTGCTCGGACCTATACCTCGCAAATGATGCACATAGCACCATTGCAAGACAAAGTACAAAGCCAACAATCGCTATCTTTGCATAGCTCTTGCCTATCATGTCATTCACCTCGCTCGTATGTATCGAGGTATTCCTGCTTGAGCGTCTGCGAGGACGACTTGATCTTTTCCACGAGCGTGCCGGCCTCGATGAAGTAGAACGAGTTGGTGAGGTCTGCCAGGTCGTCGAGCAGATGGCTTGAGATGAGCACGCTGCGTCCCCGCGCCACCTCGCTGCGCATCGCGTCGCAGGAGGTTTTCCGCTTTCCCGGATCGAGGCCGTTCAGCGGTTCATCGAGGATGAGGTACGGGCAATCGGTCGCTATCGCCATGGCAAGCTTTACCTGCTGCTTCATTCCTGTCGAGAGTTTACGGGTCGGCTTGTCGAGATATGGGGAGATTCCGAGGGAGTCGCAGAGCGAGTCGATGTCGGCGGCCGATTTCCACGCCTCCCTAACGAAAGCAAGGTGCTCGATGGCCGATAGCGTGGGATAGAGATCCGCGCTGCCCGAAGAGCTCAGGTAGACGAGTTCTGCAAATTCGGCTGATCGACGTTGGCAGATTCCGTCTGCCGCCAGGCTTCCCGAGCGGATGCGGGTGGGAAATTGGCCCGACAGCGCTTCAAGAAGGGTGGTTTTCCCCGAGCCGTTGGGAGCAACGAGGCCCGCCGCCGTTCCCGGGCTCAGGAAAAGCGACCCGATTGAAAGTATCGTCGTGCTTCCGTATCCCACGCTCGCGTCTAGAAGCTCGAGCCCATGGTGCTTTTTCGCGGGTCCAGGCTGTTTGGGCGAACGTGTCGCAACGGCGCCGACCGCAAAAAAGACCGCGACGTATATCAGGGCCACGGCAAGCATCGATGCACCGCTTGAACCGGAGCCAATGAATTCTGTTGGGAAGCATCCTACGTAACCCGTTGCCTCGATAGGCGAGAACACGGCCAGCGGCAGGAGCCCGAGCACGGCATTATGCTCCAGCGCCGAATCGGACAATAACGGGAATGCCGGGGCCGCGACAAGCAGCGCGGAGGCAAGGGGGCCCGCGAAGACGCGCCTCGTTGCGGTCGATAGGACGACGGAGCAAACGGATATCAAGGTTCCGCCCGCAAGCAGCGCGAGAAGCAGGGTCGTGAAGACGTCTCCCGCGGTCGTGGTGGCAAGCACGCCGTTATGGAAGAAGGCGATCGGGTACCCAGTTTGCCCGAAGCCGTTTAGGGCCAAGGCGTAAATGCTCCCGGGTGCAAGGCCGGCGAGGAGCATCGCGGTCCCCGCGCCAATTATCGAAAACACGGTTTGGATAAGGCGCCGGAATTTGGGCACGGGCGCCTTTGCCGCCAGGGTCCCGGGCCTTGTGGCGCCGAGCACGAGTATCGACGAGAGAAGGAAGGGGATGAAGGGAAGGAAAGACGGCGCCTGGGCAATGGCGTAAGGCAGGAAGGAAAGGAATGGCAGGTCGTTTGCGGAGGCTGGGATATCCGTGATGCCGGAGCTGCTCAGAGCGCGGCAATACGCGAGGTCTGCGTCATTGGTCTCTCGGTCTCCCACGATGGACCCGGATTGGAAGCCTTCGTCCATGAGCGCGTAGTAGCTCTCGGCAGAGTCGAGAAAGGCGGCGTCGGTTTGAGCGGCGAGGGCGGCGTTCGCGTATCTTGCAAGCTCAGCGTCATCTTGCTGCTCTGGCGATAGGTCTGTGCCGCTGGCCTGGGGCGCGCGCGTATTGAATGCGTCGACGAAGCCCTGCATGCCCTGCTTCATAAAGAAGGGCCCGTAGATGGGTGAATTGAACGCAATGGGGACGGAAAAGGCTGCAGCGAGAACGAGCGTACAAATCCATACGGCCTTGTCTCTTAGGATTAGTTTGAGAAGAAGTCGACAGTACATTCAGAAGCACCTACGTTCCTCAAAGAATTGTTAGATTAAAAGTAACAGACCGGATGAAGATACGTGCGACGGGGGCGAGGCGAATGGCTGAACGGTATCGATATGCGGGTTCAACGGCATTATATTGACTACATAGATTATTAACTTGCTTGACTTGTAAACCTAGTCGTCCTGTCATCATATTCAACTTCGAAAAAAGGGGAATGAGGGCATCCCGATGCATCGAGTATTACTGGAACCCCGGCGATACGCTGAATGATTTGTGACGAATAGTCATGTCCATCAAGAAGGCTCGACGCTTCGGGCAGCTCGTCAATCGATATATCAATTCTTGGAGACATGTATTCCTACCATTTTTAAAGAAACAACGGCGGTAATCGCTATCGCGATTGCGCCAATAATACCGAGCGCCATCTATTTATACTTGATTTAAGGCGGAGTGGAATGTGGGCGCGCAAGGAGATGCGGAATCGATGAGAGCCTCAAAAAAAATTACTGCAGTGTTATCATCTTTCATCCTCTCTATTCTTCCATTTCTGATTCTATGGGCGGCTTGGTCAGTCCTCCCTGATACAATTCCCGCTCATTGGAGTGGGGGTGTGGTTGATCGATGGGGTAATAAGCTTGAATTGCTGGTTGTTCCGCTGTTTTCTCTGATTGGTTCTATTGCAATTTCTGTGTACCTTATTGTTTCCACGCGGCGAAGGGAGTTCGCGGATTTCTCTGTTCGAATGCGACGGGACTTTGTTGCGTGCTATATTTCTAGTCTTCTTTTATCGACAACCTGCTCAGTGATAATTGCCGTTTGGGTTCAGTTGATTCTTACGCAAAACACTGCGGTTGATGGGGGGCTTGGACTATCGATCCTGTATTCCCTTCCCGGGCTATATGTGATCTTGTGCGCTTTGCCGCCTTTTTATGCGAGCGGCGAGAGCAAAAAGGCAGAGCGCCTGATAACAGTTCTTATTGGCGGCGCGGAGATTGTTCTTTGTGGAATAGTGCTTGAAGGTTCGGCTGCCTCTTATGCGATGATTGGACTGATGATTCTGTTCTGTGCGTTTGAGATTGTGTCACAGGTAAGGGATAGCCGGTCCTTATGAGTTGAATTACGCGCGTGCGGATATAAAGGGTGGCATGTTAAATTTGTTGAAAACTCTGACATGCGCTGCCGACTTTATTAAAATCGATTGCCAATCAAGTCTTCCTATATATGCGAGCCCTGAGAAGCTGCGCTGTGAACCTGAAACCGCTATCGATCGGCCCGGTGCACCGGGCCGCTGTCCTCGAGCCGGCATCAGCTTGCCGGTCTCAAAACGTATGCCGTCCGGTACGACCAACAGCCGAGTCTTGCGCCCAGTTCGAGCAACGCCAGAACCCCGTGCCGGAACCCACGCAGCCGATGGCAGGGGAATTCAGCCGCGGCCATCGAGGAGCCGACCCAGGGACGGCACCCCCAGTCCTCGAAAGATTTCCACCGCCCCCTACAGGCCTGGATTGATTTAACAGTTGATTTAATCCGGCTGAACAAGCCGAGCATGGGCCGGTTGACAAAATGTAAGGTAAAAAAGCAGATACGACCGTACGCCGGTGCGGGGTTCGGGTGATGTGATAGAAAGTAATACACGTATTACATCTAACCGGGAGGTGCATCATGGCAACCGCCACCGCAGCCCTGAGAACCCCCGAGGACCTCGCGAACAGGTACGACCGCCTGGCGAAGTCGACGGGCCGCACGAAAACCTTCTACATGACGGAGGCGCTTGCCGCAGAGATAGGCAGGCTCGAATACGAGTACGGCCTCATGAATTATCCGGGAAGCGTTTGGTTGCGAGGTATGCCAGTGTGCGGGGCCTGATTCGTCAGGCCCCGCACAGGGGGACCGCGATGGTGGCCACCGCGCCGCCCGAGGGGCTGTTGGCGAGCGAGACGGAGCCCCCGTGGGCGCTCGCGGCCTCGGAGGCGGCGTGGAGGCCGAGCCCGTAGTGGCGGCCTCCGTCGCGCGAGGAGCGGGAGGAGTCGTCTGTGAAGAGGCGCTCGCAGCCGCGTTCGAGGGCGGCGGGAGAGAAGCCCGGTCCGTCGTCGGCCACCTCGATGACGAGGTGGCCGCCCTCGACGTCGCAGGAGACCGCCACGCGCGAGCGCGCGTGCTCGGCGGCGTTGGCCACGAGGTTCGCGGCGGCTCGCGCCAGGGCGGTTCGGTCGAGCGGGGCCTCGGGCGCGCCCGCGACAGCGGGGCCCGTGGCCGCGTCGAGCGTCACGCCTCGCGCCCGGGCGATCTGGGCGGCCTCGGCGAGGACCTGCTCGCAGAGCTCGGCCGGCCGCATGGGGGCCCTCTCCGCCCCGCCGGACCCGCGCGAGGCCTCGATGAGCAGGCGCACGTAGCCGTCGAGCCTTTCGACACTGCCGGCTATGTCGCGCGCGGCGGCCGCGAGGTCGGCGTCTTTCTCGTCTTCCAGCTCCTCCGCCACGAAGTCGGCGTTGGCGCGCAGCACGGTGAGCGGCGTCTTGAGGTCGTGGGCGAGCGACGCCACCTGCTCGCGCTGCCCCCGCTCCGCGGCCCAGCGGGCCTCGAGCGACTCGGCGAGGGAGGTCCGCATGGCGTCCATCGCGGCGAGGACGTCGTTCACCTCGCGCACGTTGGTGCTGCCGACCGCGAAGTCGAGATCCCCCGCGCCGACGCGCCCCGCCGCCTCCGCGAGCGGCGCCATCTTGCGCGAGATCACGCGGCTCGCGCGGCGCGCCACGAGCGCGAGCGCGAGCGCGCTTCCCGCAGCGGCGCCGACGAGCATGAGGCTCTGCGGGTTGGGAAGCAGGCCGGCGAGGTCGCGCGAGACCCACTGCGGCAGGTACTCGCTGACGAGTGCGCAGGCCCCGCCGCCCTTGAGCGGGAACGCGGCGTAGGTGAGGCCCGAGCCCCCGCCCTCGATCTCCACTGTGCCCGGATCCGCGGCAAGTGCCGCACGGGCCATTTCCGTCGCGTCCTCGAGCCGCGTGCCCTCGAGGTCTGTCATCAGCACGTATCCGTCCTTGTTCAGGATGAGGTAGCGGTACGCCGTCGGCACGTCCTGCTGCCCGCAGACGCCGTCGCGTGCCAGGCCCTCCGCGACCTCGCGCGCATTGGCCGGCCCCCAGCTTGCCTCGTAGACGAAGCCCGCGTTGATCGCCGCGGAGAGCGCCATGAACGCGGCGAGCCACGCCGCGGCGACCGCCGCGAACGCGTAGGCGAAGTAGCGCGCGATGACGAAGGAGAGCGGCATGCCCCCGCGACCTCGCGCCCCGGTCCTCAGAGCTGCCACTTGTACCCCATCCCCCAGACGGTCGCGATCGGATCGGCGCCGGCCTCGGAGAGTTTCCTCCGGGCGCGGCTGACCTGCATGGATATGGCCGCGTCGTCGGCGTCGCTCTCCCAGCCGAGCACCGCCTCGCGGATCTGCGCGCGGCTCATGACCTGCCCGGGGTGGCGGGCGAGGTACTCGCAGATGGCGTACTCGGTGGGCGTGAGCGGCACGGCCTCGCCGCCCACGGCGAGGCCGCGCGCCCCGAGGTCGATCCGCACCTCCCCGAAGGAGAGGGCGTGCGAGCGCGGCCGGCGCTCACGGCGTAGATGGGCCGCGACCTTGGCGCGCAGCTCCGCGGCCCCGAAGGGCTTGCGGACGTAGTCGTCGGCGCCCAGGCCGTAGCCGGCCACGGCGTCCTCCTCGGCCACGCGCGCGGTCAGGAAGACGATGGGCCCGTCGAAGTCCGGGCGGATCTGCCGCACGAGCTCGAAGCCGTCGAGCCCCGGCATCATGACGTCGCAGAGCACGAGGTCGAAGCGCGAGAGGTCCATCCCCGGGACCGCCGTCGGGTCCGCCTCCCTGACGACCTCATGGCCGTCGCGGCCGAGGACGCGAGCGAGCGCGTCGAGGATCGCCCGTTCATCATCCACTGCCAGTATCTTCGACATGTTAGACCTCCTGAAACTCTCGTCGGAATTGTACTAGCGCCGCGCTCAGCGATCCAGAGCCCTGTGCACAGCCGCGGGCGCGGGCGCCCACATGGCGATCTCAGGGTTGGGCAGCACGCGGTCGGCGATCGAGCGCAGCGGCGACCCCCAGCCGGCGTCGAGCAGGGCATTCCCGCCCAGGATGAGCGCTGCGGAGAGGAGGGCGAGCACGGCGGCGAGCGGCTTCCTACTCATCTGCCCTCCCGTCCTCGAAGCGGCAGAACCAGGCCAGAAGGACGGCGGCGGCTGCTAGGGCGAGCACGAGGCCAGCGAGCGCAGTCGTGAGGAGAGGGCCCGCCGCGCGTGCGGCG
>JAYBEF010000060.1:0-4269 GCA_037277825.1 Collinsella sp.
GCGATGAGGCCCTCGATAAAGGTCTCGGCATTGAATACGTTGGCCACGTTGCGCTTCGACGCGCCGATCGCGCGCAGGATGCCAATCTCCTTTTTGCGCTCCAGTACGCTGATGTAGGTGATGATGCCGATCATGATGGAGCTCACCACCAGGCTGATACTCACGAATGCGATGAGCACCAAGCTGATGGTATTCACGATATCAGTCACCGAGCCCATGATGATGCCCATGTAGTCGGTGTACGAGATTGCCTGCTCATCGTGGCCGGCGGCTTTGACCTGCTTGTTGTACGCATCGATATGGTCGAGTACTCGCTCCTTGGCCTCAAAGTCACGCGGGAAAATCTTAACCGAGATGGGGTCGGCCTCATCCGCATAGCCCAACGTGGTCAGATTGTTGTCGTAGGTGAGCTTCGACGCCTTGGCATAGCTCATCATGAGCGAACTCAGGTCCTCGGCGTCCATGTTGAAATGGATGGCACGAGCAAAGGCGCTCGCATCCACACGCATAGCGCTCGCCAGGTTGGCAAAACTCGACGACACCTGCGTCGCCATCTGGTCCATAAGCCCCGCTGCGCCCGCCTTGAGCTGGGACGATACCGTCGACGCTATCTGCTCGCTGATTGCCTTCATCACCTGGTCCATAGCCTGCTGCAGATACGGAGCCAGCTGCTTTTGCACATAGTCGGTCATCGCCTGCTGCAGGCGCTCGGCCAGGGCGTCGCCGCCGAGCGCTTTGAGCTGGACTAGGATTTGCTGGGCCGCAGCATCATTCTCAAGATACGCCGAGAATGCGGCAGCAAGCTTTGACGCGTCCTTAAGATCATCGGGTGACAGCGCCCTAAACTGATCAGACTGCAAAAAGCTCTCAAACAGCTGGTTGGCTAGCGTTCCCACCTGCTGCATTTGCTCGGGCGTGAGTTCCAGGCCGTCAAAGATGCCCGAGAAATCTGGAGCCGGCGCTTTGGCCATGATGTCACCAAAGTCGATGTCCTTGCCAACGCCCGAAAGATCAATATCCAGGCCCGACAGATCGACGCCCGAAAGATCAATGCCGTCGCCGGCCGCACCCGAGAGCGCAGACGCATCAAACGAAAACGCACTCTTGAGCGCCGCCTCGTCCACACTGAACATACTGCCCAGATCAACGCCTTGCTTGGCCTCGCCTTGCAGTTCGTCGAAGGTTTTGCCCGTAAAGACATCCGTCTCGGGGTGGGCAAGCTGCTCCTGCACAATCTGCGAATCGGCGGCGCGCTCCATAAGCTGACGAGTTAGTGCATGCGTGTAGGCAATGCCCGGGGTCAATGCGCTCGCATTGGCCGTCTCGTTAGGTCGCACCACGCCCACAATGTGCACGTCGATACCGTCGGCAACCTTGGCGGCCATAAAGTCGGCGTCACCAGACATGTCGGTCCACGTGCCAGTCTCTTCGTTTTTACGATAGGCATCGGCCGGCGACAACACCTTAAACGTCGTGGACAGCGCATCGTCGAAGGTAAAGTCGGTACCGGTCTCGGGCGCTTCGACCCCACCGTCGGCCGTCATGGCACTGTTAACCAGGTCGTTGAGCTCATCGATATCCAGCGCACCGATGCTATAGAGCGTGTAGTCGCCCACCGTACCGCGGCTCGAAAGCACCATCACGGCTTCGTTGGCAGACGTGGGCCAATGACCGGCGACGACATCGTACTGGCTGTCGAGCAGGCTCTGGTCGTCAATCATCTCGTTGAAGACCGAGGTTCCCATGGATTCCATGCTCACCGTTGCTGCTGAGCTCGCGCCGCCGCTCATAGCCTCGGTCATGGCGTTGGGCACCAGCCGGACAGGCTTCTCATCGCCCTTGCCGGCACGATAGACAACCGGCGTTACACCGTAGCCGTACTGAATGGCGTTGACCTCTTTATCGATGCCGTCGCCACCGGCATCGAGCCATGCCTTAAAGCTCGTCATGTCGTTGGACTTAACGCTCGCAAACATATCCTTTACGGCCGTGACCACGGGAATCTTATCAGTTCCCTGAGCCTTGCCGCCAGCACTGTCGTCGGACGAATCCGCGTTTTCAGGCGAGTCATCATCCGCAGCCCCCTGCCCGCCCATCATGGACGACAGGTCGTAGTCCTGCTTGGAGATCGTAAGCGGGTAGCTCGAGAGCGTATCCTCCTCGACCTTTTTGATGTAGCCGTTTACGCCATTGGACAGCGCCAGAATCGCCGCGATACCGATAATGCCAATCGAGCCCGCAAAGGCCGTCATGGCCGTGCGGCCCTTCTTGGTCATGAGGTTTCGAGCAGAAAGCCCCAGCGCCGTCACAAAGCTCATCGAGGTTTTGCGCGTAGGCTTGGCCTCGCGGCGCGTGGCGTCAGCGACACCGAAAGGATCGGAATCGTCGGTGATCTTGCCGTCCGCCAGGTTGACGATGCGTGTAGCGTACTGGTACGCCAGCTCGGGATTGTGCGTGACCATAATAACCAGACGGTCGCGCGCCACGTCCTTGAGCAGGTCCATGACCTGTACGGATGTCGTTGAATCCAAAGCGCCGGTCGGCTCGTCGGCCAGCACAATCTCGGGATCGTTGATCAGGGCGCGGGCGATGGCCACACGTTGCATCTGTCCGCCCGAAAGCTGGCTCGGGCGCTTGTTAACGTGCTCGCCTAGGCCGACTTTCTTCAATGCCTCGCGCGCACGCTGGCGGCGCTCGGCATGCCCCACGCCCGTGAGCGTGAGCGCCAGCTCCACGTTTTCCAAAATGGTCTGATGCGGAATGAGGTTATAGCTTTGGAACACAAAGCCGATGCGGTTGTTGCGATAGGCATCCCAATCGCGATCGCGAAAATCCTTGGTCGAAATGCCGTCGATCAGCAGGTCGCCAGAATCGAAATGATCGAGCCCACCGATAACGTTGAGCATCGTGGTTTTACCCGAACCCGAAGGTCCCAGAATGGCCACGAACTCGTTATCGCGAAAAGACAGGCTTACGTTGTCGAGCGCCACCTGCGTAAACGACTGCGTAACGTACCTTTTGCAAATACCTTTGAGCTCCAACATGGACGGCAACCTCTCCTGCGCAGGCACCCTGCCCGCTCTCCCCCGCCGTTCGTATTCGACGCGTTTGTCCTACTCTATCCCCATTTTTCACCGACACCAGTGAGGAATGTAGGGAACCGCATCAAAAAACGAACGGGACGGCGCCTAAAAGAAGAGGCCCCGAGCGGGACCTCTATATGGTGGAGATTATCTTGAAAGGCAGCAGACTACTCCGCACAGCGGCGCACGATCCTCGCCATGCTTTACGCGTTTTTTACTGCTCGCTATTCGCAATCGCCTGGTCGATAAGCTTGTCGAGTGCTGCGCGCTGCTCGGCGGAGCTGATGGCTCCCACGATTGGATCCCCTACGATGTTGCCATTCTGATCGATGACATACGTTGTCGGGAACGAGAACAAATTTGACGTAAACTTACCGGCCTCGCTATCCGACTTGAACCAGATGTTCTTATATGTCACGCCCTTCTTGCTCAGCACGTCCTTGGCATCCGCAATCTCGTCCTCGTTGCCATCGAGCGTAAAGGAATTGACACCCACGACCTGGCCGCCCTTCTCGGCAAGCTCCTTGTTCAGGTTCTCAAGATCGCCCAGCTCGCCCACGCACGGCTTGCACGTGGTGAACCAAAAGTTCATGACGGTGACCTTGTTCTTTGAGAACAGCTCGTCGCTGCTCACGTCGTTGCCATCCAGGTCCTTGCCCGTAAAGCTGGGGAACTTCGTCGCCTCGCTCGAAGCATTGGCACCAGCCGTCATGCCAGCGGTCGAAGCGTCGACGCTCTCGCCTGCGCTCGGCGTGCTTCCACAGCCGGGGAACTCCTTCTCCAAGCTCTCGAGCTTGTCCTCGATCTCCTTGATCTGCTGCGCACCAGCCTTGAGCGTCTTAAGCTCATCCGCCGTAAACTCATCCTTAGCGCCGTCGATGGTCTTGAGCAGGAAATCGCCGTAATTGCTGCCATCCTCAATCATTGCCGAGTCTTTATTTGCTGCATTGAATACCTTTTCCCACAGCGCGTTATCACTCGAAAAGATCTCGTTCTCCTTCTGCATGAGCTTCGCATACAGCTCGGCGGCCTCGTCGGCATTGGCCGGCTTCTGCGCAGTGAGTTCTGCGATCTTAGGATCGGAGCTCGCAGATTCGCTCGCATTGCCACCGGGCGCCGAACATGCCACAAGGCACAAGGCCAATACCGGCACCATAAACAGGGCCGCAATCTTAGAAAGCTTCAT
>JAYBEF010000061.1:0-5143 GCA_037277825.1 Collinsella sp.
TCTGGATCAGGTCGCCTTCCTCGATCAGGGCAATCGGGCCGCCCACGGCAGCCTCGGGCGAAACGTGACCGATAGCCGGGCCCTTGGAGGCGCCGGAGAAGCGGCCATCGGTGATAAGGGCAATGCTCGCACCCAGCTCGGGATCGCTGGCGATAGCCTCGGTGGTGTAGAACATCTCAGGCATACCGGAACCCTTGGGGCCCTCATAGCGAATGATGACGGCGTCGCCGGGCTTGACCTCGTGCGTCAGGACGGCGTGGATAGCGTCCTCCTCGCAGTCGAACGGACGTGCCTTAAGCGTGGCCTGGAACATCTCGCGCGGAACGACGGTGTGCTTGACGACCGCGCCCTCGGGAGCAAGATTGCCGTGGAGGATGGCGATGGAACCGTCGGTGCCGAAGGCCTGGTCAAACGGACGGATGATGTCCTCGCGCTTGAGATTCCACTTCTCAAGGTAACGACCGCACTTCTCGTAGTAACCGTTGTTCTTAAGGTCCTCGAGGTTTTCGCCGAGAGTCTTGCCGGTGACGGTCATGACGTCGAGGTGGAGCATCGACTTGATCTCCTCCATGATGCGCGGCACGCCACCCGCATAGTAGAAGAACTGCGCCGGCCACTCACCTGCGGGACGAACGTTGAGCAGGTAGTGGGCACCACGGTGCAGACGGTCGAAGTCGTCGGCGGACATCTCGATGCCAAACTCGCGGGCGATCGCAGGGATATGCAGCAGCGAGTTGGTGGAGCCGGAAATGGCGCCGTGGACCATGATGAGGTTCTCGAAGGACTCCTTGGTCACGATGTCACGCGGACACAGGTTGTGCTCGGAGAGCCACACGGACTGACGGCCGGCCTCGCGGGCGAACTCGCGCAGGTCGGAGCTGGTGGCGGGCAGCAGAGCCGTGCCGGGGAGCATAAGGCCCAGGGCCTCGGCGGTAACCTGCATGGTCGAGGCGGTGCCCATAAAGGAGCAGGCGCCGCAGCTGGGGCATGCGTTGTGCTTGGCAAACTCAAGCTCCTCGCGGGAGATCTCGCCGCGCTCGTAACGGGCAGAAATCGCGCCGAGCTGCTCCAGGGTCAACAGATCGGGACCGGCATCCATGACACCGCCGGTAACGACGATGGAGGGGATGTTGATGCGGCCCATGGCCATGAGGTTCGCAGGCAGGCCCTTATCGCAGCTGGCGACAAAGACGCCGGCATCGAACGGGGTGGCCTTGGCGTGGATCTCGATCATGTTGGCGATCATGTCGCGGCTGGGCAGCGAGTAGTTGATGCCGTCGTGGCCCTGGGCCTCGCCGTCGCAGATATCGGTGCAGAAGTAACGGGCACCGTGACCGCCAGCCTCGGCAACGCCAGCGCGCACCTCCTCGACCAGCTCGAACAGGCCGGCAGAACCCGGGTGCGAATCGCCAAAGGTCGACTCGATGATGACCTGCGGCTTGTCCAGGTCCTCGATCGTCCAGCCGGAGCCCAGACGCAGCGGGTCCATCTCGGGGCTGATGGTGCGAAACTTGCCGGAACGCGGCTGCAGCTTGGCAACCAGGTCGGCGGCCTCCTGCTGAATCTGTGCCTTGGTTTTCTCGTCCATGATGTTCTCCTCTTTTGGTTTGAACGGTTGTACCAATCGTTGGTGAATAAATCTGGTGTAGGTGGCTGCCGAGCGATGTGCTCGGCAAAAGATGCTTAGCTACGCGAACTAGGCGAAGAACGAAATCACCAAGGCGCAGGCAAGACCCGAAAGACCGATGAGCGTCTCCATAACGGTCCAGGACTTGAGGGTGGTCTTCTCGTCAATCTCCAGGAACGAGGAGCACATCCAAAAACCGGCATCGTTGACGTGCGAGAGGGCCGTGGCACCGCCGCAGATAGCAAGACAGATAGCGGCACGCATGAGCACCGAAGCACCAGCGACCGCGGGCATGGCAGCCATAATGCCCGATGCCATGGTCATAGAGACGATGGAGCTGCCGACAGAGGCGCGCACCATGACGGCAATCAAAAAGGCAACGACCACCAAAGGCAGCGGTGAGGCCTCGAGCACGGGGCCGATAACCTGGCCCAAGCCGCAGTCTTGCAGCATCCAGCGAATGACGCCGCCACAGGCGATAACCAGCAAGATCATGCCGACGGGCTTAAGAGAACGGTCGAGCAGGGCCTTGAGCTCGGCGCCGGAGTAGCCGCGGCGCGCGCCCAGCAGATACATCGCGACGAGCGTGGCGAGCGTCAAAGCGACGAACGGCTTGCCCAGGAAGGCGAGAATCGAGGCGAGCTCGGCGGGCATGGGGATATAAGAGGACAACGTGCCCAGCAAAATCAGACAAAGCGGCGTGAGCACGATGGCAAGCACCATGCCAAAGGGGGGAAGCTCCTTTTCGTCGCTCGCACCCTCGGCAGAGGTAAAGTGCTCCGGAACATCGGTAAAAATGCGACCGCCCACGTTGCGGCCCCAGATGACGCCGGCAATCGCCATGGCGATGAAGGCGGTGGGGATACCGACGAGAATCATGGTGCCCAGGTCGACACCGAGCGTGCCGGCGACCAAAACCGACCCGGCCGATGGCGGCACAAACGCATAGCCAGCGGCAAGTCCCGCGAGCAGCGCGATGCCGTAGTAGAGCGTCGACTTTTTGGTCTGCGATGCCACGCTAAAGGCAAGCGGGATCAAAACGACCACGCCGGCCTCAAAGAACACCGTGGTGCCGATGACCAAACCGGTGATGCCCAGCGCCCAGCTGGAGTGGCCCTGGCCAAAGGTGTCAATGAAGGTCTGGGCGATCTTCTTGGCGCCGCCGCTCTCCTCCAAAATCTGGCCAAACATCGATCCCAGGCCAATGAGCAAGGCGATGTTTTGCAGCGTGGTGCCCACGCCCTTGGTGACGGTGTCTGCCACCATGTCGAGCGGCATGCCGGCACCGATACCGATCACGAGCGCCGAGACCATCATCGACAGCACGGGGTGCAGCTTGAACTTGATGATGAGCGCAAGCAGCAGCGCGATGCCCACGATGGCGGCGATGACCAGCCTGGTGGGATCAGCCATAAACGTTGGGTCTGACATCTTTCCTCCAATTCATCAGACCTTTTGAATTCGTCTGATGACTATAGCGTGTTTTGGAATGGTCTGATGTTTCATTTTGAAATTTGTCCGAAATACATCTGATGTATTTGGTAAACGGTCGTATTTGCGCTGCGAACGGTATATCTAAGCCGCCCGACTCAAATCCATCGGCCAATATCGCATCCGTGGTGCGCTAAAATAGCTCAGATGAATTCTGTATTGAAAGGTATAGCTATGGCCCGCGGCGAATCGGGACTCCCCGAGCAAATATCGGAGAAAATCATTCAATTGATTCTGGATGAACACCTTGAGCAAGGCGATCGCCTGCCTAAGGAAACCGTGCTGGTCGAGCGCTTGGGCGCCGGCAGGAGCACCGTGCGCGAAGCCATGAAGTTGCTGCAGTCGCGCAATATCGTGCGCATTAAGCAGGGTTCGGGCACCTATGTGGCGTCAAACCCCGGCGTTGCCGACGACCCGCTGGGCTTTACCTTTATTGACGACAAGCAGCGTCTGGCGCGCGACCTACTCGAGGTGCGCTTTATGATCGAGCCGCAGATGGCACGCATGGCGGCCGAGCACGCAACCAACGATCAGGTCGTCTGTATCGAAGAGCTCTGCGACGAATCCGAGCGCCTGGCCGAGGCCGGTGAGGATTACTCCGCCGCCGACACCGCGTTCCACAATGCCATTGCCGAGAGCTCCGGAAACCTCGTCGTTCCCCGCCTGATGGGCGTGCTCAAGGCATCCGTCCCCCTCTTTATCGACGTGACTGGCAAAAAGCTCGTCGAGGAAACTATCCGCACGCACCGCGATGTGGCCGACGCCATCGCCTCGCGCAATCCCACCGCCGCGCACGACGCGATGTATCTGCACCTGGTGTATAACCGCAACATGATTGCGGAGGGAGCAGAAGCAAAAGGCATTTAGGGCCCGACAATAATCTTTCTTTGGCAAAACGCAGGCGGCGGCTGCCCAACACACAGGGCAGCCGCCGCTTTTTGCAATCGATTGGTGCAAAGGGGTTGGCTAGAGCTCGCAGGCAACCTTGTAGCCATCGCCGATGGCATCGCGGATGTTGCCACACTTCTGGGCATCGCCCAGCACGTGGGTGGCAACACCGGCTGCAGCCAAGTCGTCGGCCAGCTTGGTATTGGGACGATAGCCCATGGCAAGCACCAGCGTATCGGCACCGGTGATGGTGTGGACCTCGCCGTCCTTTTCGTAGCTGATAGTGTCCTCGGTAATCTCGGTCACCTTGGCCTCGGTCAGCACGTGAACGCCCTTGGAGAGCATGCGCGTGATGAGCACCGCGCGACCGGCACCGCCCTCGTTGGCGGCGAGCGTCTTGGTCATCTCGATGACGGTGACATCGCGGTTGGCCGGCGACAGGTCGTTGACCAGCGGGGCCAGGTAATCGGCCGTCTCGCAGCCAACGGTGCCGCCGCCCACGATGACGATCTTCTTGCCCGGGAAAGCCTTGCCACCCAGCAGGTCGTCAGCCGTCATAACCTGCTTAAAGCCCTGCATGAAGGCCGGAGCGATGGGCTCGGCGCCATAAGCCAGGACGACCTCATAGCCGGCATAGTCGCGCTTAATGTCCTCGGCAGTAAGCTCGGTGCCAAATATGCACTTCACGCCCGCCTCGGCCAGACGACGGTACTGATACTTGATCACGCGGGTGAGCTCTTGCTTTGCTGGCGGAACGGCCGCGATGCGCATCTCGCCGCCCGGCTCATCCTGCTTGTCCACGAGCACCACGTTATGGCCGCGCTTGGCGGCAATGTAGGCTGCCTCCATGCCCGCAGGACCAGCGCCCACAACCAGTACGTTCTTGGCCTCGGCGGCAGGCTCGTAGCCGGCCTCGTCGCGCTCAACATCGGGGTTGACGGTGCAGGAGATGCGCTTGCCAAACATAATGCCGTTCAGGCAGCGCAGGCAGCCAATGCAGGGGCGGATGTCGTCGGCGTTACCGGCAGCGGCCTTATTGCAGAACTCGGCATCGCACAGATTGGCGCGGCCCATCATGCAGATGTCGGCAGCGCCGTCCTCGATCAGCTCCTCGGCGATCCAGGCCTCGTTAATGCG
>JAYBEF010000062.1:0-15694 GCA_037277825.1 Collinsella sp.
GGTTCTCGTAGTCCTTGTTATCGATCGGGAACAGGCCCGTATAGACCATGGGCTTAGCCTCGCGGTAACCGGGAAGCGGCTCGGGGCAGGGGTTCGACGCCCAGGTAAGGGTGTCGCCCACGCGAACGGCCTCGGGGTCCTTCAGGCCCGTGACCACGTATCCGACCTCGCCGACCGTCAGCGCGTCGACCGGCGTCTCGGCGGGACGCTTGACGCCCACGCCATCGACCAAAAAGTCGCCCTTTGCCTGCATCATGCGCAAGGTATCGCCCTTTTTGATGGAGCCGTCAAAGATGCGCACCGTGGCGACGACGCCACGATACTCGTCGAAGTATGAATCCAGAATGAGTGCCTTGAGCGGCGCATTCGCATCGCCCTTGGGCGGAGAAATCAGAAAGACAATGGACTCCAGCAGATCGTGGATGCCCTCGCCGGTCTTGCCCGAGACACACACGGCATCATCGGCAGGGATCGCCAGGTCATCCTCGATCTCGGTCTTGACCTCGTCGGGGTGTGCCGACGGCAGGTCGATCTTGTTGATAGCGGGCACGATATCCAAGTTGGCGTTCATGGCGAGCGTCGCGTTGGAGACGGTCTGCGCCTCGACGCCCTGCGTGGCGTCGACGACAAGCACCGCACCCTCGCAGGCGGCAAGCGAACGCGAGACCTCGTAGGTAAAGTCCACGTGGCCCGGCGTATCGATCAGGTTGAACTGATACGTCTCACCATCGTCGGCGTCATAGGACACGCGAACGGCATTGGACTTGATCGTGATGCCGCGCTCGCGCTCGATATCCATGGTGTCGAGCAGCTGCGACTCCATATCGCGCTCGTCGACGGTATGGGTGAGCTCGAGGATGCGGTCACTGATCGTGGACTTGCCATGGTCGATGTGCGCAACGATCGAGAAGTTGCGGATGTGGGAAATGTCAATTGAAGTATTCATGCGGACTATCTTACCCGAGCGATACAAAAAATGGAGCCTGTTCCATAAAACAGGCTCCATTTATGCGCGTAATCTGTGTGGTGTGAAATTTACAACTTAGGCGTTGATGCTGTTCACGAGCTTGGCAAGACCGGACTTGCGGTTGGAAGCCTGGTTCTTGTGGATAACATGCTTGGCGGCAGCCATGTCGAGACGCTTGGTGACGGTCTTGAGGGCAGCCTGGGCCTTCTCGGCGTCGCCCTCGGCGACGGCGGACTGGACGTGCTTGGTCAGCGTCTTGAGCTCGGACTTGACAGCCTTGTTACGCATGCGAGCTGCCTCATTGGTGCGGATACGCTTCTTCTGAGACTTGATGTTTGCCACTTCTGGAGTTCCTTTCGAGTTCCTTGCAAAAAATGTATGACACCTCTGAGACACGGTGAGGTCATGCAAGCGCCTACTATAGCACGCTCCCCCTCAAAGGGATAGAACGAATTTGTCAAATAGGCAGGTATCATCACGATTTTCTCAAGATGTTCGTAATCCAGAGCAAAAGCGCGGTCTGAGAATCGGCCGAACCCTTCAGTGCGAGCTCCACATCGACCGCGCCCTCGAGCGCGGCAACGAGCTCTGCCATCGAAAAGCGACGTGCCCAGGTCAGGTGATTCTTGACCTGCCAGGACTGGAGCTTAAGTGTTGCAGCCAGCTCACGACCCTGTCCGCGCGCATCGAGCGCCTTGGCAACGATAAGCTCGCGGATGCGGCCGCACAGCAATGTGTAAGTCCACACGTAGCTCTTGGCGGGCAGTAGATTGAAGAGCTCGAGCGAGCGTCGCATGTCACGGGCCGAGACCGCATTGAGAAAGTCCCAGGGTTGAACCTCGGCCGTACGTACAATCCAGCGCTCAACGTCGACAAGCTCAATCTGGGGCACCTCGACCATCTGGGCAAGCTTAGCCAAGTCGTTATCGAGCATGCGAGTGTTTTCACCCGAACGCGAGACGAGTTCCTCGGCGGCCGCCGTCGTGATCGACTTGCCGTGCTGCGTCGCCATCTGCTGCACGCGGCGCGGTAGCTCCCAGCGCTTGGTGCCGGAGCAATCGATCACAGCCTTCTTGTCGATCTTGGCGATCGCCTTATACAGGCGCGTGTTCTTGGCAAGCGAGTCGGCGATGATGAGGCAGACCGTTGTGGGACTGGGACTCGCCAGATACTCGACGAGCGGCTCCGAGACCGACTTGGCGAGCTTTGAGCAGCCATCAAGGATTACCAGGCGAAACTCACTGCCCATGGGAAAGGTGTTGAGCGATCCGATAATCGACTCGATATCGGGGTCTTTGGTCATATCGCGCTCGTCGAGGTTGAACTCGACCATGCCCGACTTTTCCAGACGCGCTTTCATACGCGAGACGGCGTGATCGCGCTTGACTCCGTCGGTACCGACGATCAGATATGCCGGCAGCAGACCGGTTTCGGACATTGCGCTCCCCTCCCGCAGGCCTTCGTATTCGCTCCGTGCCATTCTAGCCCAGGGGCCCACCACACGCCAACGACGTCGTCACGGTCGCTGGCATCGCATCGCAAAGCCATTCGCAGCCGGCGTGACGGTAATGTCGCCGTGTTCGATAGTGCACGCGAACACGCCGCCCGCTTCCTTAACGGCATCGATGCAGGCATCGGACGGATGGCCGTATCGATTCCCTTCGCCCGCACTCGCGAGGGAAAGCTCGGGCTTCAGGACGTCCAGCAACTCATCATCGACTGAAACCTTAGAGCCGTGATGCCCAAGTTTAAGTACGTCGATATCCCCCACCTCCTGCACGAATTCCCGTTCTTGGTCGATCTCGGCATCACCGGTGAGGAGCATACGCAGGCCCTTGCCTTCCTGAACATATGAGAGCAGCAGGACAAGCGAGTCCTCATTTCCCTCGCCATCCACGGACTCGAATGGCCACATCACGCGGGCGCAAAATGAGCCGATATCGACCGTATCCCCACGACGCACCTGCCGATACTCCACGCCAGGTCGGTTCAATACCTCGGCAGGAGCATCCTCCAGCGCATCCGCCGCCACGGCAATCGTACCGACCGAAAACTGTTCGAGCACGGCAGGCAGACCACCCCAGTGATCCTCATCCCAATGCGTCACAAAGACGGCATCGATATGGTGCACGTTATTGCGAACCAACGCCGCCACCACGCGCTCGTCGAGCCCGCAGTCGACGAGCGCCACTGCGCCGCCCTGGCGAATAATAATCGCATCGGCCTGGCCCACATCGAGCACCGTCACCGAAGGCGGAGCGAATCGATCCCAGTAGACGTACGGAATCGCAGCCAAGAGCACCAGGCATGCAAGCCCCACCGCCATAGGACGTGCACGGGGACGCGGCCACCAGACAAGCAGAACCGCCAGCAAACACGGCACTAGGTAAATCCACATGCTATCGGGCGGCACGCTCACGGATGCACCCGGCACGGCGGCAAACAGCTGCTCAAAGAACAGCGCGCAACGGGCGGCAATCATGGGCACAACGAGCGCCCAAGTCCGCAACGGCGCCAGGAGCGAAAAGGGAACCAGCACGATCGACACGGCGAGCAGTGCGCTCACCACCGGACCGAGGACCGCATTTGCGAGCGGAGCAATGAGCGAGAACGTACCGAAGGCAGGAATGGTAATGGGAAGTGTCGCCAGTTGCGAGCACAGCGTGACGGAAAGCATGCTGGCAACGCCCGACGGAACACTCAGCTCACCCAAAGCGTAGGTCGCATAGGGGCAAAAGCACAGAATGGCTAAGACGCTGGCACATGAAAGCTGAAAGCCCATCTCGAACAGAACCGTCGGCCGCAGCAACACAAAGATGGACATGGTAACGAAGAGTGCCGATGCGCCGTGCCGGCGCCGCCCCGCGCCGTTTACGACAAGCGTCGCGAACACCATGCAGCACGCGCGCACGGCAGAGGGAGACGCGCCCGTAAAAGCAGCGTAGCCCACAAGCGTTATCGCCAATATCGCCCGTTGAAGACCGCGTGAACACCGAGTCTTTTGCAATACACCCTCGATTACAAACCCCACGATTGCCAAATGGCTGCCCGAGACGGCGATAAGATGCGCCGTTCCCGTCACCGAAAACCAGTCGCCCGCCGGCTGGGCGCGCAGCTCGGCCGAACGACCGCAGACGACACCGGCTATGAGTGCACGCGCCGGGTCGGTCGCAGGCGCGATGGACGCAAGCAGCCCATTTCGCAGCCGAAGCAGCGGCCCCGGAGAGTCTTCATCGACCGACAAAATCCGAACGACTTTAACCTTGCGCACCTCGCCTCGGAGCACGCGCGATCGTCCATACGCATCGTTCTCAAAACGTGAAACGCGACCGATAACACGCACGTGCGCCCCGACCTTGAGCTCGAGGTCGCACGATAGGCGAACCATTGCCAAGTTCTTACCGTCCGTGCGTGCCTCGCAGGTATAGGAATACACGTCGTCGTTTATGGATGGGTCACCCTGCACGACAAACTCAAGGCTGCTTGCCGCTCGACCGTCGAGCGCCTTCGAGGCGCTTAGCACGCCCACAGCCCACCACGCCGAGACGACCGCTCCCGCCACGAGACCGACGGACGCGGCATACAGCCACCGCTTCCAAGGGGCAAGCCGCGCACAAGATTGAGCCAGCACAACGAATACCGCCGCCGTAACGGGAATGGCCCATAGCGGCCCGACCGCCGAAGCCCGCTCCCACAGCAGCGCATCGGCGGCCACGTTGAGCACCAAGGCGCAGCTCATGCACATGCCGGCACACAGGGCCATCGTCCACGGCATCAGAGGCCGCGGAGGCATCACATGCTCGCGCTCGGTCGCACTCATACGCAGATGGAATCTTTGATTTTGGCAAGCTTCTTCTCGCCGATTCCCGACACACGCATCAGATCGTCAACCGAGGCAAAACCACCGTTCTTTGTCCGCTCATCGATAATCGACTGGGCCATGGAGGGACCGATGCCCGAGAGCGTCTGCAGCTCTGCCGCGCTTGCCGTATTGATATTTACTAGGCCTGTTACGCCACTCACGCCCGATGATGCGGAAGCCCCACCATCAACACCAGCTTCCGCAATGGACGCCTGCTGCTCCCCTACCGTTGGAACGTGAATCTTCTGTCCATCGACGACCTTAGATGCCCGATTGAGCCCCGTAACGTCTGCCTCGGGCGCCAGCCCGCCGGCGGCATCAATCGCCTGAGCCACCCGCGCGCCGTCCTTGAGACGATATACACCGGGCGACACAACGGCGCCATCAACATCGACATAAACCTCTGCCGCGGCAGACGCCTTAGGCGAAGAGCCTTCGGATGTCTTTCCGCTCGAGGCATCGCCGGATCCCGGCTCCACTAACGAACCCGAACCATCAGTGTGCTCAAACGACACACTGCCGGCACCGCCGCCAAGGTTCGCCATCGCCAGTCCACTCGCCATCGCAATGACGACCAGTATCGCCATCACCACTGCCTTATGACCGAGCAGCTTGTCCGCCAAGCGGTCCATCCGTTTGACCCGTTCGTGTTGTTCGCGCTGCGCCATAGCAAAACCTCCCAACAACATCGTGTCAGGAAAAGAGTCCTGCAACAGCCATTCTCCAAAACCGGTTTTCGCGGTCAAACCAAAAGCCGACCAAAACCTTGCGAAATACTGTCCATTTATTCAGGCACACGTCAGCAAATGAACACTTAGCCGCAAAATGCCCAGATAGCAAAAGACCGACGATGCAGACGCATCGTCGGTCTATGCACAAAATTACTCGTGATCTTGGTAAATCTCACGCGGAGCAAGCTCCGAATGTTTGCGTTTTAAGGTCTTAGGGGCCTTATACGTGTTGCTCTCGAAGTCGATGTACTCGGTCTGCTTGAGCAGGCGCTCGATCATCTCCTCGTGATCGAACAACTCCCAGGCCTCATGCACGGCATCGAGTTTAGCGTGCGTCTCGGGACGGCGCGGCATAAACAGCGTGCAGCAGTCGGGAGCGGCCTCAGTCGAGATATCGAACGTACCGATCTCCTCGGCGCGCGCGATGATCTCCTGCTTGTCCGAACCGATGAGAGGACGGAACACGGGGATCTTCACGGCCTCGTTGACAGCCATGATGTTCTCAAGCGTTTGGGAGGCAACCTGCCCAAGCGATTCGCCCGTAACGATGGCCTTAGCGCCCTCGATATGCGCGATGCGCTCGGCAACCGAATACATAATGCGGCGATACATGATCACGCGAAGGTTACTGGGACAGGTGACCGAAATCTCACGCTGGCAGTCGCCAAACGGCACCACGTACAGGCGGCCGATCTGGACACCCGGCTCAAGCGCACGGATGATATCCTGCACCAAATACTCGCTCGTATCGGGCGTCTGCGGACGACCGGAGAAATGTACCGGCACGCACACCGCGCCGCGACGCGCGAGCATCCAGGTCGCCACCGGAGAATCGATACCTGACGACAGCAGCGTCACGACCTTGCCGGCAGAACCCACCGGCAGACCGCCCACGCCGCGCTCGGAGCGCGCGTACACATAAACGCTACCCTGGACCACCAGTACGTGCACCATCGCATCGGGGTCGTGCATTTGAACCTTTTTATCGGGGAAGGCCTCACACAACACCTCGCCCACCTGACGATTGATGTCAATCGAGGTGAGCTCATAGTCGGTATTGGAGCGCTTAGCGTGCACCTTAAACGAATCGAAGGAACCAAACTCGCGCAGCGCCTTGACGGCGGCGGCGCAGTACTCCTGCGGGTCGCGGTTAGTGTGATACGCCAAAGACACACGAGCAACGCCGGGAACGGTGCGAATAACACGCGCCGCATCATCGGCCTGATGCTCGTTAAAGGTCACGAGGATATAACCGGAAATTCGAGACACGGCGTTCACGGAAAAGGCGGCCAAAGCCGCCTTAATGTTATCCATGAGGATATGCTCAAAATGTGCGCGGTTCTTGCCCTTCAGTCCAACCTCGTGATAGTGGACCAGGCAGACGCGAGCCGCCATTTAGGCTTCAGCAACCTTGTGGCCGAGCGCCTTCTCGTAACGGGCCTCGTCGTAAGAGATGTCGCCGTCGACAATCTCGTCCATAGCCATCGAGATGGTATCGGCACCGGAAAGCCCGATGGTGATGTCATCGACATCCTGGACGGCAAGCACGCGGTTGTGCTGGCCACGCAGCATGCTATTGATGTCGCAGGCGCGCTTGGAGGCAAGCGAAGCGAGCAGGAAGCGGTTGTGATCGGTCTTCTCCAGAAGATCGTCAATGCAAGGCTTTACAACGGACACGGACCTCAGATCCTTTCATGCATATCGAGAACGCGAACGAGCTCATCGGTCGCGCGGTCGAGATCGTCATTAACCACGACGTCGTCGTAGCGGTCGGCAAGGGCAAGCTCATCGGCGGCGTTTGCCATACGCAGCTCAATCGTCTCGGGCGTCTCGGTACCGCGACCGACTAGACGCTCGCGGAGCACCTCAAGCGAAGGCGGCTTGATAAAGATCAGCACGGCCTCGGGGAAACGCTCCTTCACCTGCAGGGCGCCCTGGACATCGATCTCCAAAATCAGAGACGAACCAGAGGCGAGCTTGGATGTGACCTCGCTCACCAACGTGCCGTAGCAGTTACCGTGGACCTCGGCCCACTCAACAAACTCACCGTTTGCCACGCGGCGGTCGAACTCCTCGCGCGTCAGAAAAAAGTAGTTGACGCCGTCGACCTCACCTTTGCGTGGTGCTCGCGTGGTAGCCGAAACCGTCAGGCCCAGGTTCGAGCGGCGCTCGCGCACACGAGTGACGAGCGTACCCTTGCCTGCGCCTGACGGTCCAGAAATCACAAAGAGCTTGGAATCCTGAGCGCTCACTTATTTGGTCAGCTGCTCGAGGAGCTGCTCGCGCTGACGGACGCCGAGGCCCTGGACGCGACGGGTAGCGGAGATACCGAGCTCCTCCATGATCTTGGCGGCCTTGGCCTTGCCATAACCAGGAAGAGACTCGATGAGGGTGGAAACCTTCATGCGGGAAGCGATGGGGTCATCGGAGTTGAGCACGGACTCGAGGGACTTCTCGCCCTTCTTGATCTGCTCGCGAAGCTCAGCGCGGGCGTGACGTGCGGCAGCAGCCTTCTCAAGAGCCTGCTTGCGCTGCTCATCGGTAAGCTGAGGGAGTGCCATTCGTACCTCCAAGTAGTTGGGTTATATCTGATTCAATAATTGGCATTTTAGCACGTAGAACGTACAAAATGCCCAATCGCGGCTCCATAGGTTAGACGATACCCGCAAAAAGTGCAATATACTGCGCCCAAAGTTAAGCCCCTGACCTGCGATTCCACACAAAGGATGGGAAAGTTTACGCAGGCACAGGGGCTATTTTGTGCTAATGAGACCCAAAAGTGGTGACTTAGGGGAATCTTTTACGCGACGTTTTCGACCAGCTCGGCGACGATGGCGTCAAAGGCGGCAACCGGATCGTCGGCGCCGGTGATGGGACGGCCCACCACAATATGACTTGCGCCGCGCTCGATAGCCTGGGAAGGCGTCGCCACGCGGGACTGGTCACCAAGGGCGGCACCCACCGGACGCACGCCCGGAGTCACGATCAGGGCATCAGAACCCAGCAGCTCACGCATGTCGTGAGCCTCCATCGGCGAGCACACGATGCCATCGATGCCGTTGGCCTGAGCGAGCTTTGCCAGGCGGGCGGCCTCCTCGGACACGGGCGACTCGACGCCGATCTCGCTCAAGGCATCCTGATTCATGCTCGTGAGAACGGTGATGGCGACGAGCTTGGCGCGGTCCTCGCGCGCCTCCTCGGCACCCTCGCGGCAGGCAGCGAGCATGGCGCCCGAACCCAAGCCGTGAACCGAGAGCAGGTCGGCACCAGCAAGCGAGGCCGAACGGGCGGCGCCGCGAACCTGATGCGGAATATCATGGAACTTAAGGTCGAGGAAAACCTTAAAGCCCAAATCCTTGAACGTCTTGACGATCTCAGGACCCTCGGCGTAATAGAGCGTCATGCCAACCTTGAGCCAGGCGGCATGGCCCGAAAGCTCGTGGGCAAGCTCGAGCGCACGCTCACGGTCGCAGTCGAGAGCGACGATAACACGGTCGCGGGCATCGGTCTCTAGCATTCGAACGCACCTACCAGTTCGTTGATGTCCTTCACGCCCTGAGACTCGGCCCAGGCCTCGAGCTCGTGCGCGATCTTGAGCGAAGCGCACGGATCGACGAAGTTGGCCATGCCGACCGACACGCAGGTGGCGCCGGCCAGAATAAACTCGGCCGCATCCTCGCCCGTCATGACGCCGCCGACACCGTTGATGGGGATATCGACGGCCTGGGCAACCTCCCAGACCATGCGCACGGCGATGTGGTGGCACAGCGGGCCCGAAAGGCCGCCCTTGGGCTTGGCCACGCGGGACTTGCGGGTATGGACGTCGATGGCCATGCCCTGGATGGAGTTGATGACCGAAAGGCCGTCGGCACCGGCAGCCTCGAGGGCCTTGGCAATCTCGGCAACGTTAACCGGAGCCATCTTTACGAACAGCGGCTTATCGGTCACCTTGCGGCAGGCAGCCATAACGGAAGAGGCGCCCTCGGGCGTGGAGCCCATGGCGGCACCGCCGGCGGCGATATTAGGGCAGCTCACGTTGATCTCGTAGCCGGCAGCCCAGGGGCACAGTTCGACATACATCTCGAGTGCGCGGACAAACTCGTCAACGGAGTGGCCGGCAACCTGACAGATGACCTGGCAGCCGTCCTTGGAGAGCTGCTCGAGCCACGGACCGGACTCGCGGGCAAAGGCGGCCACGCCGGGGTTCTGAAGGCCCACGGAGTTGATCATACCGCCGGGAATCTCGGCCATGCGGGGCGCGGGGTTGCCGGGCCAGGGCTCGGCAGCGCAACCCTTGGTGGTGATGGCGCCCAGCTGGGAAACATCAAAGAAGTTCTGGAACTGCCAACCGTAGCCAAAGGTACCGGCTGCGGTGTTGATGGGGTTCTGCATCTTGACGCCGCCGAAATCGACGGCCATGTTCACGGTACCCACTAGAAGACCACCACCTTGGAAGCATCGAACACGGGGCCGCACATGCAAGCACCCTTCATACCGTCGACCGTTTCGACATTGCAGGTGTTGCAGGCGCCAAAGCCACAGCTCATCATGCGCTCAAGCGACACCTCGCAGTACGCACCGGCCTCGGCAGCGGCAGCGGCGACTTTCTTCATCATGACAGCGGGGCCGCAGCTGGCCACATAGTCGTAGCCGCCCTCGCCGAGCAGCTCGGCTGCCGGGTCGGTGCAAAAACCGTGCGTGCCCAGCGTGCCATCGTCGGTGCACACGTTAACCGTGGCGCCCAACGCACGGAACTCATCGACACCCACGGCCTTGGAAGCGGTGCCAAAGCCCAGGCAAACGTCGACATCCACGCCCTGCTCGGCAAGAATGCCGGCGAGGCACAGCACGGGCGGAACGCCGATGCCGCCCGCCACGAGCAGCGCCTTCCTGGTGCCCTCGGGAACAAGCCAGCCGCGGCCGCCAGGGCCCAACAGGTTGGACTTGGAGCCAGGGCCCATCTGGGACAAACGACGGGTATCGTCGCCCACGACGGCGTACCACAGCTCGACGGTGCCGGCCTCGGCGTCGGCGCGGTAGTAGCTCAGGGGCACGCGAAGCAGCGAGGACGCATCGCCGGGTACGGCGATGTTCACAAACTGACCGGGCTTGAGCGCACTTGCAAGCTTGGGGGCCGAGATGACGAGCGAGAAGATGCCGTCGGCAATCTCCCGGTTCGAGACGACCTCGAAGTCGTGCATGCGTGCAGTGGAAGGTGTGGGCATAGACGCTCCAATCCCCCATGCGGTTGCATGGTCCAAACGAATAGAAAGCGCGGCACCGCAAGGGCACCGCGCATAAAAGCGATAAGGCTATGCTAGCAGATGCAGCCGTCGGCAAGCGTCTGCTTACCGCCGACAAACACATCGGTGGCACGACCGGTAAGCGTGCGGCCGGCAAAACCGGAGTTCTCGGCGCGTGACTCGTAACCGTCCTCGCCAACCGTCCAGGTTGCGGAGGGGTCGAACACGGTCAGGTCGGCAACGGAGCCCGCCTTGACCTGAACCTGGTCGAGGCCCAGAATCTCACGCGGCTTGATGGCCATGAGCTCGACCATGCGAGCCATGCTCATCTTGCCCGTGTTGACCAGCTCGGTGAGCACGAGCGACAGCGAGGTCTCGAGACCGATCATGCCAAAGGGCGCAAGCTCGAACTCGCGGGCCTTCTCCCACGGGGTGTGGGGAGCGTGATCGGTGACGATAACGTCGACGGTACCGTCGATGACACCCTGACGGATGGCCTCGGCGTCCTCGTCGGTGCGCAGCGGCGGATTGACCTTGAGCGAGGTGTTGTAGGTCTCGTCCAGGTCGTTCTCGGTCAGGAACATGTGGTGCGGGGTAGCCTCGCAGGTCACCTGGACACCGGCGGCCTTACCGGCACGCACGAGCTCCAGGCCGTGAGCGGTGGAGATGTGCTGGATGTGCAGCTTGGCACCGGTCAGCTTGGCGATCTCGATGTCGCGGGCGATCTGAAGCTCCTCGCCGGCAGCCGGCCAACCCTCGAGGGCCAGACGAGTCGAGACCTTGCCCTCGTTGATCTGACCGTGGCCGACCAGATCCTCGTCCTGGCAGTGGCTCATAAAGACCTTGCCGAACATCTTGCCGTAGTCCATGCAGCGACGGAGCATGCCCGCGCCCTGCACGCCGCGACCGTCGTCGGTGAAGGCGACGGCGCCGTGGGCGACCATATCGCCCATCTCGGACATGGCCTCGCCCTTAAGGCCGCGGGTCATGGCGCCCGACGGATAGACGCGGCAGTGACCGACCTCGGCAGCGCGGGCCTTGACGAACTCCACGACGGTGCCGTTATCGGTGACGGGATCGGTGTTGGGCATGGCGCACACGCCGGTGAAGCCGCCCTTGGCAGCAGCACGGGTGCCACTCTCGATATCCTCTTTGACCTCGTAGCCGGGCTCGCGCAGGTGCACGTGCATATCCACCAGGCCGGGGACGAGATACTTGCCGGAAAGGTCGCGGACCTCGGCTCCCTCGGCGGCGAGGTTCTCGCCGACCTCGGCGATCTTGTCGCCGTCAATCAGGACGTCGACGACACCGTCAAGCTCGACGGACGGATCGACGACGTGGGCGTTCTTAAGAAGCAAGGCCATTATCGGCACCTCCAAGCAGCAGATACAGGATAGCCATACGCACGCAGATGCCGGCGTAGACCTGCTCCAGGATGACGGAGCGTTGCGGGTGGTCGGCCATATAGGAGTCGAACTCGACGCCGCGGTTGATGGGGCCCGGGTGGCAGATGATCGCATCGGGCTTCATGAGCTTCTCGCGATCCTTGGTCAGACCGAAGAGCTTGTGGTACTCACGAATCGTGGGGAACGGTGCGCCCTCGAGGCGCTCCTGCTGCACGCGCAGCATATAGACGACGTCCAGCTCGGGCAGGACGGAATCGAGGTCGCTCGTCACGTGGTCGCAGCCCAGGACCTCGGGCGCCGGCGGCAGTAGCGTGCCGGGGGCGACGGCGTAGGTCTCGCAGCCCATGATCTTAAGGGCGGGGATCAGCGAGCCGCACACGCGGGAGTGCGCGATATCGCCGACGACGGCGACCTTCAGACCGTGGAAGTCACCCTTGTGCTCCCAGATGGTATACAGGTCCAGCAGGGCCTGCGTGGGGTGGTTGTGCTTGCCGTCGCCGGCGCAGATAACGCTCGCGGGCGAGTTCTGCGTGACGATGTAGGGCGCGCCGGCGTGCTTGTCGCGCACGACGATGCAGTCGATCTTGTAGGCGTTGAGGGTCTCGACGGTGTCGACAAGGCTCTCGCCCTTGACCGTGGAGGTCGAGGAGCCGCCAAAGTTGAGGCTGTCGGCCGAAAGACGCTTCTCGGCGAGCTCGAAGGAGCTGCGGGTGCGCGTCGAGGGCTCGTTGAACATGTTGACGATGGTCTTGCCCTTGAGCGTGGGGACCTTCTTAATCGCACGCTCGTTGACCTCGGAGAACGCCTTGGCGGTCTCGAGGATGAGCTTAATGTCCTCTTCGGAGTACTCGGTAATGTCGATCAGGTGCTTATGGTTGAACGCCACGGTACTACTCACCTCCCAGCGGCGCAGAACCCACGTGGGAGCCCGGCGCGACGTCGTTGATCTCGACAGCGGTACGGCCGTCGACTTCCTTCATATATAGGTGCACGTTCTCCTCGTGCGACGAGGGAACGTTCTTGCCGACAAAGTCCGGCGAGATGGGGAGCTCGCGGTGACCGCGGTCAACGAGAACTGCCAACTCAATGCGGCTCGGACGGCCCAGATCCATGACGGCGTCCAGAGCGGCGCGAATGGTACGGCCCGTGTACAGGATGTCATCCACCAGCACGACGCGCTTGCCGTCGACGCTGAAGGGAATGTTGGTAGCGTGGATCGCGGGAGCGAAATTGGTCGCATAGTCATCGCGATAGAAGCTGATGTCCAGGCTGCCAAGCGGAACGTCGACACCCTCGATCTCCTTGATCGCCTCGGCGAGCTTCTTTGCCAGAAGGTCGCCGCGCGTGACGATGCCGACCAGAGCGAGGTCTTCACAGCCCTCGTTGCGCTCGAGGATCTCGTGCGCGATGCGGGTCATCGCTCGGTTGACGGCGGTCTCGTCCATGATGACCGCCTTGGGGGAAGTCGTGCCCATCGATCTCCTTCCTCACATGTCTTGACTGTTGACACAGTCAAAAAAATAGATGCCCGACCGCTCAAAGCGGACCAGACACCCACAAGGAAGGGCTGCTCTATGGCAGCTATGTAATTCCATGTGGGTATCTCGTACCCCTTTAATGGTCAAGGGATAGTGTAGCCAACCTCGAGCTTAATTGCGAGCATAAATACGGAGCAATCCGTAAACGGAGCCCAACGCTCAATAAACCTATATATATTTGTGGGACGAGCTTGAAAACCTTGTTGCGAGCTGGCATAATCCCCTCTGCTGCACGCAAATCGGATCTACGTCCAGGGCCGTGGCGTGGGCACTATCGCCAAAAGAGAAATATCTCTGTGTAGATTACGCACAGGGAGCTGCTTCTGTGCTATAGTTCAGGCTTGTTTGTTAACGCGACATGTTCGTTTGTCGCCCAAGGAGGGTCAGTTATGTCCAAAGTTTGCGAAGTTTGCGGTAAGCACCCCGTTGCCGGTCGCTCCATCAGCCACTCTCACCGCGTCACCAACCGTAAGTTCCGCCCCAACATCCAGCGCGTTTACGTCGTCGTCGACGGTCACCGTCGCAAGATGAACGTTTGCTCCACCTGCCTCAAGTCCGGCAAGGTTGCGCGCTCCTAAATAAGGTCTTACCAACAAGTACCTCGGACTCTCCGGGTCAAAGACCTCGCGTTCACATAGAACTTACCAAAGGCGCCCTCCCCTACGGAGGGCGCCTTTTTGGTTTATTGACTACCAACTGATCGTAAGACGACAACTACTAACATATGAATATGCAAAAGTCGTTCTCGATAACCCGACGCCTTTAAGCCAAAAACCCTCTGGAACCAAATGCTGGCCAATACGGCTTCAGGGCACCTACAAGGCGCAAAGCATCCGATCTTTCCTACGCTAAGTAGCATAATTTAGTTGAAACGGTTCATTTGATTGAAGCGTTTTAGTATGCCTTTTACGGGAATCTGACCGTTTACCGAATTATTTCTTGCTATCATGCAAGGCGTAGGGTAAATCTCCGATCGCAAGGAGACACAAATGGTGAAAAAGTCACCGGAAAACACTACTCCCGCCATCGTGGACAACGTGGAGGCGCTTGAGGCCAAACTCAAATCTATGCGTGAGGCCCAGGCTAAATTCGCTGAGTACACTCAGGAGCAGGTAGACAAGATCTTCTACGAGGCTGCTATGGCCGCCAACAAGGCTCGTATTCCTTTGGCCAAGCTCGCCATCGAGGAGACAGGCCGTGGCGTTCTCGAGGACAAGGTCATCAAGAACCACTACGCCGCTGAGTACATCTACAACGCTTACAAGAACACCAAGACCTGCGGTGTCATCGAGCGCGACGACGCTTACGGCATCACCAAGGTCGCCGAGCCGATCGGTATCGTTGGCGCTGTCATCCCGACCACCAACCCGACCTCCACGGCCATCTTCAAGACGCTCATCTGCCTGAAGACCCGTAACGCCATCATCATCTCCCCGCACCCGGCAGCCGCCAAGTGCACCATCGCCGCCGCCAAGCTCGTTCTCGACGCAGCTGTCAAGGCCGGTGCTCCTGAGGGCATCATCGGCTGGGTCGACAAGCCGTCCATCGAGCTGACCAACATGGTCATGCGCGACGTCGACATCATTCTCGCAACCGGTGGCCCGGGCATGGTCAAGGCTGCTTACTCCTCCGGTAAGCCCGCACTCGGCGTCGGCGCCGGCAACACCCCGGTCATCATCGACGATACCGCGGACATCAAGCTCGCCGTCAACTCCATCATCCACTCCAAGACGTTCGACAACGGCATGATCTGCGCTTCCGAGCAGTCCGTCACCGTCCTCGACTCCATCTACAAGGATGTCAAGGCTGAGTTCCAGCGTCGCGGCTGCTACTTCGTCAAGCAGGGTGCCGAGATGGACGCCCTGCGTGCCGCCATGTTCAAGAACGGCGCACTCGATCACCGCATCCCCGGCATGGCTGCCGCCAAGATCGCCGAGCTCGCCGGCA
>JAYBEF010000063.1:0-49494 GCA_037277825.1 Collinsella sp.
CAATGGTATACGGGTGCATCATCGACGTCTTCAATACAGAAAATATCAGTGCGGAGTGTTCTGAAAAGTAACACCAGGGCGGGCCCTGCGGTAACTCAGCAGGTGGAGTGCGATTCCTTAATCGCTCACTTAATCTGATGAGAAATTGAGTGAGGCCGGAGCTTTAGCTCCGGCCTCCCCATATAAGGGCTCGGCTTTGCCGAGCCACCAAATTTGCATCAGCCCCCAGAACATGTTTGAGAACTGTGCCTGAAGTATGTATTTGCAGGCCCCGAATCGGTGTTGCCTCCCGGCGCGTCCTCGGGCATGAGCGATATTTTGCTGCGCACTTCGTTCTGCAAAATATCGCTCCCCCTGCGGAATGCGCCGGGAGGCAACACCGATTCGGGACCGGACATACGGATCTACCTGCGCATTAACAAATTCGTAAACTTTTTTGAAAAAAGTGCTTGCACAGTTCTCGAATCATAGGTTATTATCTTCCTCGTTGAACGCGCGGGTCCAACAAAACGAACTGCGAATCAACAACATAGCATGTCGGAGTGGCGGAATTGGCAGACGCGCTAGCTTGAGGTGCTAGTGACCGCTTTTTGGTCATGCGGGTTCAAGTCCCGCCTCCGACACCATCGCATTTGAGAAGCCTCTTCGGAGGCTTTTTTGTTACCGATAGACGGTGGGGTCCACGATGGAAACGCTTGAACGCAACGAGTGGGCAGACGTTGCCCAACTAGTCGAGATCACGAGCGATGCTGTCATCATCTGCGAGCTCGACGGAACCATTCTGCATGTGAATAATTGCTTACTTGGTTTGATGTGCGAGGAACGCGCCGACGTCATCGGTAGAGATGTTAAAGACGTCCTGTACTCATCCGCTTTTGAACGTGCGACGGAACATCGTCTGCCATTTGAAACTGATGGCTCCGAGATCGAATTGATGCTCAAGCTGAGTGACGGCTCCTTTATCCCCGTCTTGGTTCGTGCGGGCTCCGTAACGCCTCCACGCATCTTTGGGCGCCGCGCGCCACGTGTCCTGGTGGCGCTCCATAGCATCGAAGAACAGTATTCGCACGACCGTCAGCTCAAGCGTGCGCTTTCGGAGCTTAGAGTGGCGAACAAGCGCCTCTCTGGCACGCTCTCGGTCATTATGAGTACCGTGGGCTCCGATGAGCTGCCCAGCCTACTTGATACCGTTTTGAACCAGCTTGTAGGAACGCTCGATGCTTCGGGTGCCGCTATCTATTTTTCTGAGAGCGGCGGTTTTAAACTTCGCGGTGTTTCCAAGGAGCTGTACGACAGCTACCTGCCTGAGTTTTTGCCGTATGGCGCTGGCATTCCGACGTATGTTCTTCGTGAGTCGCGTGCCTGTCGCTTGTCGATTCAACAGGACCTTGAGGGTGATAAGGCCGCCTCCGGTATGTTTATGGACTTGGACAATCGTTCTAAGCACCTGTTGCGCATGCAGGATATGCCTCCGTACCGCAGCGAGATCTGTCTTCCCGTTTTTTACGGTACGCAGATTCTTGGCGTGCTGGAAGTTGGTTGGAAACGCCCTCAAGCACCGCTCGCCTATGACGTTAATGTACTCGAGGTCATTTGCGATTACCTGTCTATCCAGCTGGTCGGCATGGCATCGAGCCTTCGCTCCCGTCGCACGGCCGAGCTTGGCCGCTCGCTCAATGTCTTGCGTGATGAGTTGTTTGCCTTTCTAGACGATTCCGCCGCGGCTACCCAGGCGGTATCGTCCGAGATCTGCAATATGCTTAACTGCCATTTTTGCCCTGTTGAGTATGACGCCAGTCTGGATTCCTACGTCATAGATTTTGAAGGCGGCAGTCGCGTTGCTTTGCCGGACGATCCCGAGAAGCTTTTCTTTTCCACGACGGCGCCAGCGGCACGTCTGGGGGCTGGCCCTGATGGCTTTGAGGCATCTGTTTTGGGCGGTACGAGTGCCGAGGACCTTAAACACGTCCGTATAACTCGCGTTGACGAATCGATGCCTATGGGAGGCTGGCTTAGGGCGCATGGTCTGCCTTGTCAAGGTCTCTACGTTGACTCCGGCATCGAGGCGGGGCGCCCGCGCTCTGAGGGTGATGGCAGGCACAGTAACGACGCGATTGTTCCTGCTTCTGTTGCGAAGAGCCCGACGACGCGCGCGCTGCTGCTTCGTGATGGTAGCCAAGAGCCGATTGATGATCTTGAATATGACTACTTGGTGCACTTGGCGCATGACTTTGAACTGATCTACGAAGGCGAATCTCAAAAGCGCGAGGAGCGCCATATCGCTCAGACCCTTCAGATCGGCATGAGAAATTCCCTGGGGGATGTTCCGGGTATCGCAACCGATTCGGTGTACCTGTCGGCCACGAACTCGGCGTTGGTCGGCGGCGATTTCTATACGCTCATCCGTCTTCCCGACGACTGCGCCGTCATGATTCTGGGTGATGTGTCTGGCAAAGGCATTGAGGCCGCATCGATGTCCGCGCTCGTCAAGACGGCCCTGACGGCATATGCCTGGGAGGGCGCTGGACCGGCCCGCATGGCACGCTCCCTTAACAGCATGCTCATGGGCTTTTCGAGGGTCGAGACGTTCGTGACGGCCTTTATCGCCAAGATTGACCTTAAAGCCGGACGCGCAACGTATTGTTCGGCGGGCCATCCTCCGACCATGGTCATTAGGCCAGAGTCGATGCCGCTGGGTGGCGGCGAGGCCCGTGGGGGAGAGGTCGAGCTGCTTGGATGCCAATCGGGCGTAATCGGTGCCTTTGAGAGCATGGTGTACGAGACAGGCGTGTTTACGTTCGCTCCCGGCGACATGCTCTTCATGTATACGGACGGAACGATTGAGGCCCGCGACCGCACCGGAGCGTTCTTTGGTGAGCAGCGCCTTCGTGACCTTCTGCTCTCTGTCTCGGGTGAGGGCGTATCGGGAATCTGCGGCAAAGTCTTGGGCGAGCTTGACCGATTTACCGAATCGGCGCTGGACGATGACATTGCATTGGTGTCCCTTGAGTTTTTACGGGGTCGTTCATAGACGACGCTGGGCGGGCTGAATCCGTACGGTTGGGGAAACGAATGCATCGAGTGGGCTTTTTTGGGGAACCATGGTCGTATGAATGAGTGGAATGACATAGCGGTTTTGACGCCACCAGGCGATATCGACATCGCCACGGTGCCTGCGCTGCGTCGGCGGTTGGATGCTTTGATTGGCCGCGGCGTGCGTCGTGTTGTCATCAACTGTCAGGCTGTTAGCTTTATCGATTCGACGGGCTTGGCATTCCTGCTTACGCGCGCTCGTGAGCTCATGAGGCGAGAAGGCCTGCTTTCGCTCGTCAATGCATCGGGTGAAGTTGTTCGCTTTTTGGAGATTGCTCGTCTTGTCGATATCCTTCATGTCGCGGGGCCGGCACGGGAGTCTATTCCCGCCATTCCGGTGGGGGAGCTGCCTCGCTGGAGTAAGAGCGTCGAGGTCCGTCAGGGTATCGAGAATCTTCCATACTACCGACATCGCATCGCCGAACTCCTTGAATCGCTTCCGTTGCGCCGTGACGAGCGCTACGATGTCGCATTGGCGTCGGGGGAGGCGTTGGGTAATGCCTATGACCATGCGGGCGGTATCGGGTGCGTCCTGACGGTTCAGGCCTATGGCGATCGCGTTGTGGTTGAGGTGCTTGATCGAGGTGCCGGCTATTCTATCGATGAAACGAGCGAGCCGGTCGCATCCGAGGAGCGCGGCCGTGGCATCAAGCTTATGCGTATGCTCGTCGATAACGTGGAGGTTGCTCGTCGTACGGACGGCGCCGGCACGCGCGTACAGATGGTGAAGCTGTTTAGCGGAGCGCTGGAATCGTGTGCCTAGCCAATCGCTTTAGCGCGTTTAGCTACTAAGAACATGCGGCAGACAAGTTTTTTGAAAAAAGTACTTGCGTCTTTTGGACAACTCGCGTAAATTAATAACCCGCAAGCGGACATGGCTCAGTTGGTAGAGCACAACCTTGCCAAGGTTGGGGTCGCGGGTTCGAGCCCCGTTGTCCGCTCCATTGCATTTCCGGACCGTTTAGGCGGTCCTTTTTCGGCGAAGTGGCCAAGTGGTAAGGCAGAGGCCTGCAAAGCCTTTACCCCCGGTTCGAATCCGGGCTTCGCCTCCAGGCAACATCCGGGCGCTCCGGCGCCCGTTTTGTTTTACATATGCGGACATGGCTCAGTTGGTAGAGCACAACCTTGCCAAGGTTGGGGTCGCGGGTTCGAGCCCCGTTGTCCGCTCCAAA
This sequence comes from Collinsella sp., assembly GCA_037277825.1. Classification (GTDB taxonomy): domain Bacteria; phylum Actinomycetota; class Coriobacteriia; order Coriobacteriales; family Coriobacteriaceae; genus Collinsella. The sequence continues at coordinate 4,266 of JAYBEF010000063.1, forward strand.
CGCAACAGCCCGACTACTACGGTAGCCGGGCTTTTTTTGTACCTATCTCCTAGGCTCGAACCCGAGAGGGGGCGAGCGTTTTGGGTCGTGGCTGTGGCGTTGTTTGCCGCGAATGTCCGCTTTGGGCGTATCATCGTGGGCATCTCGCATAACCTCGTTGCAAGGGAGATACGCCCCATGGCTACAGAAAAGTCTTCTTCGCGCTCATGGATGTCCGATGCCGCGATCTATCAGATCTACCCGCGCTCGTTTAAGGATTCGACTGGTTCGGGTCTGGGCGATATCGCGGGCATTACCCAGCAGATGGACTATCTTGAGCGGCTGGGTATCGAGGCCATCTGGCTGAGCCCGTTTTACCCTTCGCCTCTTGTCGATGGCGGCTATGATGTGGCGGACTACTGCGATGTCGACCCACGTCTCGGCTCGCTTGACGACTTCGATGACATGATCGCTGCGGCTCACGCGCGCGGCATCAAGGTCATCGTCGACATCGTGCCTAACCATTCATCCAACCAGCACCCCTGGTTCAAAGCCGCTCTTGCCGCCGGCCCCGGATCGCCCGAGCGCGCCCGTTATATCTTTCGCGATGGTCGCGGCGAACATGGCGAGCTGCCTCCCATCAATTGGAATGCCAACTTTGGCGGCCCCGCCTGGACGCGTGTTGCGGACGGTCAGTGGTATCTGCACATGTTTACGCCCGAGCAGCCGGACTTTGACTGGTCATGCCCCGAGGTTCACACGTTCTTTTGCGACGTCCTGACATTTTGGAGCGATCGAGGCGTCGATGGCTTTCGCATTGATGTGGCGCACGGTCTTGCCAAGGATCTCGACCGCGATGACCTCGACCGGTGGCATCTCGCCGAGGGCGATGACATGGTTGACGACGGCACTCATCCGCTGTGGGACCGCAACGAGGTCCACGAGATCTATCGCGAGTGGCGCCGCGTGTTCGACCGCTATAATCCGCCGCGCAGCGCCGTTGCCGAGGCGTGGGTGCTGCCCGAGCGCCAGTATCTCTACGCGCGTCCCAACGAGCTTGGCCAGACATTCAACTTTGAGTTCGCCAAGGCCACTTGGACCTATGATGACATGCACGCTGCAATCGAGGAGGGCTTGAAGGCAGCCATCGAATCCGATTCCGCCTCGACCTGGGTACTCTCCAACCACGACGTGCCGCGCGTGGCGACGCGCTATGCCCTGCCGCAGATCAAGGCGACGCGCTACCACCAGATTGCGCTCGACTGGCTCTTACGCGACGGGTCGTCTTATTACGAGGACCGTGAACTCGGCGAGCGCCGCGCGCGGGCGGCCCTTTTGCTTGAGCTGGCGCTTCCGGGCTCGGCATACGTGTATCAGGGTGAGGAGCTCGGTCTTTTTGAGGTGGCTGACATTCCGTGGGCTGCACTCGAAGATCCCGCTGCGACCAATACGCACGGACCGAAGCGCGAGAAGGGGCGCGACGGCTGTCGTGTGCCCCTGCCGTGGGTGGCGGCGGACGATCCCGAGCAGGGCGGATCGTTTGGGTTTTCACCGGCGGACGCCGATGCGGCGCCCCATCTGCCGCAGCCTGCATGGTTTTCCGATTATGCTGCCGATAGGGAAGAAGTGGACCCGACATCGATGCTTGCGCTCTATCGTGACGCCCTCTGGCTGCGGCGCAAGCTGCGCGGGTGCGCCAACGATCTTGCGTGGCTCGATCTTGACGGGCGCACCGGTCTTGCGGATGGTGCCGAGGGCGCTGAGGGCGGCGTCATCGCCTATCGCCGCGATAACGGCTGGGCGTGTGTGACGAACTTCGGTGCAGCACCCGTGGAGCTGCCGGCGGGCAGGGTCCTGCTCACCTCATCACCGCTTGCAGACGGCAGGCTCGCGCAGGACAGCTCTGCCTGGATCATGCTCGGTGAGATGTAGGGGCATCTCGCTGCGAGCCTGCGTTTGTTCGCGCCTTTCGTGACGACTGATGCCCTCGCGAGAGCGTTGCAAAACTTTTCAAAAAAAGTTCTTGCATAGGATGCGGGCATCACGTAAGATTAATCCTCGTAAGCGGACATGGCTCAGTTGGTAGAGCACAACCTTGCCAAGGTTGGGGTCGCGGGTTCGAGCCCCGTTGTCCGCTCCATTTGGGCGTTTAGCTCAGGGGGAGAGCGCTTCCCTGACACGGAAGAGGTCAGAAGTTCAAATCTTCTAACGCCCACCAAATGTTCGCAGCTCAGAGGCTATGTCCTCTGAGCTGTTTTGTTTTGCTACCAAGCACGCCGTCAAATATGCCAGCAAATATTGATCCAAGGTCCCCGTAGAGGTGCCGGCAGGTTGCATACGTCCTGGCCGACCGTGACCGCAACATGTTGGTCAAGCATAATCTTTTGGATTCTTTTGGCGTGAGCGGCTTGGTTTTGGTAGGATTTGTCAGCGGCTTGACTAAGGGGGTTTTATAACTGCCATGCAGGTAGCCGTGTTGGTAACGTTTTACCGACTTGCCAAGAACCCCTCATAATTAATGCGTCTGCAAAATGACTAATTGCTTTGACCTGCTGAAACACTATATATTGTGTTTGACCTAAAAAAAGAATACAGGATATAGATGCCTCTTTGTCGTATGATAGATGGCGGACAGAGAACGAGGACCTTATTCGCCCCATTTGGATGGATCTTTGAGCCCCTTGATTGGCTGCGAGGATTGTCCGCATGAGGGCCTATGGTTTTCGAAAACACAGATTGCGCGACGGCGCCGCAAGACAGGGGCAAGCCCTGCCGGGCATCGTTTGGCTCTGAAGCGCAATACGATTTCGACGCGAAAGAGGCAAGAGGATGAAGATCATCAAGCGCAGCGGCACCGAGGTTGTCTTTGACATCGATAAGATTGTCAATGCCATCCGCGCCGCAAACTTGGAGGTCGAGGAGAGCTCTCGTCTTACCGACCGCCAGGTGGTTTACGCGGCACAAAACGTCGCCGAGGCATGCGAGAACGCGGGCCACACCGTGTCGGTCGAGGAGATTCAGGATCTGGTCGAGGACGAGATTATGCGTCTCGACTGCTACGAGGTCGCTCGCCATTACATCATCTATCGCTATGTTCAGAGCCTGAAGCGCCAGAAGAACACGACCGACGACAAGATTCTGTCGCTGATTGAGTGCAACAACGAAGAGGTCAAGCAGGAGAACTCCAACAAGAACCCGACCGTCAATTCCGTTCAGCGTGACTACATGGCCGGCGAGATCTCCAAGGACCTGACCCAGCGTGTGCTGCTGCCCCAGGAGATTGTGGATGCTCACAATGAGGGTCTGATTCACTTCCATGATTCGGACTACTTTGCCCAGCACATGCATAACTGCGACCTGGTGAACCTGGAGGATATGCTCCAGAACGGTACTGTTATTTCGGGCACGCTGATCGAGAAGCCGCACAGCTTCTCGACTGCCTGCAACATCGCGACGCAGATCATCGCTCAGGTTGCTTCCTCCCAGTACGGTGGCCAGTCGATTTCGCTGACCCATCTTGCCCCGTTCGTCGAGGTGAGCCGTCAAAAGATTCGCGGCGAGGTCGCCCGCGAGCTCGAGGAGCTCGGCGTTTCCGCATCTCCCGAAAAGGTCCGCGAGGTTGTTGAGGACCGCCTGCGTGACGAGATCCGTCGCGGCGTTCAGACGATTCAGTATCAGGTCGTGACCCTTATGACCACGAATGGCCAGGCGCCGTTCGTGACGGTCTTTATGTATCTCAATGAGGCCCGTACGCCCCAGGAGAAGCATGACCTTGCCATGATTGTGGAGGAGACGCTTCGTCAGCGCTATGAGGGCGTTAAGAACGAAGCCGGCGTGTGGATCACCCCGGCGTTCCCCAAGCTCATCTACGTGCTCGAGGACGATAACGTTCACGAGGATTCCCCGTACTTCTACCTGACTCAGCTGGCTGCGAAGTGCACCGCCAAGCGCATGGTGCCCGACTACATCTCCGAGAAGAAGATGCGCGAGCTCAAGCTGTCGAAGGGCGAGACCGCGGGCAACGGCGACTGCTATACCTGCATGGGTTGCCGCAGCTTCCTGACGCCCGACCGCTCCGGTAACGGATTTAACAACGTGGCCAACGCGCTGAACTATGACCCGAACAAGCCCAAGTACTACGGTCGCTTTAACCAGGGCGTTGTGACCATCAACCTGCCCGATGTCGCGCTGAGCTCGCATCAGGACATGGATAAGTTCTGGAAGATCTTCGACGAGCGCCTTGAGCTGTGCCACCGCGCCCTGCTGTGCCGTCATGAGCGTCTGATGGGTACGCTTTCGGATGCCGCACCGATTCTTTGGCAGTACGGTGCCCTCGCCCGCCTGAAGAAGGGCGAGACGATCGACAAGTTGCTCGTGGGCGGTTACTCCACCATTAGTCTGGGTTATGCCGGCCTGTATGAGTGCGTTAAGTACATGACGGGCCACAGCCACACCGAGAAGGAGGGCACGCCCTTTGCCATGGCCGTCATGCAGCGCATGAACGACAAGTGCGCGGAGTGGAAGGCCGAAAGCGATATTGACTTCTCGCTGTACGGTACCCCGCTTGAGTCGACGACCTACAAGTTCGCCAAGTGCCTGCAGCGTCGTTTTGGCATCATCCCGGGCGTGACGGACAAGGGCTACATCACCAACAGCTACCACGTCCACGTGTCCGAGGAGATCGACGCATTCGACAAGCTCAAGTTCGAGGGTATGTTCCAGCAGCTTTCGCCGGGCGGTGCCATCTCCTACGTCGAGGTTCCCAACATGCAGGACAACCTCAAGGCTGTCATTCGCGTGATGCAGTACATCTACGACAACATCATGTACGCCGAGCTCAACACCAAGAGCGACTACTGCCAGGTGTGCGGCTACGACGGTGAGATCAAGATTGTCGAGGACGATGGCAAGCTGGTGTGGGAGTGCCCCAACTGCGGCAACCGCGACCAGGAGAAGATGAATGTCGCTCGTCGTACGTGCGGCTACATCGGTACCCAGTTCTGGAACCAGGGTCGAACCGAGGAGATCCGCGACCGCGTGCTGCATCTCTAATAACCATCCCAGGCTGCCCCGTAGCGAGGCCCCGGACCTTTACTCGCTATTTCGGACAGTCCTGGCTCACGACGGAGGCGCCACTGGCGCCTCCTGTTCGTGCGGAACTCATATCGAGCAAAGGTCCGGGGCCTCGCTACGGGCAGCCAAGTTGATGTAGCTGAGATGCGGCATGCGGTCTGCTCACTCCTCGAAGTTCTTAGCGGAAATAATATGAGCTGCAGCTGCGATTTACTTGCGATGGCGGTTGAGCTGCAGCTGAGTATTTATTGGACCTCGAACCCTATGCTCGATGTTCGCTTCGTTCATTGAGTTACCCTTTGCATGAGGCCGGGACATATCGTCCCGCCCGCAGTTTCGCAGGCCGAAGGCCGAGAATGTTTGAGGACGGGATGATATGTCCCGGCCTCCCGGGAGAGTTACCTATGAACTACGCGAACATTAAGTATTTCGACATTGCTGATGGAGAAGGCGTTCGTACTTCTCTGTTTGTGAGCGGGTGCCGTCGTGGGTGCAAGAATTGTTTTAACTCTGTCGCGTGGGACTTTGCCGCTGGCGAGCCGTTCGATAGCGCCGTCGAGGACAAAATTATCGAGAGTCTCGATCATCCCTTTATCGATGGTCTGACGATTTTGGGCGGCGAGCCTATGGAACCTGAGAATCAAGCGGGGCTTGTCGACTTTATCGAACGCGTGCGTGCGGCCTATCCATCGGGGTCGGGCAAGACCATTTGGTGCTTTACCGGCGATGTGCTCGAGGAGCTTATGCCGGGCGGTTGCCACCATACCGAGGTCACGGACCGTATCCTGGCCTGCCTCGACATGTTGGTGGACGGCCCGTTCGTTCAGGATCTGTACGATATCTCGTTGCGCTTTAGGGGCTCGAGCAATCAGCGCGTGATCGACATGAACGCCACGCGCACTCGTGCTGCACGTGAGGGCGTTGCGCTTTGCGATGCTGTGGAGCTTTGGCGGGACGATCCGGTCTATTCGACCCATACTATGTAGCTGGCAGAGGTTGCGTGCCGGCGTGGTACCATAGCGCGAACGCGAAATCGAAAAAAGTGAGGCCCAGATGGTCGATCAGGAAAAAGTCGAGACTGCCATTAAGCTGCTGCTTGAAGGTATAGGCGAGGACCCAACTCGTGAGGGCCTGCTGGAGACTCCGGCACGCGTCGCCCGTATGTATGGCGAGATTGCCGGCGGTATGGACCAGAGTGCCGAGGAGCACCTGTCCAAAACTTTTGCCGTCGCTTCGAACGATTTGGTTATCGAGCGCGACATTACGTTCTACTCGCTGTGCGAGCATCATCTGCTGCCGTTTTATGGTAAGGCTGCGATCGGCTATATCCCTAACGGTCGCGTGGCAGGTCTGTCTAAGCTTGCCCGCACGGTTGAGGTCTATGCCCGTCGTCTGCAGCTGCAGGAGCAGCTGTGTGCGCAGGTTGCCGATGCCCTCATGGAATATCTTGCTCCCCAAGGGGCGATTGTGCTGATGGAAGCCGAGCACATGTGCATGACCATGCGCGGCGTGCAAAAGCCCGGCACCAAGACCGTGACGCTCGCTCGTCGCGGCGTCTTTGAGACCGATCCCGCGCTCGAGGAGCGGTTCTTTAGGATGCTGGGTCGTTAGCATGAGGGTCGTCAACGACTTTACATCGAAGACCGATGAGGGGACGTCGCGTCGCGGTTTTATGGCTTCGGGCCTGGCGCCTTTTGGCGTCATGCCTCGTATCGATTACATCTGTGCCAATGGCCTGTTCCGGCGGCACCTGGGCAACATTGCACAGTTGGAATCGGGGCGCATCTTTTGCCGCCACGGTATTGACCATCTGCTGGATGTCGCGCGCATTATGTGGATTAAGAATCTCGAGGAACAGCTCGAATTTGACCGCGAGATCATCTACGCCACGGCACTTCTTCACGATATCGGCAAAGATGAACAGTATGAATCGGGTATATCCCATGATGTTGCAAGCGAACGCGTCGCTGATGCGATTCTCGGCGGCATGCCCGATGATGTGGCGTTTGAGCCGGCCGATGCCGCAGCCATTAAGACGGCCATTCTGGGCCATCGAAAGCTGCGCGTGAACAGCCAACCGCTTGAGCGTCTGCTCTATGCGGCCGATAAAGCGTCGCGCGCCTGCTTTGCATGCCCCGCGCGCAATGCTTGCAACTGGAGCGATGATAAAAAGAACCTGTCGATTCGCGTGTAGTTAGTTTGCGCGGTCGGGGTTCTAAACGAAGGAGACGATCGCGATGAGCAATAAGAAACTGCCCGAGAATGCAACCAAGACTGAAGGTGCCGAGCTCGCCCGCCGTGGAAGGGGCGAAATATCCACCGCAACGGCGGTACCCCACGTGAGCTATGACGATCTGCGCCATGCCGACCGCATCACCGTTGAAGGTCTTGAGGTTTTTGCTAACCACGGCGTATATCCCGAAGAGAACGCGCTGGGCCAGAAGTTCATCGTGTCCCTGGTGCTCTATGCCGACCTGCGTGCAGCGGGGGAGCACGATAACCTGAACGCCTCGATTGACTACGGCTCGGTATGCCACGATGTCGATGGCTATCTGCGCGAGCATACGTTTAAGCTCATCGAGGCTGCAGCCGAGGGCGTGGCCCAGATGCTGCTACGTCGTTACCCCCTGCTGCTTGGCGTGCGCGTTAAGCTCGATAAGCCTTGGGCGCCCGTCGGTCTTCCCCTGGCAAGCTGCGGTGTCGAGATCGAGCGTGTGCGCTAACCGGTTCTAATACGTCTCTATGGGTGGCTGCTTGAGTCGCTGAGAAAGTGCTCTATTGTTGGGGCAGTATGTGTCGAGCAGGACGTGGAACCGCTGGTTGTGGCTTGGCTCGAGCAAGTGGACGAGCTCGTGGGCGACAACCATGTCGAGGCATTCGATGGGATAGGCGGCAAGTTCGCGTGCGATGCGAATGGCTCCGGTCTTGGGCGTGCATGATCCCCAACGCGTTTTCATGCTGCGTACGGAAACGCGGGATACGGCGACACCCATTGCGATTTCGTATGCGTGCACCATATCGCGCAGTGCCGATGTGACCTCGGACGTATAGAGCTGGTCAATATGGGCTTGGATCTCACTGGGCGTTAAGCCGTCGAGGGTCGCGTTCCACTTGGCCTGCGGACGTCCGTTTGGCTCGTCGGTATCCATAAAACTTGCGAAGGTGGCCTGCTTGGGCCGCGGTGCGGGTGATGTAAAGTTGTGATCGAGCGCATCTTGTACCGTGATGGGTTTGCCCCAAAGCGCAATGATGGACGAGGGGCTGAGCGGCTCTCTCGCCGTCGCCTGACGTTGCTCGCGCTGGGCAAGTCGGCTGATAATCCAGGCGCTGTTGCGCTTCACAAACGCTTCGATACGCTCACGGCTGGCGCCGATCGGTGCGCTGGCGTGGACCTCACCGCTCGATGTGACGCGTAGGTTGAAGTTCTTGACGCGCTTTTTGGTAACGACGACGGGCAAGGACGTGCCATCCGGTCGGGATAGGAAAAACGTAAATTGCTGCGTCAAAAGCGGTCCTTCAGATTGGGGACGGGCCGGCATGTCGACCGTTCGGCATGCCGGCCCGCTCAAGGGATGTGAAATTAATAACGCTCAAAGAAGGCAAGCGCGTTGTCGCTGCAGAGCTTTTGCATCACGGTCTTGCCAAAGTGCTTGGAGAGCATGTTCTGGAACTCGGGCATCTTGCTGGCATCGGAGAGGAAAGCAGGCACCGTGGCGCCGTCCCAGTCGCCGCCGAGCGCGATGACGTCCTCGCCGCCCAGGTCGAGCCAGTGCTCGATATGTGCCGCCAGCTGGTCGAAGGTGACGTCTGCGGCGGTCTTGTCGGTTGCGTCGTTGGAAAGGAACTCGCTGCAGTAGTTGAGGCCGACGATACCGCCCATGTCGCGAATGGTGCGGAACTGGTCGTCGGTGAGGTTGCGCTTGACGCCGCAAACCGCGCGGGAGTTGGAGTGGCTGGCAACGAAGGGGCGCGTGGCGTGGGCGACAACCTCGTCAAAGCACTCATCGTTGAGGTGGGAAACGTCGAGCACCATGCCGGCGTGCTCCATCTGCGTAAGCGCCTCGATACCGGCGGCGGTGAGGCCGGCGTGGGTGTCGTGGCCGCTCGCGAGCGGTCCCTGCGCGTTCCAGCTGAGTGACGACATAAGCACGCCCAGGCTCTTGAGCACCTCGATCAGCGCGGGGTCCTCGGCAAAGAACGTGGCGTTTTCGATGGTGTGGATGCAAGCGACCTTGCCGTCTTTGAGCGCAGGGCGAATGTCTGCGGCGCTGCGTACGTTGACCATGCGGTCGTGGTTGAGCATTGCCTGGCCGCTCATATGCGCCATGATTTGCGCCTGGAAGCGCGCGGCGTGGGCGGTGGGAATCTCGTCGGGGACAAACGTGGCGAAGCACTGTGCCCACGGCGTGTTGCCGATCTTTGCGAGCGAGATGGCGCAGGCGTTGCCCTCGATGAGGTCGAAATCTTGCGGATGCGTTTCGTCGCCGGGGAAATAACCGTCGGTGCCGGCGGTAAAGCGCAGGTCGAGATCGAGCGTGGCCCAGCCGATGCGGTCGGCGGTGTCGCAGTGTAAGTCAAATACGGGATATGCCATGGATCCTCCGGTTGCAGCGTTTCTTTGCAAACTGTCTTTGAATTGTATGACTAGGGTATAGTTAGCGCCATATGTTCACGGCGGCCCGCGTTGTGCGCCGCCCTTATCACGGAGGTTACCATGTCCAACCAGGGCAAGAAGGTCAAGACTCATTATCGCGGCACGCTCGACGACGGCACGCAGTTCGATAGCTCCTACGATCGCGGCGAGCCGCTGGAGTTCACCTGCGGCGCCGGCCAGATGATCAAGGGCTTCGACGCCGCTGTTGTCGACATGCAGGTGGGCGAGAAGAAGACCGTGCACATTCCTGCTGCCGATGCCTACGGCGAGCACAATCCCGAGATGGTTATTACCTTCCCGGCCGAGCAGGTTCCCAACATCGAGCAGATCGAGAAGGGCATGAAGCTCTTCCTGTCCACGCCCAGCGGCATGCCCGTCCCCGCCGTGGTCATCGACGTGACGCCCGAGGCCGTGACGCTCGATGCCAACCACGAGCTTGCCGGCAAGGACCTCAACTTTGATATCGAGCTCGTCGAGGTCGAGGGTTAGAGTATGCCTGAACGCTTGGTTTCGACGACATGCTTGGGAAATCTCAACGACCCGTCCTATGAACTCCTGCTTCGCCGGGAGCTGGGCGGTGTCTTTGAAGTTGACGAGCTACTGCTCGATTGGGACCAGGCTGATGTATGCGCGTTTGTTGGCGTGACGGAGCTGGGGCACACGATCGATGTTCGGCTGGATACTGCCGACGGCGGTCGTCTTGCCGATGGCGACGTGCTCGCCATTGACCGTTCGGGCGTGGTGCCTGTGGCGGTTATTGTGCGCCTGCGCAGCGCCGAGGTTTATTTGGTCGAAGTCGACCGCATGGATCCGATTGCACTCGCGCATGCGTGCTGGGAGATCGGCAACATGCATGCGCCGCTCTTCCGGGGCGACTCGGACGAGCATGCCGTGCGCATGTATACGCCGGTGCAGCCTGTTTTGGGCCGCATGCTCCGGGGTGTCGAGGGTGTTCGGCTCTCGGTGGTCACGCGCGAGCTCGATGCCAGCCGACGCTTTGCGTCGAGTGCGGCGGAGGTCGTCGTGAGCATGGCTCCCGACTTTACCATCGTAAAAAAGACGCGCGGCTAAGCGCACGTATGCGCAAGACGGGCTTTGAGGGGCGACCAATCAAAGTCCGTCTTGCTGTTGATGAGGTGCTTTGGGGGAAAGCATATGGGTCTTGAGGGAATCAAGCTGATTGCATGCGATTTGGACGGCACTTTGCTGCATCCGGGGGAGCGCGAGCCGCGTTCCGAGGCCTTTGAGCTTATCGATGAGCTGCATCGTCGCGGTATCGTGTTTATGCCGGCGAGCGGCCGTCAATATGCGAGCTTGCGCCACCTGTTTGCCCCGGTGGCCGATGAGCTCGCATATGTATGCGAAAACGGAGCCCTGGTGATGAGCGAGGGACGTGCCGTTGTCAAGCGTTCCATGGAGCGCAGCCTTGCTATGGATATCGCGAATGCCGTGGTTGCGTATCCCCATGCCGACGTGACCCTTTCGTGCGAGGGGCACCTCTACACCATGAGCGGCAATGATGCGTTCGTCGACCATTTGCGCTATGAGGTCCACTGCGATGTGGCGGTGGTCGACCGTCCCGAGGACATCGACGAGGACGTCATTAAGATTGCCTTCCAGACGCCCGAGGTTGATCAGCCGGCGGCGCTGGAGCATTTTGAGCGCCTCTTCAGCGACCGTGTCGACGTGATGACGTCGGGAACCGAATGGACGGACTTTATCGGTTTCGGTTCGGGCAAGGGCTCCGCGCTTGCCGATTACGGTCGTGCCCTGGGTATTTCGCCCGATGAGATGATGGCGTTTGGCGACAATGAGAACGATCGCGACATGCTTAACGTCGTGGGCCATCCCTATCTGATGGAGAGCTGCAATCCCTCTATGCGTGGCATCAACGACCGCGTCCGCTACGTGCGCACGGTCGAAGAAGAGCTGCGTCGTCTACTTGCTGAGTAGACATTTGGGACATGTCTAGAAATCTACTTTTTGCTGCAGAGTGCGGAAAGGTGGATTTTAAGGCATGTCCCAAACATCTATCGGCAGTCGGGGCAGAGACCCTCGAAGATGGTGTAGTGCGACGTGACGTGCCAGCCGATTTGCTCGGACGCTTTGGCGTCGAGCTGGGCATCGAAGGGGAGCGGTACGTCGATGACGCGGCTGCACGAGGTGCAGATGATATGCGCGTGCGGCTCGATGGTGCGATCGAAGCGACTGCCGCCCGGTGTCTTGATGGAGAGGATCTCGCCGGCGTCGGCCAAGAGATTGAGATTGCGGTAGACCGTACCGCGGCTGATTTTGTCATCCTGCGCGCGCACGACGTTGTAGATTTCGTCGGCGGTGGGATGGTTATAGCTTTGGCGTACGGCGTCAAGAACCAGCTTTCGCTGCTTGGTATTCCTTCTTTGCACCGCCATGCGCCTCGCCTCTTTTCTATCAACGGTCGTAGGTAAATGATACCGTATTTAGCACACAATACTAATAATGAGGAGTGAAACCGTCTTCATTGGCAAGTGGGGCTCGGGCCTGGGCGTCTACGAGGCGAAAACGCGTTCCCATGCGCTCGTAGGAGGCATGAAGCGTCTCGAGATGAGATAGGATGTTTGCCGGAGCTCCCTGTATCTCCATCTCGACTGAGCCGTCTTCCATGTTACGCACCCAGCCGGTGAGGGAGCGCGCCTGTGCGAGGTTGGTGTTGGTGAAGCGGAAACCGACGCCCTGGACCTGCCCCTCCCACCGCAGGAAATAGCGCTGCGGGGCGTCTTGAGTGGCCTCGTCGCTTGCGAGCACGGTGAGCCTACGGCGCAGCTCAAGCTCGACGCCAGAGGGCTTTTGGGGTTCGCGGCTGCCGCCGGTGACGCCCGAGAAAAGCTTGTCGAAAAAACCCATCGCTATGCCTGCTTGTTAGAGTCAGCGGGGAAGGCGATACCCGCCTGCTGTCGCACGGCATCCATGATACGCAGCGACACGAGCGTGACATCGCGGTAGTGGCCAAGCTCGTGGCGTCCCGCCGGGGTCTCCCAAATCTCTTCCTTAACGTTATCGATGCCGCCGATGGCGGTGATAAAGTCTGTGAGTTCGTATTCCATAGTGTTGCTCGATTTGGGTAGGTCGAGCACGAGGCTGTTGTCGCCCTGTTCGCGTGGTGCCTCGGTCGCCGAGCCGCGTACGACATCGCCGCGATAGTCGATGCGGACGTTGCGGGGCGTGGACAGATGGTCGATCTGGATAGTGCCACGCTCGCCTTCGATCTGCGAGGGCAGCAGGTCATTCGTAATTTTGGAGTGCGCGAGCTCGACGGAGATACGGCCACCGCCGTAGCTGGCGAGGATGGAACCGCAGCCGTCGATGGGGCCGTGCGTGAGCTGTCGCGTGGTGGGGTCGAGCAGAGTAGTCATGCTCGTAAGGCCGGAGGGCATGCCGAAAATCTCGACCATGGGCTCGACGGTGTAGACGCCAATATCCATGAGGGAACCCGATGCCATGTTGCAGTCGAAGATATTGGTGGCGCGTCCCGCGAGAATCTCGTTGTAGCGCGAGGAATATTTGCCAAAGCGCAATGAGGCGCGGCGGATGGGGACGATCTCGCCCAGGGCGTCCTCGATGGCGTGGAAGGCGGGATCGTGGAGGGGGCGCATGGCCTCGAGGGCTACGACACCTGCTGCCTCGGCAGCGCGGAAGACTTCCAGCGCCTGCGCTTCGGTTGCGCAGAAGGGCTTCTCGACGATGACGTGCTTGCCGCCGGCGATACAGGCGAGCGCCTGCTCGTAGTGGAGCGCATTGGGGCTGCCGATGTAGACGGCGTCGACGTCGTCGGCGGACGCAAGCTCGTCAAGTGCGGTGAAGTTACGCTCGCCGCCGCGCTCGGCGGTAAAGGCAGCACCGCGATCTGCATTGCGCGAGAGCGTGCCCACAAACGCGGCTTGGTCGTTGGCGTTGACGACCTGGATAAAGTCGTCGGTAATCATGGATGTGCCGATGGTCGCGATGCGCAGCATACGTCCCCCTTGCGTTGTTTGGTCTACAGGATGAGTGTAGCGCGTGGGGATATAAAGCTGCGCGAAAACGCTATTACAGGTCGCTCTCGTTGAAGCCGGTGTCGATATCGAGGTTGCTGCCGTCGGCCGCCGTGGTGGCGAGCTCATCGCAGCGCTCGTTGAGCTCGTGACCGGCGTGACCCTTAACCCAGATGAACTCAACCTTGTGCTTGCTCTTGGCGGCGAGCAGGCGCTCCCACAGGTCGCGGTTCTTGACGGGCTGCTTGTTGGCGGTTTTCCATCCGCGTTTTTTCCATCCGTCAATCCAGTGCTTGTTGAAGGCGTTGACGACGTACTGCGAATCGGAATGGACTTCGACGTCGCAGGGGCGGTTGAGTGCCTCGAGCGCCACGATGACCGCCATGAGCTCCATGCGGTTGTTGGTGGTCTTGGCGTAACCGCGCGAAAGCTCGGAGGTGAAGGTCTTGCCGGCGGGGTTGGTGTATTTGAGCACGGCGCCGTAGCCGCCGCGTCCCGGATTTGATCGGGCCGAGCCGTCGGTATAGATGATGACCTTCACGGGCTTCCTTTCATTGGGTACGTTTCGTGTGAGTGACCATTGTAGCGCCATGCCCGCCGGGGGCTAGCAATCTACGATTTCTACCCCGTCTTCTGACAGTTAGTTGGCATGGATGATGCGGTTAAGTTCGTCGAGGTATTGCTGCAAGAGGGGAGAGGGCTTGCGCTCGTCGTGCATGATATAGCCTACGTGCATCGTTGGGGCGTCTGCTAACGGGATCGATGCCATACCCCATTGCATTTCATTGGAGAGGACACCGGTCGACAGGGTGTAACCGTTCAACGTGATAAGTAAGTTAGTGAGCGTCCCGCGGTCCGAGATTCGTATGTTGCGGTCGCAGGGGATATAACTAAAAGGTTCCTCGGCGTAATAGAAGGAGTTTGAGGTTCCCTGCTCAAAGCTGTAGCGCGTATAGAGTGTGAGGTCGGCAAGGGACAGCTGGGGGCGGCGTGCGAGCGGGTGGCGCTCACTAACGAAGACGTGGACCGTCGCGTCGAAGAGGGGATGGAAGCTTGCGCGGGCATCGGCGAAGGCCTTCTGCAGAACGCGGGCGTTAAAGTTATCTAGATACAGAATGCCGATATCGCTGCGAAATGCGCGGACGTCGTCGATGATCTGCGAGGTGGTGGTTTCGCGCATGATGAACTCGAACTTACTGTCGCGGCAGCGCTCGACGACGTTGACAAAGGCCTCGACCGAAAACGCGTAGTGTTGGGCCGAGATGGCGAGGCGGGCCTGAGGTGTGCCGCCGTCCTCGTAGCGGGCTTCGAGCATGTCGGCCTGCTCTACGACCTGGCGTGCATAACCCAAAAGCTCGGTGCCGTCGTTGGTGAGTGCAACGCCGCGGCTAGAGCGCGTAAAGATTTCCAGATGGAGCTCCTGTTCCAGGCTTTTGACGGCGTTTGAGATGTTGGACTGAGCGGTATAGAGGCGCTGGGCCGCGGCGTTGATTGAGCCGGACTCTGCCACGGCGATCAAAAAGCGAAGCTGCTGGAGGGTCATCGGCGCCCGTCCTTTCGTGTGTTATCTACAAAACCGATAACAGGTTAGCGCTTTTAAGTGATTGACCGAGAGAAACAATGCTCGTACTATTCAAAACACACAAAGGCGGTAGGTAATTAAGCCAACCACGGAACCGGGATGCGAAAGGAGGCCCGCATATGAATTGCTTACCAAGACGAATGCCGGGCTCCTGTTTGCGCCCGTTGGCGTAATCAGGAGATAGCGACTTACTTCTCTCACTCTTATTACTTTTGTTCGATCAAGGAGATCATCATGAGCCAGTTCATCAACAACCCCGAGCACACCTTTGGTTTCGATACCCTGCAGCTGCACGTTGGCCAGGAGAGCGCCGATCCTGCATCCGACTCCCGTGCCGTGCCTATCTACCAGACCACGAGCTATGTGTTCCGCAACTCCCAGCACGCCGCTGACCGCTTTGGTCTTGCCGACGCCGGTAACATCTACGGCCGTCTGACCAACTCCACCCAGGGCGTTTTCGAGGACCGTATCGCCGCGCTCGAGGGTGGCGTTGCTGGCCTCGCCGTCGCCTCTGGCGCCGCCGCCATCACCTATACCCTGCAGGCACTTGCCCAGGCCGGTGACCATGTGGTTGCCCAGAAGACCATCTACGGTGGCTCCTACAACCTGCTGGAGCATACGCTCTCCCAGTTTGGCGTCGAGACCACGTTTGTCGACGCTCATAATCTGGAAGAGGTCGAGGGGGCCATCAAGGACAACACTACGGTCATCTATCTCGAGACGCTCGGCAACCCCAACTCCGACATCCCCAACATCGACGCCATCTCCGAGATCGCCAAGAAGCGCGGTCTGCCGGTTGTCGTCGATAACACCTTCGGCACCCCGTATCTGTTCCGTCCGCTGGAGCATGGTGCCAACATCGTCGTCCACTCCGCAACCAAGTTCATCGGTGGCCACGGCACCTCGCTGGGCGGTGTGATCGTCGACGGCGGTAACTTCGATTGGAAGGCGAGCGGAAAGTACGCCCAGATCGCTGAGCCCAACCCCTCCTACCACGGTGTTTCGTTTGCCGAGGCTGCCGGTCCCGCCGCCTTCGCGACCTATGTCCGCGCTATCCTGCTGCGTGACGAGGGCGCTTGCATCAGCCCGTTCAACGCCTGGGTCCTGCTCCAGGGCACCGAGACTCTGTCGCTGCGCGTTGACCGTCATGTCGAGAACACCAAGAAGGTCGTTGAGTTCCTGGCTGGTGACAGCCACGTCGCCAAGGTGAACCACCCGAGCCTGCCTGAGCACCCCGATCACGAGCTCTATCAGAAGTACTTCCCCCGTGGCGGTGCCTCGATTTTTACCTTCGAGATTAAGGGTGGCCAGGAGGCAGCTTGGAAGTTCATCGACCATCTGCAGGTGTTTTCGCTGCTCGCCAACGTGGCCGACGTCAAGTCGCTCGTCGTGCACCCGGCTACCACCACGCACTCCCAGCTCTCTGCCGAGGAGCTCGCCGAGCAGAACATCACGCCCTCCACGATCCGTCTTTCCATCGGTACCGAGAACGCCGAGGATATCATTTGGGATCTGAAGCAGGCCTTCGCCGCGCTGGACGAGTAAGGCGACTTGTGCAAGGACCCCTTGCGACTCGATAGGTATAACTGCATAAAATGCCTGCTCAAGGCGCCTGTGTGAACTATGGTTGCACAGGCGCTTTTTTGCATAGAGAGGGTGTAAAAACAGGGTTTTTGGCACGCTTTATGCATTCGAGTTGTGGAAAACTCCTGTTAAGAGGATGTGAGTTTTACGCAATTGACGTGCGCCTTTTGAGTAAAACCGCAGGTCGCGATTTGCTCGGGGTACTATGCAGCGCGATCGAATCACACGCAGCTCAAACGCAGCAAAAACACACTACGGAGGTTTCCAGCTACATGAGGATCGATTCACGAAAACCGAAAGCCGCCGCCCTTTCCGCCGCTCTGACTGTGGCACTTTTGGCGGGCGCCGGCGCAACTGATGCCCACGCGGCAACACTGTCTGATACGGTCGGATCTACGCCGTCCGAGGCGACGCTGGTGCAGCCCGTCGACTACCGCGGTGACGGTTATGGCTCCATGCAGGAGTGGAACGCCTCGATGGGGGCAAAGCGCGATTCCCTGGAGATGCGCGCTCAGATCATTATGAATATGTATGGCGACTATGCTACCGATGACGAGCGCGCTGTGCTGCAGGGTTGCATCGACGGCGCGGGTAGCCTGTTGACGATGGGGGAGGTCGACGCCAAGTCGACCGAGCTCGACGAGCTGCGCACTGCGCTTGAGGATGCCAAGCGCGAAGCGCTCGAGGCTGCCGCCGAGGCGGAGGCTGCCGAGGCTTCGTACTACAACGCCGGTTACACTCCGTCCTACGCGTCTGCCGCGTCCTGCACGAACGGATCGGGCCTGACGCGCTCTGCGGGTGTCAATAACTACAACGGGCGCCGCGAGACCTATTACAGCAGCAATGTGCTTTATCACTATCGCACGGGCGAATGGACTCAGGATTCTGAGGGCTTCTGGCGCGATTCCGACGGCTATTACGTTGTTGCCGCGGGCGATATGGCCCAGGGCTCGACCTTTACGGGCTCCAAGGGTGATTGCAAGGTCTATGACTCCGGCTGCGCTGCCGGAACCACCGACTACTACACCGGTTGGTAATTTTTCTGCATCACGGATATTTGGCGGACGGGTGTCTTTACCGAGCTTTAGGGCAACGTAAAGACGTCCGTTCTATGTATGCGCCTGAGCTAACAGAGCCCTTACCGTGACGGTACGTCGCGCATATGGGCGCGGGGCACACTAGTTCATGAGAAATAAGGTCTTTCTCTTGGAGGAAGTGGTCTTGTGAATGCTCGAGATATCGCCGTTGCCGCCGTCGCGTTGATGCTTGGCTGCCTTGGTCCCACGGCCGCGCTCGTCGCGGGCATGCAGGGGACATGCGGGGCTGCTCCTATCGTGGTCGGCGCGCTGATCGCGGCCGCGCTGCTGGGAAGTGCAGGTGTAGTCCTTTGTCGCGACGATGAGGACCAGGCGTCGGAGTCGCAGCTCTAACCGTTGTGAAGCTGATTTTTGACCAAAGATGAAAAAGGAAGCCGCCGCGAGGGGAGTGCCCCTTGCGGCGGCTTTGCCATTGGATCTGCTGGCTACAGTATGCCGAGCACTACCAGCTGCTTTCTATTTCGCGAATCCTCTGGTAGAGCCAATCGTTTTGCGGCACTTGGATATCGTGTTTGGCGGCCAGGCGGCAAATGGTGCCCGCGAACTCCTCGACTTCGGTTTTTCGTTGTGCGATGCGGTCCTGCGCCATCGAGGGCATACCGGCGGGGTCGATTCCCTCGATGAGGTGCACCATTTGCGTCAGGTCTGCCTCGGTCAGCTCAACGCCCTCGGCGTTGGCAACCGCAAGCGTCTCGCGCATGGCGGAGACAAAACAGCGGCGCTGCTCGGAGCCCGGCTCCGTGGCGCTTCCGTAGGTCCCGCCGTAGGCCATGCAGGTCTGGTTGATGCCGTCGTTGAGCATGAGTTTGGCCCACATGCGGTGCGCAATGTCGCTCTCGACGGTATGGGCGATGCCGCAGCGCGTATAGAGCTCGTCGATGGCGGTAACGGTTGCGGGCTTGGTGCCCGCTGCCGCGCCAAAGCGAATCTCGCCCGCATTGGTAAAGGTGAGCTCTCCGCTGAGGAACACGGCGTCCATGCCTTGGCAGATACCCAGGACGGTGTGCTCCCAGCCAAAGCGCTCGGCAATCTTTTGCTCGCTCGTAATGCCGTTGCACAGCGAGGCGATGAGCGTGTTGGGTCCCACGACACGCTCCATAGTCTTGAGTGCTTGGTCGAGACCGGTGGTCTTGACCGTCAGGATGACCAGATCGGCGGGCGCTGCCTCGCTGGCGCGGACGGACGTGAGATCGCAAGGCTTTCCGTTGACGGTGAGCGCATCGCCCGCGTGACGCTCAAAACGGGCGTCATCCATAACGTATTCGACGGCGTCATTGCCGAGGGCCTTGGCAATCATGCTGCCGTAGAGCAGGCCGACGCCGCCCTTGCCGATAAAGGCGACCTTGTTGATCTGCATGTGAATCATCTCCTCACAAAAAGGCGCCCGCGTGCGGGGCGCCTGATGGATTGTATGCTGCCGGGGTGATTGATGGGTGCGCGGGGCGGCTGTTATGAAAAAGAAACTATTGCGCTGTGCGCTTATGCCGCGGGGCAGACCGCAAAGACATGCGCGTGGTCATGCCCGGCCCCTTTCATCGGGCTTTTTGCTGATGTTAAAGCGGTGCCGTGACAGCTCGATTTCTACTGCGTTACGATACGTTCTCGATTGCGATTCCACGATGTTTCGGCTGCGTGACCATTGTGTTTCGCCTTGCCGGGGCGCTGATGGCGAAGGGAGGGGCCGTGCAATATCGCGTTGACCCCAAAAGCGGCAACCGTATCTCGGCGTTGGGTCTGGGCTGCATGAGGTTTCCCGGTGCGCCGGGACGTCCGGATGCGAAGACAGCCGATGCCATCATTTCCCGTGCGGTGGAGCAGGGGATTAATTATCTGGACACCGCGTATCTCTATCCCGGTAACGAGGCGTGCGTGGGCGCCTCGCTTGAGCGCTTGGGGCTGCGTGACCGGGTGTTGCTGGCGACCAAGTTGCCGCATGCTTCGTGCAAGTGCGCGGAGGATTTCGACCGGTTCTTCGATGAGCAACTGCGGCGCCTGCGGACCGACCATATCGACTATTACCTCATGCATAACATTACCTCGCCCACCCAGTGGGAACGTGTGGTGGCGTTGGGCATTGAGGACTGGATCGCGTGTCAAAAGGCGGCGGGGCGTATTCGCCAGATTGGTTTTTCGTACCACGGCAGCGCGGTGGATTTCCTGACGATGCTTGACGCATATGACTGGGATTTTTGCCAGATACAGTACAACTATGCCGGCGAGCGTTACCAAGCGGGAACGGCAGGACTCATGGCGGCTGCGGAGCGCGGGCTCGCGGTGTTTGTGATGGAGCCGCTGCTGGGCGGGCGTTTAGCGGGCAAGCTGCCGCCACGGGCCCGCGCTGTGCTCGATAGTGCCCGTGACCCGCATTTGCGCACTCCTGCCGCCTGGGGTCTTTCGTGGGTGTGGAATCATCCTCAGGTGACGATGCTGCTTTCTGGTATGACCGATACCGCGCAGGTGGACGAGAATTCGTCACTGGCAGACCTCGCGTTGCCGAATTCGATGACTGCCAACCAGCTCGACACGATCGCGCACGTGCTGGATGAGTTTGAAAAATCGAATCGCGTGCCCTGCACGGGATGCGGCTACTGCATGCCATGTCCCAAGGGTATCAACATTCCCGGCTGCTTTGCCGCCTACAACGCGAGCTATGCGCACAGCTGGTTTACGGGGCTGTCGCAATACTTTACGGCGAGTGCGGTGCGCACGAGCGAGCCCAAGCTGGTGAGCAATTGCGTCAAGTGCGGCAAATGCGCGCGTCACTGCCCGCAGCATATCGATATCCCCGAGCGTCTCGATGACGTGCGCCGACGCTTCCAGCCGGGCCCCGTAACGGCCATGCTTAAAGTCTTCGGCAAAACACGCTCCTCATGACCCTTTTATATCTTGTGATGGAATAGTTCCTGTTTGCGGCAGAATAGGGCGGTAGCAGGAACTATTTCGCCGCAACTGATGGGAGGCTATCGTGGGTGACCGAGGTTTACGTAATGATTCGCGTGAGGTTCGTTGGGGCATTTTGGGCGCTGGGCACATTTCTCATCGATTTGCATCGTCTCTCAAGAAGGTCGATGGGGCACGGCTGGTGGCTGCGGCCGGCCGCACTCCTGCACATGTCGAGGAATTTTGCCGAGCGTTTTCGATCGATGCTGCGCATGGCCATGTCTCGGTCGACAATAACGGCGATGCGGCTTATGACGCGCTGATTGCCGACCCCGATGTCGACGCAATCTACTTGGCTCTTCCGCATGGCATGCATACGCGTTGGGCCTGTCGCGCGCTGTGCGCCGGAAAGGCCGTGCTGTGCGAAAAGCCGGCCGTTTTGAGTGAGGAAGAGGCTCTCTCGATTGCCTCCACCTCTCGCGAGCGCGGCGTGCTGTTTATGGAGGCGATGAAGAATCGGTTTTGCCCGATGCACACTCGCGTGAAAGACTTGCTTGCGTCGGGTGAGCTTGGCCGTATTGTCTCGATTGAAAGCGTGCAAAAGCTCGATTACGGCGAGTCTCCTTCGGGCTATCTGCTTGATCCGTTGCAGGGTGGCTGTCTATATGACATGGGCTGTTATGCGGTCGGTTGGTTTGAGGATTTGCTCGCGGGCGCGTGCGAGGTTTCGTCCCGTGAAGTTCGCTGGCGTGACGTATCGGGCGGCCGCGTCGATTGGGCCGACGAGATCCGTATGAGCGTCGGCGGTATACCCATTCATATGGTGTGCGACGGCAAAGCAACATATGAAAGCCGCTTAACGATTGCCTGTGAGCGAGGCTCGTTGGAAATCGAGCGTCTCCATCGCCCCGAGCTCGCCCATGTGAAGTATTCCGACGGTCGAACGCTAGAAATAAATGCCCCGTTTGAGATCGATGATTTCTACGGCGAAATCCAGCATGCGACGCGGCTCATTCAGGCGGGGAAACTCGAGAGTCCCGTCATGCCCCTTGCCGCCACGCAGCGCTGTGCACACATCATCGATGCGATTCGTCTAGCCCTCTAGGACTTGGCGCTGACACGTAGGGGATCATGACGCCGGCGCCCGTGGTGCCTGGCGGCCCACATCTCTGATGCCCCTTTTATAACTTGCGGTGGAATACGGTCTGTTTGCGCCAAAATAGGGCACCAATAGACCGTATTTCACCGCAACTGATGAAGAGGGAGTTGGAGATGCTGACGATCGGGTGTCATCTTTCGACGACGAAGGGCTATCGGGCAATGGGGGAGACGGCGCTGTCCATTGGCGCCAATACCTTTGCGTTCTTTACGCGCAACCCGCGCGGTGGCAAGGCAAAAGAACTTGACATGGATGACGTGGCGGCTCTGCGCGAGCTTATGGCGCAAAACGACTTTGGACCGCTGGTGGCGCATGCCCCGTATACCTACAACCCCTGCTCAGCCAAAGAGCGGGCGCGCGAGTTTGCCCTGGAGGCCATGGCAGAGGACCTGCGGCGCATGGAGGCGCTGCCCGGCAACTACTACAACTTCCATCCCGGTGCGCATGTGGGGCAGGGCTCCGACGCCGGTATTCAGATGATTGTCGACACCCTGTGCCAGGTGATGTTTGAGGGCCAGCAGACGACGGTGCTGCTCGAGACCATGGCCGGCAAGGGTACCGAGGTGGGCCGCAGCTTTGAGGAACTGGCGTGCATTATCGAGGGCGTTGCCGCCAAGTGCCCAGAGCTGTCCGATAAGCTGGGCGTTTGTTTGGATACCTGTCATGTGAGCGATGCTGGCTACGACATCATCCATGATCTGGACGGCGTACTCGACGAGTTCGACCGCGTGGTGGGTATCGATCGTTTGCACGCCGTACACATCAACGATTCGAAGAACCCTTGTGGCGCCCATAAAGATCGTCACGAGTGCATCGGCAAGGGATACCTTGGCAGCGAGGAATTTGGTGGCGGTATGCAGGTTATGCAGAATATTGTATCGAATGGCCACTTGCGTTCGCTGCCGTTTATTTTGGAGACTCCGAACGAACTTGCAGGTTATGCAGCTGAAATTAGACTATTAAGGTCATTGCAGCAGTAATGACTGTCACAAAGTAGAGTATTCCATTCACGTTATGGGTTTGTTTCAATCAGTTTTCTCATTGCAGATTCGTAATTCCGGGTGCATAATAGCCAACAGTTTTTGCAGACCTCTGAATCAAACGAGGTCACCGGAAGGAGACTCATTATGAAGCTGAAGAAGCTTGGCGCATTTGCCGCCACGGGTGCTATGGCGCTCGCCCTTGCTCTGACGGGCTGCGGTTCGTCCAACGCCACCTCTGGTTCTGATGCCGGTTCCAGCAGCTCTGACGACGCTAAGGTCGAGAAGGTCGACGGCTCCAAGGAGTACGCGCTCGTCAAGGACGGTACGCTGACCGTCGGCACCTCTGCCGAGTACGCTCCGTTTGAGTACAAAGATGACAACGGCGATTATCAGGGCTTTGACCTTGAGCTCATCAAGGCTATCGGCGACAAGCTGGGCCTGGATGTCGAGTATGTCAACAATGACTTTGACACGCTGGTTCCGGGCGTCGCTTCGGGCGCCAAGTATGACGTTTCCATCGCGGCTATCACCGACACGCCCGAGCGTGAGAAGGAAGTCACTTTCTCTGATTCCTACTACATGGACGATCAGGCTATCGTGACCAAGGTCGATAACACCGACATCACGGCCGACAACTACAGCGAGAAGCTCAACAACGCCGACGCTACCATCATCGTCCAGTCTGGCTCGACCGCCGAGGCCTTTGCCCAGGAGAACTTCCCCAAGGCCAAGATCGTCCCCTACAAGGACGCCACCGAGTGCTTCAGCGCCCTGCAGTCCGATAAGGGCGACGCCGTAGTCACCAACCGCTCCGTTGCCAGCCAGCTGACCGCCGAGCAGTTCAACACCTGCCAGACCATCAAGCAGATCAGCACCGGCGAGGAGTACGCCATCGCCATCAACCAGGGCAACACCAAGCTCAAGGACGACATCAACCAGGCTATCAAGGACCTGACCGACGACGGTACCGTCGACGCCCTCATGGCTAAGTACAATATCAAGTAAAATAACTACTTGATTGCGCGCGGGCCCTTTCCGTTTTGGCGGAAAGGGCCTTTGCGCTTCTCTTGACGGAGAGCGTTTCCGTCTCGTTTTGCCGGCAACTTCTACGATAGGAGCCACCTTGTCTCGACTGAACAAAGGGGCCGCGGAGCAGCGTTTTCCACTGCCCTCGATGCTCCAAAAGCTGGCCTGTGCCCTGGCTGTGGCGCTCGCCCTGGTATGCGCGGGGGCCTGCGTGCCCACGACCGCCCAGGCGCTTGAGACCGCAAAGATTACCGCCCGACCCAATACCGGTTCGGGTAGCGATGTGGTCGGCGGCACCGAGACGCGCATCACTTGGGAAGTTCAGGCCGATGCCGACGAGGAGCTGAGCGGTCTTTCGCTGACGTTTGTCGACGGCACGACGTTTGGTACCGATGACACGCGATTGACGATGCTCTCGGGCGAGGACCTCATGGATCGTACGCCCATGAAGCCCACGTGCAAGGCTGACGGCCAGACGCTCAAGATTGACTTTGGCGAGACGGCGCCTGCCGGCGGCTATTTCCGCGTCGAGGTTTACGGCGTGACCTTCCCCGTCGAGGGCGGCGATGAGGCCTTTAGCGGCACCTATACGCTCGCCGACGGTTCGACCAAGAAGATCTCCAAGATTCCTCCCGTCGAGATTAAGGGCGTGACGGCATTCGATAACTTCCTGGCCGACCTTAAGGAGCAGCCGTGGGTCGAGGCGTGGAACTCCAATATGTTCCTGCGCCTGTTCTTGAACCCGGTCATTTTGGTCCAGAGCCTGCCGATCGTCTTCAAGGGCTTCCTTATGTCGCTTTCGATCGTGCTCGTGGCGTTTCCGCTGGCAATTCCCTTTGGCTTTGCCCTGTCGCTTATGCGCATCTCCAAGTCGCGCATCCTGCGCTGCCTCGCCGGCATCTACGTGAATATCATTCGCGGTACGCCGGCGTTCCTGCAGATCTATATCGCGTTCTTCGGTCTGCCGTTGGCCGGCGTCAAGGTGGACGACTATGTTTTGGGCGTTATCGTCATGGCCATGAACTCGTCTGCGTACCTGTGCGAGATCTTCCGTGCCGGTATTCAATCGATCCCCAAGGGCCAAAACGAGGCTGCTCGCTCTCTGGGCATGAATGCCTTCCAGACGCTGCTCTACGTTATGATTCCGCAGACGTTCCGCAATGTTTTGCCTACGCTGACCAGCGAGTTTATCTTGCTTTACAAGGATACGTCGCTGCTTGCCGCCGTGGGTGTGGTCGAAATCGTCATGAACGCCCGTACCATCGTGGCCACGACGGGCTCCATTACACCGTACGTGGTTGCCGCCCTGTTCTATCTGGTCATCACCCTGCCGCTCGCTCGCTTGGTGAGCGGTCTTGAGGCGAGGCTTTTGGGTACGACCGAGACCAAGAAGAAGCGTCCCGCCAAGAGCGCCGGACAGGTTGTCGCGACGCCTGCCGATCACATCGCCGGTCTGTAAGGAGGTCCTATCATGAGCGAAACCAATAACTCGAACGAGGTCGTCGTCAGCATTAAGAACCTCCAGAAGGCCTTTGGCGATAACGTGGTCCTGCGCGATATCGATCTGGATGTGCATAAGGGCGAGGTCGTCGTAGTTCTGGGTCCTTCGGGCTCGGGCAAGTCGACGATGCTTCGCTGCATCAATCGTCTGGAGCATCCTACGAGTGGTTCGATTGTCGTCGAGGGCGTGGATGTGTGCGCCAAGGGCGTTGACCTCAATAAGGTGCGTACGCACTTGGGCATGGTGTTTCAGCAGTTCAACCTGTTCCCGCACCTGTCGGTCAAAAAGAACGTCATGCTTGCGCAGCAAAAGGTGCTCAAGCGCAGCAAGGAAGAGGCCGAGAAGATCGCCGTCGAGGAGCTGACCAAGGTCGGTCTTGCCGAGCGTATCGACTTTATGCCGAGCCAGCTCTCGGGCGGCCAGCAGCAGCGCGTTGCCATCGCCCGCGCCCTGTCGATGAACCCTCACGTTATGCTCTTTGACGAGGCCACGTCGGCGCTCGATCCCGAGCTGGTTCGCGACGTTCTGGGTGTCATGCGCGACCTGGCACGCGATGGCATGACCATGATCGTCGTGACGCACGAGATGGGCTTTGCCCGCGACGTCGCCGACCGCGTCGTCTTTATGGACGGCGGCGTCATTGTGGAAGAGGGTACGCCGAGCGAGGTCTTCGACCACCCCAAGAGCGAGCGCACCAAGGCGTTCTTGGGCAATATCTCGTAGCCGGTTGATGTAACTGCCGTTATAAAAGAGCGGGGGCTGGACTTGAATTCAGCCCCCGCTCTTTTGTAGGGATAAGGATGCGCTTTGATGCAGACTCTTTTGGAGGTCCTGGGTTCGTTACGCGAGCTCGGCTCCGAGGGCCTTGCAAGCGGTCTCGCCCTCATCGTCGGGCGCATCGTAGCAAATGACGGAATCGACGACATTGACGCCCGCCTCGTCGGCATCGGCCTTCCAGTTGTCCATCCACTCGCCCTCGGCCCACGAATAAGAGCCAAAGAGGACGACCTTCTTATCGCCGAGGGTCTCCTTGACCTCGTCCCACATAGGCTGGAACTCGTCATACTCAAGCTCCTCGGAACCCATGGCGGGGCAGCCGAAGGCGAAGGCACCATATTCGGCGGCCTTGTCGGCAGAGAAGTCGGCGCAGGAGATGACCTCTGCCTCGGCGCCGGCACCGGTTGCGCCCTCGGCAACGAAGTTTGCCATGGCCTCGGTGTTGCCTGTGCCGCTCCAGTAGACGACTGCGATCTTGCTCATATGTCTTCCTTTCGGTTGTGCGGCGTGCGGCCGCGTTTTGTATGCTCTATCGGGTTGCCTGGACAAGTTGTCCCAGAGTGCAGCCCTGTTGATAGATGTAGGTAAGGTATTGCGTGCATGCGCGATAGGAATCGAAGGTCGTGAGCGCCTGCTCAACGTTTGTGTATACCTTCCATGCGCCAAAGACCTTATAGTTTTCGCCGTGCTGGACGATAAACTGATGGACATCTTCGTAGGGATAGCCCAAAAAATAGCCAATTTCGTGGGGGAACTCGCATATGCACCCCGTATCGCAGTGCCTATTTCGCGCGAGTGCGCAGACGCTGCCGTCATAGGCGCTTTCTGCGGCATTGCTGCTTGCCAGCGTGATGCGCGCGGCGAGATGCACCAGGGATGCGGGCAGGTTGTGGACATCGTAACCTTCGGCGGCTAGCGCCGTCGTGGCACGGGGGTCGGAGAGGTATCGCATGAGGTCCGCAGGGCGGTACACATAGATGAGCGCTCCGCAGGGGCGCCAGACCAAAACGCTCATATGGATTCCGAGTGGCTGGAGCTCGCGGTTGCATTGGGCTATGACGGCGAGCAGGCGAGAGCGTCGCTCTTCGATATGGGCGGCGCCGGGTTTTCCGTTTTGGTTGGCGTAAACGCCGGGATAGGTAAAGAGCGAAGCCGGCTTGATACCTGCGAGCGTAGGGGAGCAGTTGCGTACGACAGCCGTTTGGTATGTTGGGATGTCAATGGTTCGAGTCACGATGCTCCTTTCGGGTCCTCAGTTGTTAGCCTAGGAAAACTTATACACGAAAGTAAGCCATGGTCAACAAAAAAGTTTGAAGAGGGAAACTAATTGACCGAACGGACATGAATTTGGGTTAAGATGGTGACACCCCATGGGGGTATCTAGATAGTGTTACTTGAAAGGGGAACGCATGAGTGACTTGCTCAACCCTGCGAATCTCATCGTGCTGGCCGTCATTGCCGTCGGCATGTTTTTTGGACTGCGTCGCATTGCCGCTTCGACACACGGGAAGAGTTGTTGCAGCGATGGTGCGAGCGGCAAGAAGGCCAAAAAGGTTGTTGTGGCAGACACCGACGAGTCCCACTACCCCTATCGTGAGGAACTCCTTATCGGCGGCATGAGTTGCGACGGCTGCGCCCGGAATGTGACGAATGCCCTCAATGCGCTTGATGGCGTGTGGGCTACGGTAACGTACGCGGACCACACGGCACGCGTGCGCTCGAAGCGCCCGGTTGATCGCGACACACTCGAGACGGCAGTGAGGGGTGCGGGCTATTACGTTATGAAAATGTAGGCGTTGCCCTCTCCGGTGGGTACCAGCCTCCTGCCCATTGTGACTATCGGCATCCAAAAATTTGCGCAAAAATAACCTTTAGATGCGGCAAAAGTGGAGTTTGGTGACGGTTTGCGCGGAATTCGCTACCAATCGAGCATCTATGAACCCGTCCAAAAAATTACAGGTGTATATTTATACACTGATTATTGCTGTGCTCAGATTGCAATTAACCGTGGACAGAAATGAAGAATGCTAAAACTGGGCTTTAGGACAGGGGAGGCTATAACCTTATGAGACGAGTGGGAACACTTGGCTTGGTGGCAGCGCTTGCCGCTATCTTGGTATCGCCGCTGCCGGCGCACGCCGAAGACGCATCGGGTGCCGTTACCTACAATGCGGGAAATGGGTATTCCTTTGAGAAGCTCTCGCATCCTACGGTAGGAACGTCGCAGCCGGATGGCATCGTCGACTACCAGGGTAACGGTGCCGTTGCCGTTCCGGGCGCCGATGGTAATACGGCCAACAACGAAGGCGATCGCGGCCAGAGCTATACTTGGGCGGCTGCGAGCTATGGTGACTGGCTTTATGTGGGCACCTGCTATGCGGCGATGGGCAACACGCTGACGCTCATGAACAGCACGCTGGGCGATTCCTTTGATGTCGAAACCATGCGCCTGACGCTGGAGGCCATGTTTAACGGTACCTTCTTCTATGGACAGCAGAAGGAGGACGGCACGGCCGACAAGGACAGCGGCGGCATCTTGGTCAAGATCAATACCAAGACCGGTGAGACCAAGCTGCTACTCTCTGAATCGCTCAACGGCGTCGCTCCTTTGTTCCGCAATGCCGTGAGCTATAAGGGTAAGCTCTATTTCTGCGGCAGCGTCAGGACCAATGACGGCAAAGGCGGCCTGCCTGCTGTATACGAGATCGATCCTAAGACGGATGAGTACAAAGTTGTCTATCAGGGCCTTTCGAGCATGCAGGATTACGGTGCTGCCTACAAGCAGGGCATTTCTACCGGTATCCGCGGCATGTGCGTCCATGATGGCCAGCTCGTCATCAGTAATGTGGGTAAAGACGCGAACGGTAATTTTGTGTCGACAATCCTGACGTCGTCTGACCCCTCGAAGGGCAAGGACAGCTTCACCGAGATTGCCAACTCGGAGACGCTGTTTGGCTATCCGGCGATTCGCTATCAGGACAGCATCTACGGCGGCGCCATTTGGGATATGGTCTCGTACAATGGCCATCTCTATGCGACCATCTGCACCGGTACGCCCGAGAACGCTCCCGATGATAATTCCATGCAGTCGTTTGCCATGGTCCGTGGCGACAAGAATGCCGACGGCAGCTATTCGTGGACTCCCATTGTCGGCGATCAGAAGACGGACGGTGCAAAGTACTGCTTTGGCATCGATCCTGCCCGTACCCGTTCTGGCGCTGCCAACCTCATCGTCTACAACGACTACCTCTATATCGGTGAATACAACGACGAGGAGATTGCCCTCGAGCGCATCCTGTTCAACAAATCCAACACCGAAGAGGGCGGCAAGAGCAGCATGGGTGGCGTTGACTGCTCGTTTGTGAATGCCAATCTTGAGCAGTCGGTTAACATCTATCGCATGGACAAGGACGAGAACATGGAGCTCGTCGTTGGCGATCGCACCGACATGTTCCCCGAGGGCGGTATTTCCGGCCTGACTTCGGGCTTTGGCCGAAACGAGAACCAGTACATTTGGCGCATGCAGAAGTTCGACGGCAAGCTGTATATCGGTACCTTTGATACCGCGAGCCTGCTTGAGCCGATCGGCCAGTTCTCCAATGGCGACATTATCGATATGACGCCCGAGGAGTGGGACTCTCAGGTTCAGCGCCTTAGGGACCTGCTCAATCACCTGCTCGACAAGAAATCGCCTGACGACCCCATCGTTCCCGTGAACACGCTTGCGGACGATGATTCAAACGAGGCCGTCGAGGTCGATGATTCGAACGAAGCTGCTGAGGTTGATGATTCAAACAAGGCCGTCGATGTCGATGACGAGAAGACCGAGGTTGCTAAGGGCTTTGGCGATCTGAGCGATGCGCTGGAGGATGCCGCGGGCGGTCTTTGCGATCAGGCCGCGACGATGTCCCAGGACTTTGAGGACGACGCCGCTTATGTCCAGAAGATCGATGGCGAGATCGCGTACTTCAAGTCCTTTGCCGACCAGTATCAGGACATGCTCGATAGCTATGAGAGCCTTAAGCAGCAGTACGAGGATGCCTATGGCACCGAGCTGCCGAGCGATATTCAGGATGCGCTCGATAAGCTGCTGAGCGAGGAGAACCTCAAGAAGTTGCAGAGTGTCCTTACGTGCATGTGTTACCTGCGCGATGCCGAGCGCGGCTTTGATATGTATGTGACCGAGGACGGCGTGAACTTTACGACGCTGACGACCAATGGCTTTAACGATCCGTATAACCATGGTCTGCGCACCTTTGCGGTGACCAACCAGGGTCTGTGCCTTGGTACCGCCAACCCGTTCTATGGTTGCCAGGTCTGGATCCAGCGCAAGGAGAATTCGGAGAATCCGGTTGATCCCGGTACTCCGGATCCGACGGAACCCACCGATCCTTCGCAGCCGGGTGGCGGCGATCAGCCTGGCGGCAGCCAGACGGGTGGCAACGACCAGTCGAGCAGCACCACGACCACCGTCACGACGACCGCTAAGAAGACTCCGAAGGACGGCTCGCTGCCTCGCGCTGGCGACTCGACCCTCACGCTGGTCTTGGGATTGCTGGTTGCAGCTGCCGCAGTGCTTGGCATTGCTCTCGTCTTGCGCAAGCGTTCTCGTCGCTAGGCTCGTCCGCGTAGCTCAATGTCCTGGATATCGTCGAAGTTGATGGCGATATCCCTGAGTTTGAGCAGCTTGAATGCGGGTAACGCTTCGTCGAGAATGCCCGTGCGGCTACGATAGCCGTACGTATCGTAATAGGTGACGCGCACCAAGTCGCCGCGTTTGAGGCCCTCGAGCTTTTGCGAAAGCTCGAGGGCTTTTTCTTCCGTGAGCTCACGTTTTTGCTCGACGGTGATTTCCTGCTTGCGCACGAGTTCGTAGTATCCCGTGAGGGCGGCAAAGGGCATAAACTGTGCGGCGCGGTTGGCGCGCACGGCACCGTTGGCAGTGAGGTTGGGGTCGGCTGCGCGGCGTCTGCCCTCGGGGTCCGCCAGGCGCTCGAAGGCGGTCGGCGGGCGCATGGGCTGTTGTTTGGGTTTAGGCACGGTGTCCTCCAACTTGATCGTTGCGCTCGCGCGCGGTGGCGCCGGCGGTAAAGCTTAATCCCTTGACGAGCGCGTTCTTGCCGTACTTGCCTTTCACGGCCAGGACGGCGCGCGCCAGGTCGCGCTCGCGCTCATCGGCCTCGATATCGCTGAACAGATCGATGGTGGCAAATTCCTCGGGCACAAGATTGCTAAAGCCCAGGTTGATGCGCTTGACCGGTCGTTTGGGATCGACAGTCTGCGCCCAGAGCTCATCGAAATAGCCCATGATCTTCTTAAACGAATTGGTACGCTCGGGCAGCTTGCGCGAGGCGTTGGAGTGCGCAAAGAGCGCGGCATAGCCACCACGCGGTTTGCCACCATGCTCTCCCACAAAGATGCCATCGATTGCCTGCGCTTCGCGCACCAGGCGGCGCCGTTCGTCATCGCGCTGGACGGGCTTGGGAGCACGGGGCGCGAGCTCGGGGCCGGCGGTTGCGGTGGGTTCGATGCTCGACGTACTCGAGCGCAGGTGTCCGCATCCGTCCACATATTGTGCAGTACCGCTGGCATCAAGCCTGCGTATGTCGGCGCGCTCGCTCGCGTAGCCCACAAAGAGCGAGATGCTGTCGCAGACCACGTGCTTATCGATCAAGTCCAACACGGCGTTGTCGACCATCTCGCGCAAGACGGTGTAGGCCTGCTCGTAGGCATAGCCCTTCGAGAGCACCTGTCCTGTGGTGGTCGAAGTTGCTTGCGGGCGATAGGCTTGGATATCGGCGATGGTTGTCGGCTCGCGTCCGAAGGCGTGGTCGATGAGATACTCGGCATTGACGCCGAGCTCGTCGTAAAGCAGGTTTTCGTCGAGCGCCGCGACGCCCATCAGATCGTAGACGCCGTATTTTTCGAGTCGTGCTGCCACGCCGGGGCCGATGCCCCAGATATCGGTGATGGGACGATGGGGCCAGATTTCCTTGCGAAAGGTCTCATCGTCGAGTATGCCGATGCGGCTGGGTACGTGCTTGGCGGTGATATCGAGTGCAACTTTGGCCTGGAATAGGTTGGGGCCGATGCCGACCGTCGCCGTGATGCCGGTGCGCGCCAGGACCTCGTCGCGCAACATGCAGGCGAAGCCTTCCGCATCGGTGTGATAGAGGTCCAGATAGGGTGTCACGTCGATAAAGCACTCGTCAATTGAGTAGACGTGAACGTCTTGCGGACTGACGTATTCCAGGTAGATACCGTAGATCTGCGCCGACACCTCCATGTAGTGCTGCATGCGCGGTACGGCCTTGATGTAGTCGATGCCGTCGGGAATCTCGAATAGGCGGCAGCGGTTGTGAATACCTAAGTCCTTCATGGCCTGCGTGATGGCGAGGCAGATGGTCGTGCGTCCGCGCGATTCGTCGGCAACGACTAGGTTGGTGGTGAGCGGATCGAGCCCACGGTCGACGCACTCGACGCTGGCATAAAACGTCTTGAGGTCGATGCAGATATAGGTGTGCTGCTCGTGCGCCATCCGTGTCCCTCCATCAAACACATGTTCTTATCGAATACCTGTTCGATAATACCCGCTCATCCGGACATCGTCAAAACCTGTCAAAAAGGGACTGGTTTGTTTTGGTAGGTATGGTCGTGCGGTTGGATCGGGTTTTAACGCAGCTCTAAAGAGCGCGAAACAGCTCGGAAAAGCTCGCTTCGTAGCATGAGCCTAACGATCGATACCACCATAAAGCACGGAAGGGTTGTGGGGATAATGGTCAACTATGGGTTTGGTATGCCGACGCGCTTGGTTGCGGATGGGGATGTGGCTCGCTGGTGCGGGCGATTGGTTGCCCACTATGGCGGCACCAAGGCACTGGTCGTGCTGGGAGGCGACAAGCACACGCGCGATGAGCTCGTTTCGGCGGCGCTGGGCTCGCTCGATCGTGCCCTGCTCGAACGCGTACTCTTTCGTTGCGGTTCGGCCGGGGGCGACGGGGGAGACGATTTGGTCGATGAGGCCGTAGCCCTGGCAACCGATGAGGGCCTGGACTTTGTCCTGGCGATTGGCGATGCCGATACTGCTGGCTTTGCGCGCGAGCTCGCGCGTCGCATGGCGGCGCTCGATGCCGGCGAAGACGGTTTTGTCCCTTATGGATGCATTCTCTCGGAGGGCAAGGCGCCTGCTGTCGTGGGCACCGGTGAGGTTCCCGTTTTTGCCATTATCGCGCCCGAACTGCTGGAGGGCATCGGGTCTCCTCTGCGTGAGTTGCTCGGTAGCATCTGCGCCGCGGCCTAATATTTGCCATAAAAGGACGGGTTATTTTTGGTTGGTAAAGCGTTTGACCTGCCAAAATAAGCCTGTCCCTTTTTAATCGGTTGCCGTTTGGGGGCCGATTGGCAACGCTCGCTGATTGTAGTCTTGACCTGCGCTAGAATAGTGGCATCTGAATGTCCGGGCGCATGGAGGCGTGCGCCCGTATGCTGAGGAGGACTCTATGGCAACTGTTGCCGCACCTATCGATGCTACGTCGACTGCCGCTTGGAAGGCACTCGAGGCTCATCAGGAGAAGCTTGAGGCCGATGGTATCGACCTCAAGGCCTGGTTCGCTGCTGACGCCGACCGCGTGAACAAGCTGAGCTTTGACGCCGGTGACCTGCACTTCGATCTTTCGAAGAACCTGGTGACCGATGAGACCGTCAAGCTGCTGTGCGATCTTGCCCGCGAGGTGAAGCTCGAGGAGCGCCGCGACGCCATGTTCTCCGGCGAGCACATCAACACCACCGAGGACCGCGCCGTCCTGCACACCGCGCTGCGCCGCCCGGCAAGCGAGAAGGGCCAGCTCATCGTCGACGGCCAGGACGTCGTCGCCGACGTGCACGAGGTCCTGGACCGCATGTATGCCTTCGCCGAGCGCGTGCGCTCCGGTGAGTGGAAGGGTGTTACCGGCAAAAAGATCGAGCACCTGGTGTCCATCGGCATCGGCGGCTCCGATTTGGGCCCGGTCATGGCTTACGAGGCTCTGCGTCCCTATGCCGACGCCGGTATCGACTGCCGCTACATCTCCAACATCGACCCCAACGACCAGGCCGAGAAGCTCAAGGGCTTGGATCCCGAGACCACGCTCGTGATCATCGTCTCCAAGACCTTCACCACGCTCGAGACCCTCACCAACGCCCGCGAGGTCAAGACCTGGATGCTCGAGCAGCTCAAGGCTCAGGGCGCCATCGACGGCTCCGATGAGCAGAACGCCGAGGCCGTGGCAAAGCACTTCGTCGCCGTTTCCACCGCACTCGAGAAGGTCGAAGCCTTCGGTATCGACCCCGCCAACGCCTTCGGTTTCTGGAACTGGGTTGGCGGCCGCTATTCCGTTGACTCCGCCGTGGGCCTGTCGCTGATCGTCGTGCTCGGCCCCGAGCGCTTCCAGCAGTTCCTCGAGGGCTTCCACGCCATCGACGAGTACTTCTGCAACACCCCGCTCGAGAACAATGCCGTCGCGCTGATGGGCCTGCTCAACGTCTGGTACGTCAACTTCTTCGGTTCCAAGAGCCACGCCGTGCTGCCGTACTGCCAGTACCTGCACCGCTTCCCGGCCTACCTGCAGCAGCTCACCATGGAGTCCAACGGCAAGCATGTCCGTTGGGACGGCAGCGCCGTGACCTCCGACACCGGTGAGATCTTCTGGGGCGAGCCCGGCACCAACGGCCAGCATGCCTTCTACCAGCTGCTGCACCAGGGCACCGTGGTGGTTCCGGCCGATTTCATCGCCTTCGCCAATACCGCCAACCCTGCGACCGATAGCGGCCAGGACGTGCATGAGCTGTTCCTGGGCAACTTCCTGGCCCAGACCAAGGCGCTCGCCTTTGGTAAGACGGCCGACGAGGTCCGCGCCGAGGGCACGCCCGAGCAGATTGTCCCCGCCCGCTGCTTTGAGGGTAACCGTCCGACGACCTCGATCTTCGGCGACACGCTGACCCCGTTCGCGCTCGGCGAGCTCATCGCCCTGTACGAGCACATCACGTTTGTCGAGGGTACGGTCTGGGGCATCGATTCCTACGACCAGTGGGGCGTCGAGTTGGGCAAGCAGCTTGCCAAGCAGATCACCCCTGCCTTCCACGACGATGCCGCCAAGGCCGAGCAGGACGCTTCGACCCAGGCGCTCATCGAGTTCTATCGCGCGCATCGCAAGTAGTCGCTGCTGTTAACGCATCGCGCCTTATAGTCAGGGGCCCGTATCCTATCGGATGCGGGCCCCTTTGCTTTGCCGTGGTCCCGGGGCGCACGGCCTTTGTGGAACATCGCCGGGGCGCCGCGCGCTGCGAGAACCCTGCGCCTAGATCTCGGCCTCCGCATGGCCTCGCTGCGCCTCGGGCAGCTCCCCGTAGAGCGGATGGTCTTCGAGCCTAAAGCGCTCGACCTGTTCGGGAGTGCGACCGCGTACAAAGAGCCACGAGCGATCGATCGGCGTCGCCATGAGCGTGCTGGGCAGTGCGTCGGCGCGGTCGGAAAACACCCGGGCGCTCTCGGGATCCTGGAACGCCAGCACCAGATGCGTGTCGCAGTTGCCCATGATGGAGCGAGCTCGCGCCCCGCCGTAGAGCGCATCGAGCTGGTTGGTCGACTGCAATAGCAGCGTTGCCCAGATGTTGCGGCTTCGGATAATCGAGAGCACGTTGTCGATCTGGGGGATCTGCAGATTTGCGAAGTCATCGAGCATAAAGCGCACGGGCACGGGCAGGCTGCCGTCGGGCTGCCTATCGGCTTCGCGAATGAGGCCCATAAACGCCTGCGTAATAAAGAGGCCGGTCAGCGGATCGAGATTGCGGTCAATATCGCTTACGGTTACAAACAGGGCGCAGGGGGTGTGTCCCATGGAAGCGAAGTCCACCTGATGGCACTCACGATAGAGCTGTGCCGCACCGTCGAATCCCAGACACATGACCTTTTCGGCAAGGATGCCGACGATGCTCGCGTGCATGCGCTCGGCATTTTGCGTAATGGCGTAGCGCCGCCATAGCGAGAGGGCATAGCTTTGGGGGTCGGTCGTGATCAGATCGTCAAACAATCGGGCCGTGGCACCGTCCTGCAGGTGCTCGATCAGCTTGATGACCGAGCTGATCGTCTGCTCGTCGGCGGGTAGCTGTTCGGTGACGTAGGCGATAAGACACGACAGCAGGTTTGCCGCCGCATGATCCCAAAAAGGCTGGTTGTTGTCCTCGATGGGGCAGATGGCCTTTGCCACCGAGAGGATGTCCTGCTGGTTGGGCCTGCCGTCCGCCTTGCGGCGAATGTGCCTCAGGGGGTTGTAGCCGCAGCGCTCGATGCCGGGCGCAAGGGCCGGGACGGTGTTGAGGTCGGCGAAGTTGAGGCATTGCACGCGGTAACCGTGGGCTGCCAGCACGGGTCCCACTTCGCGACAGAGCGTGCCTTTGGTGTCGAGCACGATGTAGCTTGCGTTCATTTGCAGCAGGTTGGGCTTGAGGACGTTTCGGGTCTTGCCGGCTCCCGAGGGGCCGATTACAAGTGCGTTGTTGTTGAGTCCCGTTTGGCGGGTGTCGCAGGAAAGCGTTCGATCCTTGGCGAGGATGGTGGACGATGCGGACTCAGATGCGGCGAGGCGGCTGGCGAGGTTAGACATGGGCGACCTCCTTGGTGGTCGAGAGGATTTCGTGGGCAAAGCCGAGCTCGACGGCGCGCTTGGCCGAAAGGTAGGTGTCTTTTGCAGTGAGGGACTGGATGCGCTTGGGCGTGAGGCCGCTGCGGTCCGAGAGGATTTGCGTGAGGGTCTTGCGGGTCTGCATGAGACGCCGGCTGGTTTGCTGCAGCGCAAGTGCCGAGCCGCCTGCCCCCTGGGGGATCAGCGGGTCGTGAATCATGAGCTCTGCATGGGGCGCCATACGGCGATCGTCGCCGCCCATAAAGATCACGGCGCCCATGGACGCGGCGAATTCCAGGCAGACGGTGCGGATGGGGCACGATGCGAGGCGCATGGCGTCATAGATCGCGAGACCCGATCGCACGCTTCCGCCGGCGCTGGCGACAAATATGGTGATGGGGCGGCTGGGGTCGGTGGCATCGAGCAGGCGGATCTGCTGGCATAGGTCGTGGGCCATCGGGGTTTCGATGTTTCCCATGACGGAGAGCTCGCGACGGGCGAGCATCTCATCGTAAATGCTGGTGAGCGTGATACCTCGGGCGGATTCACGCATGGTGAGGGGGCTGATGATGGGGGAGTGATTGGTGTCCATGAGGACTCCTTTCTGTTGGTTGTGTTGTGGAATAGGATTGTTGCCCGCGGAGGGGCTGGCGGGCTACAGGGTTCGTCCGAGCCTGAGATCGAGCTCGGTTGTGGGGCAGGCTGCCTGTTCGTGCGGCTCGCAAGCGCCAAGGGCTCCAAAGCGATGGAGCGTTGCGACGGGCGTGGTGTAGGCGAGCCGCAGCTGATGCTCGACAGGGGCACATCCGTCATTTTTGTAATGAGCCGCGTAGTACTGCGCGATGCTGGCGCTCATCTCACTGCCATTGCGATGGCGCTCAAACTGGCGTCTGCAGGTCTCGATGATCTTTGCTACCGACTTGGGTGCCGTCGCGGGAACAAGGGCGAGATAGCCCTCAAATAGCTCGTTGATGCTCAGGAGGCACAGTAGGTCGATCAGCGTCCTTATGGCTGCTCCCTCGGCGGAAAAGTGCGCGGTCATGCGGTTATATCGGTTGCGGTCGACGATGGCCGCATGGGGTCTTGGAGTTTTCTGCCCCGTGGTCCCGGGCTTTTGCCGCGCCTGTGTATTGAGCTCGACGGTGCAGCGCTTGAGGCCGTCCAACGGAAGGAACAGTGCGGTGCGCAGGGTGTTCCGCTTGCTTTCGAGTTCATGACGCTCGTCGGGTTCCCATTCGAGCTTGAGTTTCGTGTCGAGCGCCGTAAGCATATGGGCTAGGCAGCCTACGGTAAGAACGTACGAATCGTTGTCGCGTTTTGGGGCATAGGGGTCTGTCAGCTTGCGAATGTCGGGGTCGCCCATGATCCTTGTGCAGCGCTTCAGCAGTTGAGGGTGGTCGGCCAAGATCGTCGCGAGCGGTAGCGACGCGTAGTTCTTGATGGTCGCGGCGGCAAAGGCGGCGTCATATTCGTTTGCATATGCTCGCTCAATGCGGGCATCCAAAATGCTTTTCTTATCGCCGTCTTCAGCGTGGTGGTTTGTCATAGCTTCTCCAATCGGTTGATGTTCGTGCTGTTTGTTGATGTGTTGGTTGTCGTGAGTGATGTGCTTGCCGTGGGTGATGTGCTGACGTTGGGGTGCTATGCGGTTTTCAATGAGCCCGTGAGGCAGTTGCTGCAGGGGCGGGATGGAACGGCCCATGCAAGGCGGAAGGCATCGTGCTCAAAATCGAGACAGCAATGCCCTGGGTGCCTCACATGTGGCAGTTACCTCATTAAGTTGTCATTGCGTTTGGGGTTGTACTTTGCCGATCTTCTTTCTCTTACACGCTAAAAACTGAAACTTCATATGCTCGATCTACTTAAAACCGCAACGGCGGTCTTTTATCAACTTATATGTCGGAACGTGTCTTTGCAAGTACTTTTTTGCGTTTGTTTCAAATGGGGTGGTTTTGCAACCGTCACGCGCCACGCTATGCGAACGTGCCCCGGCGCGGATAAGATGGTGCAATCGAGTTCTACCGCGCTCACCGCAAGTAGTCTTTGTTGCTGAGATAGGTCATGGCCGAAAGGGGCCCGTATCCGTTGGGATACGGGCCCCTTGCTATTTTGAATGGGCATGAGGGTGTATTGAGAGGGGGAGATGTCTTGCTGTCGGCATCCGCGTGCGGCGCCATTCGCTGTCCATGAATATACTTTTAAGGCTAATTTCATACCGCTTGTCGGAATGAGGACGCTGCCCTTGCGTATCGGGCGTACATTGAACGTGGTTTTTCGCGTGAACCCACGGATTGGTTGTCGGTCCTGAACAAGGAGGCCCAGCATGACGTTTGCCAAACCCATCAATAAATACATCGACTATATCGATGCCCCCGAGGACACGTTTGAGCAGTATGTCGAGAAGGCGTTAAGGTACAACTTCCGCTGCGTATTTGCGAACCTGCAGGAGTACGAGACGGGTCGCGCCATGCTCGAGGACTCTGACATCATCCTTGCCGGCGCTATCGACTTTCCTCAGGGCACTATGACGCTTGAGGAGAAGCTTGCGAGGTTTGAGGAATACGCTGCGCGCGGCTTTACCGAGATTGACTACGTTTTGAATCAGGAGTCGGTCGAGGACCGCGATTTTGTTGCCATCGAGCGCGAGATGACTGCCATTGCTGATTTTTGTCGCGCGCATGGCATCACTGACAAGGTGATTGTCGAGATGTGCAAGCTGGACGGCGACGATGTCGCCAAGCGTCGCGTCTGTGAGATTGCGCTGGAGGCTAAGCCGGGATTCCTTAAGACATCGACCGGCAGAAGCTATGGCGGTGCTAAGCTCGAGGACGTGCGGCTGATGCACGAGGTGCTCGGCGATGCCGTGGCAATCAAGGCTGCGGGCGGTATCCATAATTATGAAGAGGCTTGCGCATTCATCGAGGCCGGCGCCAGCGCGTTGGGTGCATCGGCGGGCATCGCGATCGTCGAGGGCGCACCGACGGATGAGCGTCGCTAGCAGACGTATTTGACCTGAGCGATAAAGCTTTACGACCACGCGCCGTTCATGTTCGGGACAATATGACATTTTTCCCGTTGCAAACAGCGCCGCCGCGGGTGTTCTGTATGATGGCTCAGACAAGGCTGTTCAATGACAGGGAGGCATATATGGCAATCAAAGCCATCGCAATGGATATCGACGGTACGCTTACCAACGACCAAAAGGTCATCAGCCCGCGTACGCGCGAGAAGCTGCTCGCGGCACAGGAATCGGGCATCAAGCTCATTCTGGCTTCGGGCCGTCCTGCATGGGGCCTTCGCGCCCTTGGTCAGGAGCTCGACCTACACAATCATGATGGCCTGCTCGTGGCCTTTAACGGTGCACACGTAGTCGATGCCCAGACCGACGAGGTACTGTTTGACCAGGCCATGCCGGTCGACGAATTGCATCGTCTGCTCGATCACCTGCGCAACTTTGACGTGATTCCCATGATCTCGCTCGGTCGGGACCTGCACGTCGTGGACTCGTATCGCTGCATGATCACACTGCCGGACGGTTCGCAGAAGAATATCGTCAAATACGAGCGCGATGCGTGCGACCTTAAGATCCGTGAGGTCGAGAGCCTCCATGAGGTTGTAGATGCCTATCCGGTGGACAAATTGCTCACCGCGGGAGACCCGGCCTATCTGCAAGCGCATTACGAGGAGATGTACGCGCCCTTTACTCAGACGCTTTCGGGTATGTTTACGGCCGACTGGTACTTTGAGTTTACGGCGCCCGGCATCGATAAGGCTCGCGCGCTCGAGGGCTCCCTGTCCAAGTTGGGTATCGATGCCAGCGAGGTCGTATCGTTTGGTGACGGCCAGAACGACAAGTCCATGATTGAGTGGGCCGGCACTGGTGTTGCCATGGGCAACGCGGTCGACGAGGTTAAGGCCGTGGCCCAGATGGTGACCGCCAATAACAACGAAGACGGCATTGCGGTGGCGCTGGATAAGCTGCTGGGTTAGAATCGCCGATTAATGCATGGTTCGGGCGCCTGCTCGCGGGCGTCCTTTTGTTAGGGAGGGTGCCGTGTCCGCATTTCCGTTTGACGCCGTTATCTTTGACATGGACGGCGTTTTGGTCG
Source organism: Collinsella sp. (assembly GCA_037277825.1). Taxonomy (GTDB): domain Bacteria; phylum Actinomycetota; class Coriobacteriia; order Coriobacteriales; family Coriobacteriaceae; genus Collinsella. The sequence goes on from JAYBEF010000063.1 coordinate 45,338, forward strand.
ACACCGAGTTTTACTATCAAAAGGAACTCGAGAAGTTTATCGATTACCTGCAGATTTCTGTGACGCGCGACGAGCTTAATGCGATTGTTGGTTCATCGCACCGTGATTTTCAGCAGGTGCTCGTCGATTGGCATGAGCGTGCGGGTTTGGGCAAGCTCAGCGTCGAGGCTGCCGAGGCACGCTATGAGGTATGGGCGAGCGCGTATTCCTGCGACTATAGAAAACTGCTCAACCCCGGCGTTGCCGAGACGCTGGCGGGGCTGAAAGAACGTGGGGTTCGCGTTGCGCTGGCATCGTCGTCTCCTCTCAACAATATCGAAGAGGTGCTGGGTACCTGTGGCATTCGTGATTACTTTGAGTTTTTGGTCTCGGGCGAGCAGTTCAAGCGCAGCAAGCCCGATCCTGATATCTATCTGCATGCTATAGATCGTTTGGGATTGCCCGCGGATCGCTGTTGCTGTGTGGAGGACTCTCTGTATGGCATTACCGCAGGTAAGCGTGCCGGTCTGACGGTAATCGCCAAGCGCGAGGAGCGCTTTGGCTTTAGCCAGGATGCCGCGGACAAGATCATCGATCGGCTGCCGGACCTGCTGGAACTCGCGTAGATCCTGGGCGGTACCGTTGTCACAACAATGGTTCCGTTGGCACAAGAGAGGGGCGGTGCTATGACATTCAACGTTAATGCTCTTGGGTTTGGCGACAACGTCGTCGACCGCTACGAGCATATCCACACTATGTATCCGGGTGGCAATGCGGTGAACTTTGCCGTGTATGCCAAGAAATGCGGAGCCGCGCGCTCCGCGTATATGGGCATCTTTGGCAATGATGCTGCTGCCGGGCATGTGATTGCGAGTCTTGAGGATGAGGACGTTGAACTAGCCAAATGCAAGCAGCTCATCGGTGAGAATGGTGCTGCGCGCGTGACCGTCGTTAACGGCGACCGTGTTTTCCTTGGCTCCAATGAGGGTGGCATCCGTGGTGATGCGCGCTATGTGCTCGATCGTTTTGATTTGGCGTATATGAAACAGTTTGATGTGGTCCATTCGGGTAACTACTGCTTTACCGAGCTCGAGCTGCCTAAGCTGAAGGCAGCGGGTATTACCGTTTCGTTTGACTTCTCGGACGATTCGACCGACGAGTACTACGAGCAGATTGCTCCCTACGTTGACTTCGCATTCTTTAGCGCGGCAGACGCCGCGAGCGAGGATGAGATTCGCGAGCGCCTGGCATGGGTGAAGAGCCTGGGTCCGCGTTTTGTATCGGCCACGGCTGGCGCTGAGGGCTGTATTGCCTATGACGGCGAGCGTTACTATCGGCAGCATGCCAAACCCGTGGCAGACATGAAGGACACCATGGGGGCGGGTGACTCGTTCCTTACCTCGTTCCTGATGTGCTATCTCGATTCTGTCAAGCGTGGCGAGGATGGCGCCGAGGCCATCGAGCGCGCACTCGACTTTGCGGCGGGGTTTGCCTCGACCGTATGCGGCATGGAAGGCTCTTGGGGCCATGGAGCGCCGATTTGCGAATAGCCGAGCGGGCTCAGGGAGCTGCATTAGCGCCTCCCTGTGACTCGGTGGTCAAAAAATGCCAAATATGAGTACTGTGACTAATTTAGTCGCAGCATAATTGACCCCTTCAGACGTGATTTAAGCGTTTGGAGGGGTTTAAACTTGCGAAAATGCAGGAGGAATGACTGTAAAAGTGTTAGTTAATGGACAATCGTAGATTATTCTGGTGGTCGTAAAGCTCAAAGTAATGTATCCATTTCGCTAGCAGTACTCATATTTGACGTTTTTTGACCACAGGGGTCAGCGAAGGCTAAAAACAGAGTGTGCATTCGCTAAAACCTCCGACTCGATGTGCTTTGCGGCACAGTTTTTGGGTGAGGCGATGCGTTCTGAGGTCCTTATGAGTGATCTGATGAGCGACTGCGCGCTTGTTTCTGCGTTTGCCTCCGCCGGTGCATCGGTTTCGAGCAGTAAACGATCGAGTGGAATCTGTCGTGCGTATTCGCGTCCTCGTTTAGACGCGAGCATGCGTTCGTTGACGGAAAAATAGCAGCCCGCATTACGCGCGCGGACGAGTTCGTCCGAAGTACCGCTAAACCAGTGGAAGATGATAACGGGGGAGTCGGGGTTTGGGATGAGTAGTCCATGCGATTCGAGCACGTCCAGCACGGTTCCTGCCGAACGAACGGCGTGAATTGATATCACGCGCCCGGCAAGAGGACGCTGCACGAGAGTATCGCAGAGCCGGTCAAGTGCCTGCATTTGTAGCGGCTCACTTCCGGCAAAGCGCGCGGAAAAGTCGAGTCCCACCTCGCCGATGTAGCGCTCTTGGGCGGTAACTTCGCAAAGCAGATTGACTTCGGCAGGACCGCAGCGGCCGTCGGCGAGCCACCAGGGATGGAGGCCGACGCCCGCGATAATGTTTGGGTAGCGGCTGGCACGCTTTTTTGCTGCCGCGAAGTCGCGTGGGTCGACCCCGCAATCAAAGACCCCCAGCCCTATAGCCGCGGTTTCGTCGGCAACGGCATTCGGGTAAGTCATCAAATCAAGATGGCAGTGTGCATCAAATAACCGGGGCTCCATCTCGGCGCGCTCCGCTAGTCCAGGCGCTGGCCATCGGCGCGCACGCGCTCGGTGCCGCGGCCACTGATCTGGCGGATAACCTCGCCGGCAATCATCTGGCCCATGATGGGCGGCATAAAACTGGCGGTGCCCAACTCGGTGCGCTCGTGGATATTGGAAGGGTCGCGGGGCTGTGTCTTAACCGATTCTTCGCAGCTAAACAGTACATGTAGGCTCTTGATGCCGCGCTTCTTACATTCTTTGCGCATGATGCGGCTCATGGGGTCACGTACCGTATCGAAAATGTCGGCAAAGCGGAGGCACTCGGGATGGAGCTTGTTGGCCCCGCCCATGGAGCTAACCAAACGAATGCCCTGGTCCTGAGCATATTTGGCAATGGTGAGCTTGGCCGAGATGGTGTCGATGGCGTCGACGACGTAGTCGAGCTTGCCACCCGTCTGCTCCAAAACGCTCGCGAAAAACTCGTCGATGTTGTCGCTCAGCAGGTATTCGGTGCGCTTGATAACGGTGGCGGCGGGATTGATATCGCGAATCATGGCTTCCATCACGTCCACCTTGCGCTTGCCGACGGTGCTGTAAAAGGCGATGGCCTGGCGATTGATATTGCTGGGCGCGATGATGTCCTTGTCCAGAATGACGAAATGACCGATGCCGCCGCGGGCGAGTGCCTCGCAGCAGTTGGAGCCCACGCCTCCGCAGCCGAGCACCAGCACTGTGGAGCTGGCGAGTTTATCGAGCGCCTCGCGCCCCATAATGATCGCGAGCTTGGTGTCGCGCGTCTCGTTGGAAATTGCGGCTGCGGTTTCGGTCATAGACATCCTCCGATGGGGAAGCGGGTCGTGTTTTAGCTATCGCCATTATAGGTAATCGCCCATAGGCTGCGATGGCGTTTACTTTGATGTGGTTTGAAGTATTGCGGTTAGATAGTTAGACAAACATCTAAATACAGAGTATAGTGTGCACGTCATGAGAGATGATGAGAGGAGGTCTTATGCCGGGAGAGGGTTTTAAAGCGCTGGCCGATCCAACGCGACGGCGCATTTTGGAGTTGCTGCGCGAGGGCAATTGCACGGCGGGGGAGCTTGCCGAGCATTTCGATATCAGTAAGCCGTCGCTGAGCCATCACTTGGCGACGCTCAAAAACGCCGGGTTGGTGACCGATGAACGTCATGGCCAAAACATCGTTTACAGCTTAAACACCACCGTCATGCAGGACTTGATCGGTTGGTTTATGGGCTTTACAAACACGGAAGGTGATAAGGATGAATAACGAAAACAAGGGCATTCACCCCACGGGGGTATCGTCGCGCGTGTGGATTGCGCTGGTTGTTCTGTGCGTCGCCAATGTCGTAGCGCACCTCATGGTGATGCCGAGCTTGCCTGCACAGATTCCCATGCACTGGGGCGCGAACGGTGCCGTCGATGGTTGGGGTCCTAGCTGGATGGCCTCCGCGCTCGGCGTGCTGCCTCTGGCGCTTCTCGCAATGTTCTGCGTGGTGCCGCGCATCGACCCCAAAGGTGAGGCATATCGAACCTCGGGCAAGTTCTATCAGGGCTTCGTAATCG